>NZ_JBNDJH010000004.1:0-410985 GCF_050434865.1 Pseudomonas silensiensis
CAGGAGTAAAGGAGCGGCGTTGTTTGGTCATCTGACACCTCGATCTGGCGAGCATTCTCGCCTAAATGGGTGTCCGGTTTCATTAGACCACTACACACATACCTGCCGGCGAAAGGTTGCCCCAGCGACTTATGAACCTGAACATGGTGCCAGAAGTGATGTTGGCCACGCCTACCCGCCCCAGATATACATTGGTGGCCTTGGTCAGTGGCATCCCAAGTGAAAAGGAAGGAAAAGATCGAGCACCCACAAGCCCGCCGTCGTGCGGGCTGAGCCATTAGAAGCGCCCCCGGGTTTTCCGAAATACCGAACTTGTGAAGTGAGGACCACCAATTGAATATCTTCGATGAGCCCGTGAGCTTGGCTGGTTACCAACTGGTGAAAGCGTTCGCAGCCTGCCTGAGCAGCTTCCCTGAGGAGGAACAGGTCCCCAAGAGCGCATTCGACATGTGGTCGGCGCCGTTGGCTGAAACTGGCGCCAGTGAAGACCAGATGCGGCAGGTCGGCGAGTGGTATGCCTTGCACCACAAGACTGCCCCATCCCTGCCTTATGTTCTCGGTGCCGCTCGAAAGCTGGTGTTAAACGGGTCATTGCCGCGTCACCGCCTTGCTGGGACCATCGAGCGCAACGCGATGGCAATCCTCCATGCTGCTGAGAAGCTTGGGTTATCAGCAGATGGCTGCGCCCAGGCGATCATCCTCGCCGGCACCCTCGCGCATCTTTCGCACTATCGTCGGAGCTTACCGGGGATTGATCGGGCGTACCAACGCCAGGAAATCGAAGGGATGGCACGCATGAGTGACTATGCCGCCGACGAGATTCTTGATGAGATAGCGAGCGGCAATGGAGATCTGAAATCGCTAGGCCCGTATCTGTTCTACCTCGACCCTGATTTGTACCAGGACGATGCTTAACTCAGGCCGCAAGGAAAAGTTGCCCAAGTACGCCTAAGTCCTGGCCATCCAGGGCGACAAATCACTCCGTCAACCACCAATTCAACGAGCCACGGAAAAAGTCGCAGGAACGCCCAAGCCCAGCCCATGCTGGGCCGGGTCAGTAGAAGGACGCCAATTTTCGCGTCCGCTAATCGAGGGACTACCTAATGACTCAAGCCATGGAAGCCGGGAAGATATATCGCTTACGCCCAGTCGGAAGCCAACAGTTCAGTGATGGTTTTCTTCAGGACAACTGCTTTTATGAAGGCGGCTCTCACCATGTTGGTGATGTTGAAGCTGATGGGACATTCCGCTACCGCGTCAACCTACCTGACGGTTCCCCAAAATACCCGGATCACATCGCAGGTCATGTGGATAGCTTAACGTTGACCCGTAAGGACGGACTTGTTTTCGAGTTGGTCGAGCAGCCAGCGTAATCGCATAGGAAATACCAATGAAAGCAGGCAATGAGAAGCCCATTGACGCGGTAGCAGCGCGGGTTGTCGCGAGGGGGAGCAATTTGAATACCAGGCAAATGAAACCAGTCTGGACTCCGACCTACCACTGGCAGTTAAACCAATACCTGATGCAGCTCGGGCAAACCCTTCGTTTAAGAATTACACCGGGGAGCGCTTCGGACGCTTTACGGTTTTAGGCCTCTCAGCTGACCGAAAAGGTCGCTGGGTATGCCGCTGCGTCTGTGGCCGATACTCGATGCGGAACAGTCCGGCCATAGCCAGTGCAGCTAAAGACGCCTGTTGCGATCAATGTTATCTACAGGCGGTTTCAAAGCGTCACGAGCATCTGCGCCGCTCCAGTAAGGACCGCCCAACCAAGGACTTTCTTTCTTGAGTGTTGCAAAAGCTGGTCTCAAACCAAGACACGGCAGCATGGGGAAAAAGCTGCGATGACATTCGGCTCAGCGATGAAGACTTTTATTAGGCCAATAACGATTGCGTGCGACGATGACTATTACCAGTTCATCGGCAGTGGGACAGCCTTTATCTGCCAGTATAGGGGTCAGGTTTTCGTAGTTTGTGCTCGTCACTCTTGGGAAAATATGGGGATTACGATTGAGAATTTTCGCATATTTATCCCAGGGTATGATTGGGCGCTGCCGTTCGACTATGAAGCCGTTTTTGGCCCTGAAGAGCGTAGTGATCTGAAGGTTCTCCGGGTCGATAGTCAGATAATGGCCAGCAATCCCCCAGCTTTGATGAGCGCGTTAGATTTGAATTCCTTCATAGTTCCGGCCGAGGATTTCAAAAAGGATTCAGTGTTTCTGGCTGTCGGGTACCCGCAATGTCGAAGAGAATTTCACTACGATACGAAACGATTTGTGGCTGACTTGGCAGCGTTCAGTGGCCCCTTGGTGGGGGAGCTCACTGACGCAGTGATTACGATGCGTACTGATTTTGGTCATGTGGATGATATTGATGGTTTGAGTGGATCACCCGTCTTCATATCAGGTGACCCTCATTTGTTCGCCGGTGTAGTCATCAGAGCCGGACAAGATGCCGGGCTTATCCATTTCATTCATGGAGCATGTCTCATCCACGCGATGGACGCACTTGTAGAGCTTCCTCCTCGGCTGATGATGAATTGAACTAGGAAAATCGCTGTGCCATCAGCCCGCCTCTGTTGCGGGCTTTGCAATAGGAACAGGGTGCTTTCGGCCCTCATGATCGAGCAGGGAACAGATATGAGCACCACACCAAAAAAATCTTTCAGCTTCGGGCGGAGCCTGAGGACCATCCATCTTTTACACAGTTTTGACGTGCTGGATGAATTCCACTCGCTGCTGCACTCTGCTGCAAGTCAGAGCGAGAAACACCTTCGTGAACAGTATGAAGGATTGAGCGCGGATAGCTTCGAGAACGAAGGCGAAATGGAGGCCTACCAGTCTTTCCTCGAGGATGATTTTTACCAACTAGGTGAAGCTAAGAAGCTCGGTCATGCACTCGCGATCAGTGGTCTATATCGACAAGTCGAGACACACATAAAGCGTGTGCTTGGATCAACGTTTCCAGATATCGGCCAAAAGAAGATCGGTAAAATTCTTCTTGGCGTACCCCAGTTAGAAATTGACGGTTCCAAGCTCGTAGGCTTCGAGGCGGTGGATGAGTTGAGAATGCTCAACAACCTGATCAAACACGCCGGGTCAAAGGCTGACGCGGATCTGGCGAACAAGTATCCGGTATGGGTTAAAAACGCCGAGCTCCTCGACCTCGACAAAGCTTACGAGCGCCTGAAGCCGTTGGTAAAACAGTATATGCGCGCCTTTGTAATCGAGGCCCATGACCGCTCAACTGCTTTCGAAACCGCACCTGCAAAGACAGTTACTGGTTTTTCCAAACGCATCTGACGCTAGCTTACCCGTGATCGGATAACGGAAAATCTCTATGAGTGCGCTGAGCAGCTATAAGGGTCAGATCCATCTGATGCGGCAGATTCACGAAGCCAGCTACTACATCGGCAAAGCAGAAGAGCTTGGCCATCCTCATCTCTGGAATTCATACATCCCGATCCTAGAGTTCTTAGGACACTTCAAAAGCGCGCTCAACTCGTATGCGAAATGCTTTGTCAGTACTGGGAAAGGTCGGAATAAGCTTGAAGCTTCCTCGATTTTTAAAGCTGAGGAGGCGTGTCTGGAACAACACAAAAAAATCATGGAATTGCGCCATACCTACGTTGCGCACAATGACGAAAACGAGTTTGAGTCGGTGACAGTTCGTGAGGAGCAAGCGCCAGGAGAGCTTGTGCTTCACCTGCAGTACGAAATCTCTTTTCCTTTTGATCGTCTTTACGAGCTACGTAAGCTGATCCGGCTAGTTGAGCTTCATATTGTTGACCGTCAAAAGGGACACCTAGCTGCGATTGAGCGCGAGGTTGGGAAGCCTGTGCGAGTTCTCGAAGGAAAACCGTGAAGAAACCAACTACCGTTCAAACCTTAGGCGCGGTCTGTCTCAGCGTGCGCTCGCTGGGTGCGATGGCTACGGCGGTCGGGATGTCACCGGGGATGGCCAACCAGATGGCGTGCGCCCACAGAATGGGCAGTGCCCGGCGTATTCGGATGCCGACCAGCCGCATGCTGACGGCTACTGCTACCCCGGTTGAACGCCCCGAGCAAAAAGGTTGAGGAAATGCCCCGGCCGCAGCCGTAGGCAGCGGCGAACACCCCACCCCTTAATTGGGGGCAGTACCAGGGCGCAGTTTTCGCGCCTAGGAAACTGACACGAAAAAAACACTGCCATGAGTACGACTATGACCCAGCTTGATAGAAGAATCTTCAGCACCTTCAGCTCCAACCTTTCAGCAATCACCACGCTGATGGAGGCGGGGCACCATACCCATGCAATTACCTTAATTTATTCGGCGATCGACCACATGTCCTGGCTGAACGCAGCAGGCGAGCCTGGCGGCCGAGGCTTTAAGGATTGGGTGAACCGATTTCTGTTCAATGGCAACACTTTCGACTTCAACGCTGAGGACCTGTGGGCGGCAAGATGCGGCCTCCTTCATACCGGAGCAGCTGAGTCCGACCTCTACAGGGATGGTAGAGCGAAGCTTGCCTATTACGTTGTCGGCGAATCACAACCGGATGAAAGCATGCTCAATCCCGTACTGACGGCGCATGGTATTACTCGGAGCCAAGTAGTGATCGTGGACTACCACTGGCTCTCGACAGAGTTCGTTGATGCCTTGAGCCGCTTTCACGCGCACCTACTGGCAGACGCAACCGCGCATACTCGGGCTGCTCAAAAAGCAGCAATGCAGATGGTTTTCCAAGTCTCCAGCGACGTCTCCACGTGATCGAGAAAAAGCGGCTTCCGCGCCTATGGGCGTGCTGGCTGATGTCGCCCAGGGCGATAAGTCAACCCCCTCCATCACTAGCTCCACGAACAACGAAAAAAAGCGGCGTTCGTACATATGGTGTCGCTGGCTAGCTGATCTACCACTACATGTAGTGGCACAAAGGAAAAGACCATGCCATTCCCAAAGATCCACCAGCACAATTCACACGTCACGGCCGATCCGATCATGTCGGACTATGTTCGCGAGCAGTAGCAACGGCTTCATATCGAATGGCTTACTCATGTTCGACCACCAATGTAAGTCGATAACAGGTCGATACGGCCGAGTCCCAACTCGTAGCTGATTTGCACTCGGGCATCCTGATCTAGGCGTCGGTCGAGTTGGTAGCAACGGCCACCGTTGATGGGCGCAAGATGATGAGTGCTCTGCTCATAGCGTTCGCACGCATAGGCGGCCCGAAGCTCGTGGAAGCCTTTGAGGTTGTGCGAATGGAGGATCTCTCGTGCGGGGCGGACGATTTGCCGTTGTAAATCGACATAGCTTTCGTTCGGTGCAAGCAGATTGCGGCTACCGTTGGGTGAAACCTGTTCGGCAAATTTCAGCGCGTCACGAATAGGATCATTTACCGTAATACAACGAAGCGCCGACGCACGTGAGCGGCCACCTTGGATGCCATCTCGGATGTTGATTTTGCCGTAGTGTTCGGTCTCATGTTTTAGGCGCGGTAGGTCGGCCAAAATGGCCTCGCGCAAGCGCATGCCGGTGGCTCGCGCCAACTGAACGATGGCCGCCGCGCGCGGCATTTGGTGTTCGCAGAGCACGTCGACGATCCGCTTCACCTGCTCATGGTCTTGGCCTTGCGGCGTCGAGCGAAGAACATTGGTACGCCGCATTCCCAAGACCTTACTCGGGCTCGGCACCGCCACAGACTGATCGCCGCGAAGCGCCGCCATAGTCCGGTTCACGCTGGACAACCGGTTTTGCGCGGTGGCGATGCCGATAGCGCCTTGTTCAACTTGTTGGCGCAGATGCCCTGCGTAGTCCAGCAAGGTCTGCCGATCTATCTGTCGCGCATCGTTAAACCCCGGCCCATCCTCCGAACGACACCAGCGGACGAACGCCTGCCAGCGATCACTGTGCGCCTTGACCGTGGCGTAATGCCCGCCGCCAAAAAGATCGCGCAAGGCTTGCGGTCCGGCATAACTCAGTTGTCGGCCATAGCCAAAATTGCGCCCATCTCGTCTACCAACCAATGCCATGATCAAACTCCTCTCGAAGCCAAACACCCGTGAGGGTTCTCCACTAACGCGGGACTGGCGGCTCCTTACGACTGGGAGCTTGGGCCTCTCATGAGCTAGCCTCCTGAACACTTCCGCAGATAAGCATTCGTGTCGCACTCAGAGATATTTTTTGAATGTCGCCGTCGTGATGGCCATGGCGACCCCGAGCATCACGGCGCAAGGCAGAAATACCGCCATTGGGTTGAGCGAAAAGGGTAGGGACAGGTAAAGGATCCAGGGCACGATCAGCAGTGGGATGACCGCTCGCTTGGCCCGATGATAGACAAAGCTGCTTTCGCGCCCAGCGCCGAATTTACGCAGGTCGCGGCGCATCAAACCATCGATGAAGCCGGTGAACATGGCCAGCAGAAGCAGGGGGGTCGCCAAGACCAGAATGGTCAGACGCACCACGAAAGTGAAAGTGACATACACCGCCGCCAGTACAAAATCCTCGATGCTCACATACAGCTGATTGAGCCCGCTCCAGAAGCCGTTGTCCTGGCCCGACGCCCGCGCCTGCTGGGCGAAATCCGTAAAACCGGTCTTGTCCAGTAACCACTGCTGGAGGAAATCCAGCCACTGGACAATCGTCTGTCCAGGCTGTTGGATAATCAGTGAGGATGTGAAGTGCTCACTGAGCCAGCCCAGTTCGCTGCTCAGCATCGCCTGACTGTGTCGCCGGCCTTGATCACCCCAGAACAGCAGCAGACCGGCCCACTCGATCAGAATCGAGAACAGCAACGAGGCGATCAGCAAACCGATGACGTGCAGGACCAGGTTAATCGCCGAGACGATTAGCCCTGGGCGCTGGATGGGTTGCGGTGTAGGGTTCTGAGCTGAAGTCATCCTTCTTGACTCCGCGAGATGCACTGCAGGGCCGACGGTGTCATGGGGCCTCCTGAGCAGGAACACTTGCAACCACCGCTGAAGAAGTGCGTGGAGGCGTAACCCGATCTGGATCGAAGTCGAGCGTCGGGCCGCCACCGCTTGCGATCCACCACTGCCCCGCCTGCGCGTTGTAGGCCGCCCGCATCCGTTGAGTGAGTTCCTGCAGATCCTTGGACATAGCGTCGTCGTTGGAGGGTTTTGGCAACGGCATGCGGACTTTCCAGAGCTGCCCACCGGCCTGGAAGGAGAACATTTGCCCTTTGGGCAAACTGACGATATGAGCAGGCTCGATCAGCGGCACACTAGTGCTGCTGACACGGTCCTGTGAGGACGAGGTGAAGTCCGTGTTGGCCTCAGGATCGGAGGTATCGGTGGCACCCGACACCAGGGTCTTGGTCAGCACGTTAACCTTGGGCAACTGCTGGGTGAGTAGTTCCGCGGTGGCGGTTTCGCGCACGCGGAGCATCTGCAGGGTATTGAAGTTGCCAATCACCTGGCCAGCTTTGGCGCGGTTGCCAATACGTGCTTCGATATCGCTGAGAGTCTGGGTGTAGGCGGTTACCTGGATACCGGCACCGCCGCCCTTATTAATCAGCGGAATGAACTCATCCCCCATCAACTCGTTGAACTCATCGGCGTGGAGGTTGATCGGCAACTTGTCACTGTTGTTACCCGATTGGGGCAGGCCATGGTCGATGCCGTGTTTGTATATGTGCCCGGCGACCGAGACCAAGTCGGCGAACATAGAGTTGCCAACAGCGGCGGCCACCTCGGCGTCGGTCAGCGCATCCAGACCGACGTAGACGATGCCGCGTTTTCGGATGATCTGCATCCAGTCGAAGATTGGCCGCGGGTCATCTAAATCGGTGTAGTTAGGGGCCAGTAACTGGGCGGTCTTGCCGGTGGTGAGTTTCTCCAGCAGCGGCAGTAGCGACGCAACGATTTTGTCGAAGTAAGTACGGTCATATCGTACCGCCGAACGCAGTCCGTCCATTACCGGATCAAATACCCGCTTCACCGTCAGGTACTGCTCGATGGCCACCACACGTTTTTCGCGCCCGATCATATGCCGGGGGATGTTCTTCTCGGTGAGCTTGCCTTCCAGTTGGACGATCACTTCCCACGCCTTCAAGTCGGTCTTGGCGAAAAACTGCTGGGCGTATTCGATGAATAGGGCGTCGATGTTGACCACATGTCGCTGGATTTGCAGATAGTCCGGACGTCGACCCAGTTCGATCAGGGCCCGGGCAATGATGTTGACGAAGCGCCAGGCGAACTCGCGAAAGGCTGCGGAGTTGCCTTCGCCACTGAGTTGCCCGGCGATACGCGATGCTACCTCCGAAATGCGCCCGAAACGTCCCACGGCGTTGTAGCGCGCGGAGATCTCAGGCCAGCCCAAATGAAAAACATAGAATTCCTTTTCCCGCCCGGCGCGTTTGGCTTCGACGTACATGCGCTTGAGCAGGTCGGCATCACCCTTCGGGTCGAAGACGATGACCACCTCATGTTCGACGCGGTGAATGTCCTGGGTGATGTACACCTCGGCGAGCCGGGTCTTCCCAACACGGGTAGTGCCCAGCACGAGGGTATGTCCCACCCGTTCGCCCAGCGGCAGACTGACTTCCGTTTCATCGGGTTCGACCCCATGCAACAGCGGCGAACCTCCGACCGGGGGTAAAGGGCGCAACGGATTGAACGCGCTATCCCAGGCGGTGACACGGGCCAATGTCGAGAGCGGAAACGGTGCATGTTCTAGGCGCCGTTCGAGTCCACGGGCCAGGCGGTAACTGGTCGGTTGGTCGACATAGTGAGCGACCGCCGGGTCTTGGGCTTCGACCAAGCGCTGGGTGTGCAGGCGAGTCCAGCGAAAGCCGCGCCCCATGAACAGACGCTTTCGGCTGACCGGAATCTGGCGACTGGTTAGTTCGTAGCGGGGCAGCCGGCGGATATTGCGTCGATAGCGTAACACCTCCCAGGCTTGTCGCAGGCGGATCAGGCCGAACAGGGCATAGGCCAGCGCCGCAACCTGCCCGATCTCGGGTGACAGGGCCACGGCCCAGGGAGAGTACACGCACAACACCGCGGCGGCGATGCAGATCGCTACGGTGTACAGCTCCACTGCTGGCCGGAGCTTGGACTCCATCGCATGCTCGGCCATGGCTCGGACTCATTGTTCCAGTGAGGTGGCGGTGATCAAGATGGGGTAGTGCTCGATCTGCAGGCGGGTAGCGATGTCGTTGCCATTGACCGGCAGGATGGTGATGCCTGGAGCGGCTGCTCGAATCCGGGCCAGGGCTTCATTATCGGCCACTTCGACGGCGAGGCCAGCCGCGCCCATTTCCTGCAGTTCAGCCGCGCGTTGACGCAGCCAAGTCAGCGACTGGGGATCGTCACCGACCAGAAAAAATGGCCGCAAGCCCGGCATGTTCAGGGCGCGAGATGTGATCTGGCCGGGGCTCAAGTGGGAGCTGCGGATGGGCAGTATCCAGGCTTCATCGGCAAACGTGGACAGGTCCGCATGCATGGCCCGATCAGGCTGGGTCTTGTTGTTTATTGGCGGCCTGGAAACTTGAAAATGGGGGCGGGTGAAGTCGCTAGGCTGATCCTCGGCAACGGTCAGTTCCGGCTGGGCGAAAGGTGCCAAGAGCAGGATGCAATAACAGACAATGGGGATTCGCTTCATGGTGGTGTGCCCTGTTCAAAGGAAATCAGCAGCTGTTCGAGTCTCTGGGAAAAGCCAGCACGGTAGCGTGCTGCTGGCGTGCCTCCTGCCGGACGGTGATAGCGCCCGGCAGCCAACACCCAATCACCGGTGGCATCGTGATGCTCCTGCAGCAGCGCGGCGGTCACGGCGAGATTTCGGTAGGGATCAAGGGCTTCGCAAGGGCTGGAAAAACGTTGTCCGTGGTAACCCAGGTTGGTTTGCCCGAGACCGGCATCGACCCGCTTGGCGTCATGTCGGGCGAGTGCCTGAAGCAAGGCGTGACAGGCGGCCTGGCGAGTGGCGAAGCGGTAGGGTGTTCCGGCGATGTTCAGGGTCCAGGGCCAGGGCCGCAGTCGACCACGGACGCGGATACCACTCTCCTGCAGGGCAATCGCGAACAGCACCATAGAAGGGATGTCGGCGTCATGCGCCGCCAGTTGGTAGGCAGGAGGCGGAAGTTCGTCAGCCTGGACGGCGAGCATTGTCAGCATGAGCGCAATACCACTCAGTCGAGGCGTTGCCATTGTCCATTCACCTGTTGAAATGTGGCAGGCAACGGCCCCGGGGCACCCAAGCTGAACCAACGACCACGGTCATGGTTCAGGGTGATCTGCTGGCGTTGGACCTTCGCCGGATCGATGTCCGCTTGCCGAGCCCAGCTACGGATGCGTTCATCCTGGCCTTGGCTGCCCACCAGATAGATATCGAACGCCGTGTCGCTGCTTTGCAGACGCTGCGCTTCGGCGGTGCACTCTGGGCATTGGTCCTCCACAAACAGGGCCTGGCGCGGCATGACCGATGAGCTGGCAGGGGGCGGGGACGCCATGCCCTGGATCGGCAGCAGCCCGGGAAACAGCTTGGCCCAGGCCGCGGTGTAAGCGTTTTGGTAAGCAAACTCGCGCTCGGCGCGTTTAGCTTCCAGCGCTACCTGTAATTCGGCATAGCGCTGGCGCTCTTGGTCGGTCTGGGCCTCGACCCCGAGTGCGGTCAACGGATCGAGGTTCGGGCTCCAGAAACCGCGCGGGCCGGCTTGGATCTGTTCAAAGCGCGTCCACTCCTGCTCCGTCAGACCCCAGCTCGCCGCCTGTTCAGCGTCAGAGCGCCCCAACGGAGCAGACTGCGTGTCCTGGGTCCGTGACTGTGTCGTGACGGGGTTGCCCATCGCAGCGCCCATGGCCAGTAACGAAGCGAGACAGACAACGGTGGGCAGTAGCGCTCTGTTCATGATCACTTCTCAAGGGAGGAGCACGGTCTGATCTGGCTGAGCGGCCACCGCGAAGATGGCTGAGTTCGGCTCCAGTATTTTCAGGCGCCAAGCCCCTTGCTGCTCACCGCTATGTAGCAGCCGGACATCCGTGAGCGAGCGACTGTCATGAGGTGCGACCGCCAGAAAGCGCTCACCCCCGCGAGACTCGACACTTAATACTGAAAACGGTGGCGAGAGCGGGGTGGGTTTGGGGCGAGCGGTCTTTTTCGGTTTGGTCGCAGAAGGTGTCGGCGGTGGAGGGAATGGCTTTGTCCTGAGGTCCAGGAGCTGCTGCTCGACCTGTTCAATGCGTGCGCGCAGCGCTGTCAGGTCTGCCTGGGTGGCGCGGGCTGCGAGACCATCGCGCAGTTCCTGTATCTCTTGCGCCCACTGATCCAACATCGGATCGAGGGTATTGGCCTGTTGCTCACCAGTATCGACCATCTGCTTCAGGTCTTTCAGCGCGTACTGCAGTTTCTCCTGGGCGTCCTTGAGGGCGCTTAAATCATGTTGCAGGGAGTCCAGGGTTTGTCGGTATTGCGTGTTCGTGCTCTGCAGTTCGGCCACGCGTTGATACTGGTTATACAAACCACCGCTCAGGCCGGCAATTGCCAGGCAAAGAAGCCCGACAATAAGGGTTTGAAACGTTGAGGCTTTCATGGCCGTGCCTCCGACTGATGGGGCAAGACGGGTGTGACCCGCGCGACGCCGGCCTCCGTTTTCTGCTGTTCGAAGCAGACCGAACGGCTGACTTCGTCGGTCGTGAGTTGCCAGGCGGGGCCAGCGAGCACTTGTAGCGCGCGGCGCAAAGAGATCGGGCCGAGCCGGTAATGGGCCGCGGGCAGGGGCCGAGCAAACAGCACCCTCACGGACGCGGTAACGGGGCAGAGCGAATAGCCCGAGCGCTGCAATACGTACTGCAATGCATCCTGCACCGAAGGGTTCAGGCTGGACGGGATGCTCACGTCAATGATTTGGGCAAGAAGATCGCGTTGTTCCGTGGTGGGCTCGGTGCTGATCAGCGTATAGCGGCCATAGCGGAGTTCTGCCGGATGGCTTCCTTCGATTGGCCCCCTCGAGAGCTGGGCCCGATTGGAGCCATTGTCGATCTCTGGATTAGTCGGCAATGTATTGGGGGTTTGCGCGGTGCAGGCGCTCAACAAACCCAGCAGGCAGACAGGCGTGAAAAAACGCTCCATGGAAAAAACCTCATGTCAGATTCAGTGCAGAACCTGACAGAGGTGAAGGCGCGACTCAGTGAGAAAGTTGATTCATGATGGGTCGTGTTAACGCTGAACGCGTTGCTATTCGCCATAAAGGGCGAGCCCATCCAAAACGGCAGCGTCGGGGTCGAAGATCAACAATCGCACATCCGCCAATGCCGCGAGGTACAGCACCTCGATCAACGCTACTGGCGTACCAGCATCGAGTTGCTCTTGCCTCAGCGAGGAGTAAGGACGGCACTCGATCTTCACCAGGTTATCGTCGGTCCAGGGCGTGCCGATCAGCTTACACCCGACGCCATTGCAGTCTGTCAGGGCAAAGGGTTCGAACAGCAGACCGGTTGGTCTGGAGTCGAAATTGCCAGCCCGGCGTTCCAAGTAGCGCAATGCTTCTTCAGTGAGGTGGGCGGTACTGATTTCCCAGGCTCGACTGTAGTGTCCCGTTTCGAAGCTCAAGCGATGGACCATGGCTTGAGCCTCTTCCAGGGAGTACAGGTCGCCGAGGTGATGCCGCTCGTTGAGTATTTCGACCATCACGGCATAGATCACTTGGCGCACCAGCCCGGTGGACTGACAGCGTTCATCCAACTCATCCGGAATGGATTGGCCTTCGCTGATCAAGGCGAAATCGTCATTGAACAGGCAGGGGAACAGTTGCAACTCATCGTCGGGCAGATGGGCTTGTGCGTCATGTACGGGGAGAAAGCAGGGAGGGCGGTCGTTCTCGTTGGTGATCAGCAGCAGCCGTTCGATATGCAAGTTGTCGTAACCGCGAGCAAATGGGTTTGAGGCCGTCAGCAGGGCTGGGGCTTGGTGTGTGGGATTCATGAGGGTTCTCCAGGATGAAAATGAACCAGGCGCCCCAAGGCGCCTGTAAGGGTTAAAGCCAGCCATGTTCGGCAAGGGAGAGCGGACGACCTTCACCGACGATGAAGTGATCCAGTACACGCACTTCGATCAAGGCCAAGGTCTCCTTAAGCCGTGCGGTCAAGACGCGATCCGCCTGGCTGGGTTCCGTACAACCAGAGGGGTGGTTGTGAACAAAAATGGCGGCCGCTGCGTTATGCGCTAGGGAGCGCTTAACGACTTGGCGGGGGTAAACGCTGGCGCCATCGATGCTGCCGTGAAAGAGGACTTCGAACGCCAGCACCCGGTGCTGGGCATCGAGAAAAATCACACCGAAGACTTCATGCTCTTGTTGCGCAAGATGCAGTTTTAGGTAGGAGGCCACGGCGCCAGGCGACGTCAGGTCAGGGCCGCGGGCGAACAACCGACGATCCAGTATCTGCAGCGCTTAGTCGATCACCTGGTTTTCTTGGACGATACGATCAGCCTCGACATCCGAGGTTTCAATCAGTGTGAGTTGGGTGCTCATGGTGGTACCTCCGAAGGGAACAATCAGGGGGACACGCCCGAGGGGAGTGGTGTCCCCGAGGTGGATGTGGAGTCGCGGGCATTAGCCGATGACGCGCTGTTTACAGCCGAGTGAATCGGTGGCGTTGACCGTGTAGGGGTGAACCACAGCCGTCGCAGGGCAACGGGGAAAAGGCTCTTATTCCCCAACCGGCTCGGGGATCGAAGTCGGCACTGATGGGCATTAAGCGAACCAGTCCACGATGGATGCCGGCGATACGTTTCTCGATTTCATTCGTCGAGTAGTAGAGCGACAACGTGCTGTAGTCTTCGTAAGCCGCAGCGATCAGGCACTCGTCGCAAAGCCAGAAGGATTCCATGTTGGTTCTCCTGTCTGATCGAAGAAAAGGCGCTCGAGGGAGCGCCTTGATGAGGAACATCGTGGACTGTTCAGGCGGACTGAACGGTACGGGAGGCGTCACGGCGAGCCGTGCGGGGAGTGGGTGGAGATTCAGGTTCGACCCGAGCCTCTGTTGGGTTTTCGGTCTCCTCGGCTTCGGCATCAGCCGACGTTGGAGAGGGTTCATTGATCGGCGCTTGCTCAGCAGGTGCTGTTGCTTCCTGCCTGGCGGGCGCTTTGTACTCGAACGTGCCGTTGACCTTGATCCAGTCGATGAACAGCAAACGGCCTTTCAGGCTGGCGCCCGGTTGACCTTGTTTGTCGCCTTTCTCGTAGAGAAACGGATCGATCCACAGGTCGCCGATACGGAACGACAGCAAGACCTTTTTCTCGGCGTTGACGGCGTCCATAAAGAGACGAATCAAGCGTTCAGCTTCACCCCCAGCGACCTTGCAGTCGAAGCGGGTGTACTCGACCGCATCGGTGGCACCGTGCAGGGCTGCGATATCGCAGGCCATGAACGGCTGGCCGCGGCGGACTTGTACTTCACGAACCCGGTTGAGGTAGCCGATACCGACGGTGTGCAGATTGAAGTAAGTGATCGCTTCTTGGGGTTGGTTGGCGTGGGCCATGGTGGTTCTCCTGTTTCAAGGGAAAACGGCGACGCACAGCCCTGACGGGGAAGTGAGCCCCCGTCAGGGTGGGTAAAGTGAAGGCGAGCGATGAACGACTCGTCATCGGCAAGCCGATGACGACCAGAACGATGCGTCTGGGGAATAGCAGTGCAGCAGAGGAGCGTCTGCGGTGGTGATCCGCAGGCATGGAGTAGTAGGCATTCATCACCGCTGAAGCGGTAACCGCGCGAGCTTCCGAACGCTGATCGCACTTGGGTAAACCACCACGAACGTGGCGTAGCCTTGAAGGTTCAAGCTACCTGGGCTGGGCTGTCAACGACAGCGAACCATGCCCTTTGTATAAGCCTGTCACAGGGGAGCGTCAAGACGCTGCAACCCGATTTTTTAAGGCCGGAATACAGTGGCAGTTATTGGAATGAAAAAATGAAGAGTGGGCCTGACGGATAGCCAGGCGAGGAAGAGAAAAGCCACCTTTGGCGATCTGACGCAGTCGACAAGCTCCTCGAAAAACTTGGTTTGACTCCGCCATGATTCCCCAACCGACCCTTGTCGTGGCCTGGGTCGGAACATACTGGCACGCATCCGCGCACAAAGGGTGCCCAGTGTTTCCCCGGTGGGCTCCGGGACTGAATGCGAGCGTCGAAGCGGATGACCGCTATTGCCTGGTAGAAGCAACAGTGGTCATCCGCCACCACGATCTGGTCGAGCACATAACGGGAATGAAATCCCGCAGAAGAGAAGGCTCCGAACTCAATGAGTTCGGCCGAGCTGCCCGGAGCGAATCGGTCTTGGGTCGCCGTTGGCGATGATCCTGAGGCACTACATCAGAGAGGGAGGGATGACGTCAAGGCAGAGAGCAACCCTCAGTGCCCCTATCGAATGCGAGTGAATGAGCTCACTTATTGGCGAGATGAGCAGCCAATTGTTCGACGGTCGCCAGGATAAAGGCGCGATCATTTTCTTTCAGACCCCTCAGTAGACCCGCGATCATCTGGCCCTGGTCATTGGGGCGATTGCTCGACTCCGTCAACAGTTCATCCATTCGGCAGTCGAAAATATCCGCCAGTTGCATCAGCTTGACCACGGAAAGCTCCACCACACCTCGCTCTAGACGCGATACAGCTTCGCTGCCGATGCCCAAGCGTTCAGCCACCTCTTCCTGAGTCA
The DNA here is from genome assembly GCF_050434865.1 of Pseudomonas silensiensis. Classification (NCBI taxonomy): domain Bacteria; kingdom Pseudomonadati; phylum Pseudomonadota; class Gammaproteobacteria; order Pseudomonadales; family Pseudomonadaceae; genus Pseudomonas; species Pseudomonas silensiensis. The sequence goes on from NZ_JBNDJH010000004.1 coordinate 15,649, forward strand.
AATTACGCTCGGTGCGGTGCTTCGCGATCATGCGCCCGATTTGGGCTTGGGTTGGATGTTTATGTGCCAAGTGATGAGTTCTCCAGTTCAACCCGAATGGTTGAGCAAAGACCCGTTGACATGAACATCCTTAAAGGTTGAGTATCGACTTATAAGGTTGTTATATTGGCTGAAATCGCTGTGTAATGCGATGTGGCTTCTATTCCACCAGGAATCAGAGTCCAAGGTGGTCAGTGGGAATGAACGGCCTGATAGGGCCAAGCTGAGGAACGGTTGAGCATGGAAGAGAAGAGCGAGAACGTCATGGATCTGATCTGGGATCGAACACTGGAGCTGTTCATCAAGATCCATGATTGCCCGGGTAACCCCGAACACTTCGACAGCCTTGTTCATTGGCTCAACGAAAATCCTGCTCACCTGAAAGCGTTTAACGAACTGGGGCAGATATGGATTTCGACCGGCATCGCCTTGGCCCGTGAAATCGGACAACCGCTAAGCGACTTGGAGAGGGATGAGTCGCCGTTGATGATGCACTGACCAGCAGATCGCCCCAATATTCATGTTGATCTTCAATGGCGCGTCATGGGCGACGCGTATTTTTACTGACCGACACAGTGCCCTTGCAGTCGGGGTAGTGGGAGCACGACCAGAACGGCCCTGATTTCCCCTTTCGTCTGAGTGTTGAGGCATTGCATATGGGGCAGGCTGGACCGGCTTCGACAGGTACCGCCAAGGTGAGCGTTCCGCAGTGTTCGACCAATTGCGCAATCCAAGTCGCCTGCTTGGCGACGAACGCATCCAGAGACAGGCGTCCCGCTTCGATTTCGTCCAGGGCCTGCTCCCAGATCGCGGTCATACCTGGATCTGCGATTGCAGCGGGAACCGCCTCAATCAGGGTATGGGCGGCGGCGGAAGCCATTAAGGCGCGTTTTTTCTTCAGCAAATAACCGCGATCAATCAACCCCTTGATGATACCGGCTCGCGTGGCTTCGGTGCCGATACCGGTGGTGTCCCGAAGCTTCTGTTTCAGGCGTGGGTCGTTGACCAGCTTGGCCACATTTTTCATGGCCTTGATCAGATCACCCTCGGTGAGTGGTTTGGGAGCGGCAGTGCGCATGGACTTGAGTTCGACGTCGTCCACTGCGCACTGAGTACCCTGTTGCAAGACGGGCAAGACTTGGGACTTGTGACTGGGCTCATCGTCCTCGGTGTTTTCGTAGAGCAAGCCTTTCCAGCCCTGGACCAGGATCTGTTTGCCAACAGCGGTCAAACGCTCTCCGCCACACTCCAGTTCGACCTGGGTCCGATCAAACTCATGATGCGTCAGAAATTGCGCGAGGTAGTGGCTACGAATCAGTTCGTAGACTTGGCGTTCTTGTTCGGACATCCGTGCCAGGTTCGCCGGCTCGGTGGTGGGGATGATGGCGTGGTGCGCGGTGACCATGGCATCGTTCCACACGCTGGAGTGCTGTGATCGATCGAGTCTTTCCAATGCGGGTCGCAGCGCGGGATCCGTTTTGAGCAGGGCATCGAATACCGCGGGTACCTCGTTGAACATACTCTCTGGCAAATAGCGGCAATCGCTGCGCGGGTAGGTGGTGGCTTTGTGGGTTTCGTACATAGCCTGGGCGATGTTCAGGGTTTCCTGGACGCCGAGACCCAACTTGCGTGAGCAGACTTCTTGCAATGTGCTCAGGTCGAAGGGCAGGGGTGGCGCTTCTCGGGAATGCTCAGTCTGCAGCGAGAGTACTGTGGCGGTCTTACTGCAAGAGATCGCTTGGGCCGTCCGACTGGCAAGCGCCTGCTGCAGGCAACGACCGGCCTCATTCCGCCCAGAGCTGGGTGGTAACCACGACGCGATGAATGGTTGCCCCATTGAGGACAGGTGCACATTCACCTCCCAGTAGGGCACTGGGACAAAGCTGGCAATCGCACGATCACGATCGACCACCAGACGTAAGGTGGGTGTCTGGACGCGCCCAACCGACAATACTCCGTCGTAACCTGCCCGTCGTCCGAGGAGGGTAAACAAACGACTGAGGTTCATGCCGATCAGCCAGTCAGCACGGCTGCGGGCGAGGGCTGAGTGGTAGAGCGAAAAGGTTTCCTGACCAGACTTTAGCGAGGACAGTGCTTTGTGAATCGACGCCTCGTTGAGTGCAGATAACCAGAGGCGCTGAAGGGGGCCTCGATAGTTGCACAGCTCCAGTAACTCGCGGGCAATCATTTCACCTTCGCGATCGGCGTCGGTCGCGATCACGACGGCGGAGGCTTCACTGAGCAGGTGCTTGATGACTTTGAACTGCGCCGCAGTCTTGGGTTGGACCTCGACCTGCCACTGCGTGGGAATGATCGGTAGATGATCCAACGACCAGTTCTTGTACTGAATGCCATAGGCTTCGGGTGGGGCCGTCTCCAGCAGATGGCCGATACACCAGGTGACGGTTGAATCGGTGCCGATCAGGCAACCATCACCGCGCCGGCTGGCTCCGAGTACCTTGGCAATGTCTCGACCTTGGGAAGGTTTCTCGCAGAGGAAGAGGCGCATGGAACTGCTCCAGATTGAGTTCGGAGCAGCGTTGTTGGAAACAGCGGTGGCGAGATATGAGAAACCTGAATGGCAGGTTCCTCATATTAGTCGGCGAGGGCAGCCTTGAAGATCCGAGGCTGCTTCTCCGTTTTTAGCGTGGACGACAGTGTGGGTCTTCACGAGCAGCGAGTAGTAAAACTCCAGCAACTTCGCGCAAAGGCGCAATTCTTATGCCTGAAGTCTGTCAGTCTGTAGGTGGCTACCCTCTGCGCTTTTTGGGTTTCGATGCAGTCGAACTGGCCTGCTCTGTATTTTGCCCGGCGGGTGTCGCAGATACCGCCGCTTCACTTGATCGTTCCCGCATGACCACACTGTGCAGGCGGTGAGGCAGGATGCCGACTCGACGGGCCTCGATCTTGAAGGTGACTCGCGCATTGTCTTCGCTGTCCTCCCACTCATCTCGGACTGTGCGGCCTTCGACCAATACACGCATGCCTTTCTGGTACAGCGTGCGCCAGTGTTCAGCGTCGCGGTGCCAGAGTTCAACCGGCGCCCAATAGCCGCCCCGATCTTCATAGCTGCCCTCGCGTGGCGCGGGGTTGTCGAAGTACACATTCAGCCGCAGCAAACGCCGTGGCTCGTCATTGCCTGATGGAAATTCCTGGAATTCTGGCGCACTGCCGATATTGCCTTCGCCGACAAAAAAAGTACTCATCCTGATACCTCCACTGCGGTTGTGAATTGGCGCAGTAACCGTTCGGCACTGGCCATTTTGATCGCGCAGGTCGAGGCCTGGCGGTAGAGCGAATGCACCACGCTCATCTGTAGGTTCAGTGCAATGCGATCACATTCGAAACGGTGCAATCCCAGGCGTACGACCTGCGGCAGGGCTTTGTTGCAGACCTGGCGTTCCCAGACTGCAACGCCCATGCGAGAGAAATCACGGGCGCGCCAACGCAAAAAAGTGATGCCGGCACTGGTGTTCTGCAGCACCAATCGAATATCCAGCAGTGAGTAAGGGGGCTGTCCGGCCTGCTGCACCACAGCCTCCATCAGGTGACATAGCTGCACCTCGATTTCCCTCGCCACCTGCGCCAGATGCTCCAACTCCCCCTTACCCTTAAAGGGCTTTAAAAGGCCTTTTAGGGAGGCGGCGTGTTCCAGCTGCCGATAGGCCTCCGGTGTCAATGCTTCGAAGGGCATTGGTTGAGCCAGGATCATGGGATTCATGCTTCGTCCTCCGGCTCATCCACTGTCGCAGATGGCTCTCCCGCTTCCTCTGCCAACGCATCAGCGTCATCCACTGCCACAGCACCACGACGAACGATTGGCGGCGCGAACTGGGAGCGGCGATGCCCCTCAAGGATGTCCATCGGAGGCAGCCCCAGTTTCTCGATAGCCGCAATGGCACGGGCGTTGTTCGCCGCCATGTCATCACGTGTGACGCCGGCATGCCGATAGCGCTGCGCCTGGCCGAACAGGCTGCGCAGCAGATGGGCGCCGTCGTCGATCCAGGCTTCCAAGTCTCTGCGACCGATCAAGGCGGTGTGATGAGCCAATAGGGTACGACGCACCAGGGTGTCGTAATCGGTCAGCAGGTAGACCGCCAGAAAGCCCAGCTGGCTGCCGATGTACAGCGGCAAGGTGACGGGGTGGATGTTGAGGTTGTCGCTCATGTCGATCTGTATCGGTAGGTCCTGCCTGATCCGATCCAGCTGTTGGGTCAGTTCCAGCATCCCAGCTTTGGCCTGCATCAGCTTTTCTTCGAGTTGCACGATGGCCCAGTCGGCATAGGGATCATCCTGGGCCGCGGTTTGTTTGATCAGGTTGGTGACACTGATGTAGCCGGCCATGCCCATGATCGAATGAACGCCTTCACGTGCGGTTCGACCTTGCCAGATACGGGCGGCGTGGTGAGTGTGCAGGGTCAGGGTGATGCTGCTGCGCAATGACCCCAGGTTAAGTTGATAGTGATCGGCCACGGTGTTGTCCTCGCATGGGCTTGGACGGGAACGTTGCGACAGATGACGGTCAAGGGCAGCCAAAAAGCTGAATGCGGTCTATTCGGTTTGAGAGGGTTAATTTCGGCGACGTTCGTGAGTGACGCCGTTGGCATAATTTCCAAGGGGGGGTGATGGCCGTATCGTTCGGATTGCGCAGGTTCGGCCCTTTGTGATCTCACAGTAGAACTCAGTAGATTTGATGCCAGTGGCATCAAATCTACTGAGGTCCAGGCCGTTTTCCACGCAGTTGGCGTAGCTCCTTCAGGCACGCTTGGGCGAGGGCGGAAGCGGGTTCTCCCTGTTGTCGGGACGGGCGTGACGGTGCTGTAGGGGGCGGTTCTGCAATGGGTGAGGGCTCTGCCTGACCGGCCCAAGGACGAAAGTCGCCTTTCAGCGCGCGTTGGATCAGGCCCATCAGGTAGGCCGCCGGCTTGCGGATACCACCGGCCGCACAGCGCGCACCCGCTTCGTTGAGCACCGCCTGACGATCCGCTGGCTTTAGCTTGTTCAGCGCCACGGCGACGGCCTGACGCTCGCTTGGACTCAGGTGCAGCGGAACGGGCCAGCGCAGGTTATCCACCGCTGGGGTCGCGCGCGGTACAGTACAAGTACTTTCTTTTAATACAGTACAGGCGGCGTTCGGATTCCGCACTGCGCCGGAAACATTGGCGTTCAGGCCTGGTTCGGAATCCGAACGAGGGTCTGCACGATTCCGAACGCGGTGATCTTCCCCCAGTTCGGAATCGTGCATCGCGTCATCGGTTGCCTGATCTAATCCTTGCTGCGTCCAGTGTTCGCCCCAGCTGTCGAGCCGCGTCGGTAGTCGACCCAGATCGATATGGGTGTCCTCGCGAATTTCTTCCAGAATGTGCTGGGCGACAATACGCACCGCCTTGGTGTTATGGCTGAGGCAATGTCCGACCAGCTCCAGGTAATCCTGATCCAACTCTATGGCTTCTACAGGGGTTAACGGTTCATCGTGCAGGACATACAGCGAACCTTGAAGACGCCCGCTGACCTGATCGCGCCCGCGACTCACCAAGCTGAGCCAGCGAGTGAGCCTGAGCATCGTCAACACGCGAGCAATGGTTTCACGGGAGGCTGACGCGCCATAGGGCACGCTCGACAGGTAAGGCTGCAAATCCTCATAGCGCGGCGTGACCACGCCCTGGCCTTGCAGCATGAGTCGAAACACCTGCCAGGCATTACGCTCCAATGGTGTCAGGCGATTATCCAACAGCAGCCGACGCGGCACGACTTCATGTGATTGGCCACTGAACAGAAAACCAGCCTGCAGAGCCTGGTAGGAGTGTTGTTCAGTGGTTGGGCGTGACGGCCAGCGTTCATTCAACTGCTGGGTGCTTTGCTGTAGGACACGCTGCCAGCGATTGGGAGGGGCGGTGTTCATGTTCCGTTGCTGTAATGGTCAATCTGCTGCCAAACGATGGTCAAGCTGATCTGTTGCTCCTCCGCCAGCATCATCATGGCGTCGAGCTGATCCTCGGACCCGTCTTGAGCGCGTAGTTGGCACCAACGCTGCCAGAGCGCATGTTCCTGCGCTTCGCTCAAATGTAGGGGGCGGCCTTTACGGGTTTCTATCTTAAGTAGTCGTCGGCGCAGGGCGGTTTCTGAATGTGCCAAACCAAAGCACTGATACATGATGGTGCTGCTGGCGCCGAGCTTGAGTGCTCGGTTGATCAAACGCTCGTTCTGATCGTCGCGTTCGGCTTGCTCGATCAATCGATGCAGCACCGGCGAATCAATCTTGACCTCAACCCAAGGTACGGTGGCGTGGGCCAGGCGCGACAGCGTGGTAGGCGGTAAGGATTGCAGTAAGAAGATGTCATCCTCACTCAGTCCGAGTGCTTTGCAGCGTTGCAGGTTACCCAGGCGCAGTTCGTGTAGTACCTGGGTCAGCATGGCCTGGTTGAGCACATTGAAGGACAGGTTCATGGCAGCTCCTTGGGTGACTCATCTTCAGGGGTAAGCGTTAAGTCGATCAGGCGCCGGGCCAGGCGAATCAGTCGATACAGTTTGAGTAATAGGTCGTCGGGCAGTCGCTCCAGCCCTACCTCAACGGCGGGACGATTTTGCAGCGGGAGTTGATAGATCCCCAGTAACAATTGGCCGAACAAGGCCGAGGGCAATTGTTTGCGATCCTCCCAGTTCACGTCGTCTTGAGCGCGTAGCAGGGCCAGGAGTAGCAGATGAACGCCGGTCGCACGAGCTGTCGAAAGATCAAGTCGCTCGATGTCCAGGGCGAAACCCAAGCCAAGCTTCTGATCAACGATGCACTCGGAATCCCCGGAATAGGCCGCCATTTCCCGTGCTAGTCCGGAAATGGCTAAACGCAGTTGTCCGGGAGTATCCAGTGCGGGGGCGATGTTCCAGATGTCGTCGATCGTGCAGGCTTCGACGGTCGGTGTTGCTTCAGTGGCAGTGGAGCGATCAATCTGTTTGCGAATCTGTTGGACACGTGATGGAGGGCTGACTGCTGATATGACATTCGTTTCGGGCGGGGTGAGCAGCTCCTCTCGAGCTGTTTCGGTCTGGGCTCCGGTCTCAGTTGGTTTGGGACGGGACTCGGAGGTGAGAGGTCCCGCCGCAGCTCCATCAACACTCGGCAAATGCTTGTTCTCTGAGGGCGTAGCGACGACATCGCTAGGCGTCGAGATGACCCGTTGGGTATCGCTCAGCTCCAGGGCCAACATACGGTAGGACTGTCCGAGCAAGCGGCTCATGCGTTCGAGCATTTCATCCTGGATTTGCTCAATATCGAAGGCCTCGGGTTCGGCATCGAAGTAGCCCAAGGTATCGAGCCAAAACTCGGCGAACACGAGGGGCGCGGTTGGATAACGGTTCCAGGTTCGCTCTGCCTGACTACGCAGAGCGATCAGGCGTTCGATCTGGGGCTTCCCCAAGCCGGCATAGAGGGTTTGGGGAATGGCGGGCAGTAAGTGTTCGAGGGTGTCGAGCATCCGGCTGATGTGTGACTGCGAAATTGGATAACCTCCAGCGGCAAGACGTCGTGCCAGCTCACGTTGCGAGAGCACAACTCCCTCTGGTTCGAGCATGGATTTGAGTTTGGCTACCGCTAGCGCACGCTCGATGAAGGTGAGTTGGCCGTGCAGATCGCTTTCGGCCAGATGGCCGAGTAGGGCGGCGAGTTCATTGGTCCATGGTCGGAACAGGCAATGAATGCGAAAGAAGCGCTCGTCACGGGTTTCCTGCCACAGCTCGCCGAGAATCGCCAAGCGCGTATTACCGCCGTTGCGGATGATGAAACAGGTTTCACCCGGGCGGCGGGTAATCGGCGGTGGTTGATCCAGCCCGCGTTCACGGATTGAGGCCTTGATATCTTGATAAAGCGGATTACGGATGAAGCGCGGGTTGTGTTCGTAGGGCCGCAACTGCTCCAGCGTAACCAGCATAGGTGTATCCATGACTGGATCGGACAGCTGCTCCAGTTCTGGCCCCCGAGGGAAGTGGTCCTGATGCAACTTGTCGGTGATCTGCTCCTGACTGAGCTTCTTCATCTGAACAACCTCAGTTAGCGCCGGTTGCGCAACCGGTCACCGACCTCGAACTTGACGATCTCGGCAATTCCCGAAACTTCGAAGTGTCGGGAAAGTTGTGCGAGGAACCACCCCGTGGCCGAGCGCCCAGCCTGCAGGCGAAAGACCACGGTGCAGTACTCCTCGCAAGGTGGATGATGTGGTCGAATGGAGGGTGGAACGATGATGGGAAGCTGATCCAACATCAAAGAACTCCTTGCCAAACGCTGTTGGCCTCAAGGTTGGTCAAACCCAATGACTGGGTGAGAAATGCCGGCTTGGTGATTCGTGTCATTGAACCTCCGCTTATCTGCTCACCGTTGAGATCGCCTCGCGCCATTCCGGAAACAACTCAATGGCCAGCGCTTGCATGGTTTCCAGCGCCGATGGCGAGCGTCGTTCACGTGACTGGCGCGTCTCTATTCGATGGGCCGATAGGCCGAGGGTGGCGGCGTTGAGGTATGCCACTCGGTCTGGAACTACGGTGTCTAGAACCGAGATGTGGGTGGCCCCAGCGAAGGTCTCGCGTAGGCCACAGATGATCATCCGTGTGTCCACCCGAATGGCATTCACTCGGTTCAGTAGCAGTCGCAAGGGCGGCGGTGGAATGCCCAGTTGTCGGAACGGTTCGAGCTCACTCAGCAGCTTCAAGGTGCCGCGGCGCAGTTCGCGGGCGGCGAGCATCTCCGGCGTGATAGGAGAGAGGGCGAGATCGGAGGCCAGGATGGCCATCTCCAGCAGCACGCTACGTGCGCCTTGGGTGTCGATCAAAAGCACTTCATAGTAGGGGCGGAAATTGCCGAGCAAATTGCGCAGCCGTAATCGCCCGTCGGGGGCGTGCAGCAGCAATGTACTCAGTTGGCCTTGGTCATCGTTGGAATGAATCAGGTCGAGACCGACAACCGAAGTCCTGGAAATTATCTGCGCAGAATCTGTCAGGTTGAGTGTAATGAACTCGTACGTCCCGGCGATAGCCAAGTGGCTCAACGCGTAATAGCTGGAGAGGGTGGGCTGACTATCCAGGTCCAGCAACAGGACGCGCAGGCCAGCATCCACCAGAAGACCGCCAAGATTCGCGGCCACCGTGGTTTTACCCACGCCACCCTTGGTGGAAACAATCGATACCACGTGCATGACGTCAACTGTGCTGAGCCAAGCGCTCGCTGATCCACCGCTCGATCTCCAGCGAATCCCAGCCCACAGCACGCAACCCAATGCGCTTAGCCTGAGGGAATTTCTTTTCCTTCATCAGGTTGTAGATGTGCGCACGCTTGAAGCCGGTTTTCCGTTCAACTTCATCACGACGCATGATGTGGCGCTCAGTATTTAGAAGGCTGGCGGGCTCGGTAGCTGACCGCTGATCTCTCATGACGAATACTCCGTAGCACATATCGGTTTGGCGAGGATGTGTATGGCATTCAAAATCATAACGCGGCAAAAAGCACCGCATATTGCGATAATCGTGGCCGCGATTTTCGGTACTAATCCGAACTGTCGGTGCTGCGTTTGGCTGCGGCGAATTTCTCCTCAAGCGTGCGCTGAGTAAAACCTGGCTTGCCACGGTTGTTCGCCATGAGGACACTGATGATTGATGCTTGGCTGGTGAAGCTTGAGTAATGGACGCCGCTGGGTGTTTTGCCAAGTAGCAGTCTGATAAACGCTTCGATTAGCCGCAAATACGCTCGTTCAGATCGCTCACTCGGTTTGCCAGCATTGCGCATACGGATGAGTAACTTGGCGTTTTCATGACGCAGACTATTTCGTTCTTTGGTCAGCTCGAGGATGCTTTTTTGGGCTTGTTCGCGCTCTGCTTTGTACATCCCGAGTTCCACCAACAACGTCTTGTAAACATCTAGGGTGTGAGGTGAGATGGCCTGCCTTTCGAACTGACCAAACAAGAAGTCGGGCTTCTCTGTAGGGTAGTACTGGACAAACCAGTTTTTTAGGTGCGCATGTCGAATGGTCAAAAAGGGAGGCTCCACAATTTCACCTGTAGTCACGGTGACTCCCATGTAGCCATAAGGTAATTCTTTATGACGAATTGCATCCCTCAAGAGCTCGATTCTGTGGCGGAGACACGGCCATTGCTTGAGTTTTCCTTCGAATAGGATCGAATACTCAGTCTCTTGTAAAATCCGGGTTTCAAACGGCATCAACTGGCAGCAGCGAACAGCAATCTCAATGGGGCGATAAAAAAGTTTTGCATGAGGGTGGTTGCGATAATCATCCATAAAGAGTTCCTGTCCGTCGATCAAGGTCGGGAGTGAGTAACGGGGGACTCAGCGCCCATATCGTCATTCCTTCGTTCGGATAGAGCTGGAGGTGCTTTTTTTAAAATGTCAATGATTATCGATTGCTCATGGTTTGTCGAAGGTTCTGGGACGAATGACCCTTCGTAACAAGACCTATCTCATCATCAAGAGGCAGTTTGCCTGCCTGTGGTCACGCCTTCGGAGTTTTCACCGACCAGAGTTTAAAAAATGAATTGTTCATAGCCTATCTTTCATCGTCTTTTCAGACTAAGACGCCCGACTGTTTGACCTTTAGGATCAGATCCAAAGGTCACTTCGAAAGAGAGCATCGGGTATGACTGTCGAAAAAAATTTCTCAAAGAAAGTGGTGTTAGTTACAGGTGGCACCAAAGGAATTGGCTTCGGGATAGCAGAATGCTTCCTGAAGGCCGGCGCCACGGTGCTAGTGTGCGGACGCAATGCTCCGCTGACATTACCGGGCGCAGAGGGTCGATCGGCCGAGTTTATTCCTGCAGACGTACGTGATAACGCCGATTTGGACAGACTCTTCACCCACATTCATGAGCGTTATGGCCGGCTCGATGTGTTGGTTAACAATGCTGGTGGTACTCCTTACTCTCTTGCAGCCAGCGGTTCAGCTCGCTTCCACGAGTCGTTGATCAGCCTGAACCTGACCGCGCCCTTGCTTACTGCATTGCGGGCGAATGCCCTTATGCAGGATCAGGACACGGGAGGAGTAATTCTGTTTGTCGGCAGCGTGGGCGCTTACTCGGCCAGGCCGGGTAGTGCTACCTATGCAGCGGCCAAGGCTGGCGTACTTAGTTTGACCAAGTCCTTGGCGGTGGAGTGGGCACCCAAAGTCCGGGTGGTCTGCGTCAGCCCTGGGCTGGTGCAAACTGAGCAGTCTCATTTGCATTATGGCGATGATGACGGCATCGCTGCTGTGTCCGCTACCGTGCCACTTGGACGTATGGCACAGCCTTCAGATATCGGTGAGGCCTGCTTGTTCATGGCGTCTGCACAGGCGGCCTACATCAGTGGGGTAGACCTACTGGTCCATGGAGGGGGCGAGCGTCCTGCTTTTCTCAATGCGGCGAGTGTGAACAGCGAATGAATCCCCCCCCCTTTGCTCTAGTCCTGATGGACGATGAGTCTGTTTGTTCTCTCGGCCAGCATCTGGCCAGGTTCTACTTCTTCAGAATAGGAAATGACAAATGACACAGGCGGTCATCGTATCCGTAGCGCGCACGGCAATGGGCAAGGCCTATCGAGGGGCTTTCAATGACACTGAAGCGCCAGTACTCGGTGGTCATGTAGTGCGTGCAGTGGTCGAACGGGCAGGTATCGAATCGTCCGAGGTCGATGATGTGGTCATTGGCGTAGCGGCTCAGCAGGGGACTCAGGGCTACAATCTGGGGCGGTTGTGCGCTTACACGGGCGGCCTGCCTGACTCTGTGCCTGGCATGGCGGTGGACCGGATGTGCGCATCGGGATTGATGAGCATCGCAACGGTCGCCAAGGGCATCATGTGTGGCGAACTGAACATTGCAGTGGCCGGTGGTCTGGAGTCAATTTCGCTGATCCAGAACAAACACAAAAATACTTATCGGCTCCAGTCCAAAGCTGTGCTGGAGGTCGCGCCCAGCGCATACATCCAGATGATTGAAACTGCTGAAATCGTCGCTAAGAAATATGCGATCCCGCGTGCCTTACAAGATGAGTATTCCCTGCAAAGCCAGCAACGTATCGCAGCGGCTCAACGTGATGGCCTATTCAGCGATGAAATCGTACCCATCACCACGGCCAAACAGCTGTTCGACAAAGAAGGCAACAGCCTTGGCCATGAACTGGTCACTCTGACCCAGGATGAATGCAATCGGGCAGATACAACACTCGAGAGCCTGGCGAACCTGAAGCCGGTTTGGAAGGGGGGCAATTGGATTGCTGAAGGACAACACATAACTGCGGGCAACGCCTCGCAACTGTCCGACGGAGCAGCCGCCAGTTTGCTGATGAGTGCTTCTGAAGCAAAACGCCGTGGATTACAACCGCTGGGGGCTTACCTCGGCCTTGCGGTGGCTGGCTGTAAACCTGAAGAAATGGGCATCGGTCCGGTTTATGCGATTCCCAAACTACTCAAGCAGCACGGGTTAACAGTAAAGGATATTGGGCTGTGGGAGATCAACGAGGCATTCGCCTGTCAGGTGATTTACAGCCGAGATCAGTTGGGTATTCCTCAGGACAGGTTGAACGTAAATGGCGGAGCTATTGCCATTGGACACCCGTTTGGAATGAGTGGCACGCGGATGGTGAACCATGCCTTGCTTGAAGGCCGGCGTCGTGGCGTCAAGTATGTGGTGGTGGCCATGTGTATCGGCGGTGGCATGGGAGCTGCCGGGCTTTTCGAGGTGTTATGAGCGTGAACGCCCAAACCGATGATTGGTTATCACGTATTCAATCACGCCTTGATCAACCTTATGCTCGGGTATTGGCGTGTGATCCTGTGAATCCCAGCATGATTCGGCACTGGTGCGAGGCCCACGGCATCAATGACTCACGCTATCGGGTAGACGCGGGTGGATGCAGTAACGATAGGTTATTGGCTCCGCCGAGCATGTTGCAAGTGTGGCTTCAGCCGGGCCCTTCAGGCTGGCGGCCGGAAGGCTCGGCGCAAATGGATGCGACGGAAATTATCCGGCTGTTCAGTGAGGGAGGTTATACCGGTCTGGTCGGCGTCAATGTTGATCAGGAGTTTGTTCGATACCTTCGCGCAGGCGAGCGGCTTCATAGCGTTAGTACCCTTGTGTTGGTGAGTGATCGCAAAGCCACAGGGTTGGGTCACGGATACTTCTTTACTGTGCGCCAAGACGTGTTTACTCAGGACGGTGAAAAGGTTGCAGTGCTGCACTTCCGCCAGTTTTGCTATTCGCCGAAGGAGTCGTCATGAGCAGTGCCGTGTCTGTGCGCTTTGAGGATATTAGTGTTGGCCAATCTTTGCCGGCATTTCGGGAGGAGGTGACGACCAGCAGCATTGTTGCCAGTGCCATGGCCACTCGCGATTTTCATCCAATTCACCATGATCTCGATAAGGTCCGTGAACTGGGGCATTCAGAGCTTTTCTTGAATATTTTTGCCAGTAATGCCTATGTCGAGCGCTTTGTCAGTCAATGGGCAGGTACCGAGGCGCGTCTGAGCCGAATGAGTATTCGGCTTGGTGCTCCGTGTTATGCAGGTAATACGTTGCGCATCGAGGGTGCTGTCAGCGACTTAGGGCGCGCGCCAATACGCTGGGTTGAAATTGAGATACGCGCATACGGGAATGAAGTCGCGCATGCCAGTGGGGTGGTTAGGCTGGAGTGGCCTTGAGTGGTTATTTTCAGCCGGCAAATGTAGTGTCCGATTCTCAAATAAGAATAAGCAGAGGATGACCTGATGAACGATGGCAGTACGGCGGCCGCTATCGGCCCCAACGAAAACGCCAAAGCGTGTGTGGTTGTGGCCGGCCCTGCGCTGGTTGCATTAATCCCTATGGCGGCAGCGCCCGCGCTACCAGCCATGGCGGTACAGTTTGCCGCCGAAGGTGACGGAGCACTATTTGCGCAGCTAGTAATGACGATTCCCGCAGTCATGGTCATTCTCGCCGCTCCTCTCATGGGCTATCTCGCTGAGCGTATTGGGCGTCGACTGGTACTGCTCAGTTGTCTGTTTTTGTTCACCCTTTCGGGTGCTTGTGTGATGTTGGTGAGCGATCCCTGGTTGCTGATCGCCTCACGATTATTGTTGGGTGTTGCTGGCGGTGGGTTGTTAACCATTTCGTTTGCATTGGCGGGTGATTTCCAGGGACACCTTCGAGAGCGCGTACTTGGTTTCGCCGGGGCGGGCGCAGCGCTGATGGCCATTGTCGCGATGGTCGCCGGCGGGCATCTGGTGGATTTACTGGGATGGCGAGGGCCTTTCGTACTCTACTTGCTAGGTTTGCCTGTGGTACTTCTGGGCTGGTTTGTAGTGGCTAGACATCGCGCTGTAGAATCTGTTTATAGCGACGTCAGGTTTCCGATAGGCAACCTTTGGCCGCTTTATCTGCTGACCATTGTTTTGACCATCGGCCTATTCATGCCGGGTATTCAAGGACCGTTTCTACTTGAGGCTGATGGAGTCGAGAGCGCGACGACGCGAGGTCTGGTGCTATCGACATACTCATTGGTGGCTGCGATTGCCGCGGGCAGTTTCGGTTACTTGCGCCGTCGTTTAGAGCCAAGAGCAGTATTGGTACTCACGGCACTCGCTCTGGGAATCGGCAGTCTGGTCATGGCCGCTGCTCACGGCGTCCTCGGATTGATCCTGGGTTGTGTGATTACCGGGATTGGGGCGGGTCTGGTGGAGCCGATTACGGTATCAATGATTTTGTCCCGTGCACCGGAACCCGTTCGGGCACGGGCTGTTGGATTGCTCCTAAGTGCGGTGTTCCTCGGGCAGTTCCTTAACCCATTGGCGGTTGGCCCTCTGCGGACTCTTTACAGTATCCATGGTGCGTTTTTCGGTGTCGGTCTGATCTTCGTTGGTCTGGCGATTATGCTTTGGTTGGTCAAACGCAAGCGCGCAGATAGCTCGGTGCCAATGCCTTTCAAAAGCGAACTTTGAGCGCTGCGTTAGCGATCCTCAAATGCCCCAGCCCGGTGTTCAGGCTGGGGCATTCTTCATTGTGTTTTTTTGAAGGCAAGCTGTAGGGCAGTCGCTGCCACGCTCAAGGCTTCGTCGGCTGCATCGATGACCCCGAGCATGCTGGCGAAACCATGGATTTGCCCCTCCCACCGGTGAAGGCGAGTAACGACTCCTACCGCCCTCAGTGCTTTGGCATATGCCTCGCCCTCGTCGCACAAGGGGTCATACTCGGCGGTGATCACGGTGGCTGGCGCTACAGCAGGTGAAAGTGTGGCGCGTAACGGAGAGGCACGTGGGTCGTTTGCCGCCGATTGATCAGGTAGATACTGTTTCCAGTACCACTGCATCATTTCAGTAGTAAGAAAATAATCTTCGCCACGTGCCCGGTAGGAGGGGCTGTCGAAGCGGCAGTCGGTTACCGGATACAGCAGCACTTGATGGCGGAGTGTCGGTGTGACGTTTTGTGCGTCGATGTTGGCGATCACAGTGGCCAGATTACCTCCAGCACTATCTCCGGCGATGGCTATGCGACTTGGGTCTCCACCGAGTGAGGTGGCATTTGTGATGATCCAGTTCAGCGCGGTAAGGCCGTCATCCAAGGCCGCGGGAAATTTCGCTTCTGGCGCCAGGCGATAGTCGACCGACACAACCAGACATGCGGCCCTATTAGCCAGACAACGGCAGACGTTGTCGTGCATCTGAGGTGAGCCGAAGACAAAACCGCCGCCGTGCAGATAAAGGGTAATGGGTAGCGGACTTTCAGCGTCGGGATAGTACAAGCGCAGGCTTAATCGACCAGCGGAGCCTTCGATACTGACGTCTTCAATACGTTGCACCTCATCGCCGGGACTGAAGGGTGATTCGCCTTCAGGCATCTTGGCCAAGGCGGCTCGGATCTGGGCGCCGTCCATGCTGTAATCCATCGGAGGCATCAAGGCTAGTAACTCCAGGGCGGCCTTAGCTTGTGGGTGAAGTGGCATGAGTCTGCTCCTGTTCGTTGTGAAGGTAATCAATTGTGCTTGGTGCTCGCCAGGATGCGATGTAGTCGTCGCTCGGCCGCGGTGCGAACTTCCTGTTGGGGAAAAATCCAGAACTGTTGCGCTTCGATACCGGCCAGCACTTTTTCAGCCAGAACTTCGGGGGACATGGCATGGGTGATCAAATCACGTAGATGTGCATTCAGCTCCCCACTGTGGACAGAGCCATTGTCATTCAGGTTTCGGGCGATACCTGTGCTGATAGCAGCAGGGCAGACCACCGAGATGGTGATCGGATGTTTAGTAGCTGCCATTTCCGCAGCCAGGCATTCGCTCAGTGCTATCACTCCATGCTTGGACACGGTATAGGGCGCCACCCAAGCACCGCTGGTGAGGCCGGCCAGTGAGGCGATGTTCACGACATGGGCGCCGCCTGTTTGTTTGAGCAGGCGTGGGATGAAGGCATGTATGGCATGAATCACGCTCCACAGATTGATGTCCAGTACTCGCTTCCATTCTTGTACATCGAGTTCCCAGCTGGCACCGCTGCTCAACACTCCAGCATTATTGATCAGCAGGTCGACGCGGCCGAACTGTTCGAATGCCCTGATGGCCAGGTTCTCAACAGCAGCGAACTCGGCGACATCCGTTTCGACAGACATGGCCGTGACACCCTGCGCGCTCACCTCTGCGTGAACCTGCTCCAGACCAGCTAAGTTGATATCCGCCAGCACCAGCTTGCAGCCGTGCTTGGCCAGTGCAAGTGCCAGGCCTTTGCCGATGCCACTGGCCGCGCCGGTCACGACAGCGACCGAGTTTTTGCAGATGCGCATTGGGGGGTGTGCTCCAACTTTGTAATAAACATTGTTCTAGCGTGAGAGACGTCTGCGCAGCATCGTCCGCACGGACTAACCGGCAACTCGTCCAAATGGGGTATGTGCAGATTGGAGGTGGCGCCTAACGTGAGCAAAACCTGAGCGCGATGCGTGCCTGACGCGCGCGCTTTATGTGGTCCGGCTGGATTCGGCGCCAACGTGCGCTACGTTTTGAGGAGAGAGAGATGGCACTGGGACACAAGATCGAGTCACAAGCGATCCCGGAGCGTTACGCCCGTGGCTGGCATTGTCTGGGGTTGGCGCAGGATTACAAAGACGGCAAGCCACATAAGCTCGATGTGTTTGGCACCAAGCTGGTGGCCTTTCAGGGTGAAGATGGCAATGTGCATATACTCGATGCGTATTGCATTCACATGGGCGCCGATCTGAGTATGGGAGAAGTGCAAGGCAACTCTGTCGTTTGTCCTTTCCATCACTGGAGTTGGGGGGCGGATGGCAAGTGCAACAGCATTCCTTACTGCAAGCGAATTCCTCCAAGAGCCAAGACCAAAACCTGGCCAACGCGTGAGCAAAATCTACTGTTGTTCGTCTACAACGACCCGGAGGGCAATCCACCGCCGCCAGAAGTCGAAATTCCGCGCATCGATGCGTGTTTCTCTGATGAATGGACGGATTGGAGCGTCAAGTATTGGCTGTTCAATACTAACTGCCGCGAGCTGGTCGACAACCTGGCGGACGAAGGTCACTTCAATGCGGTCCACCATGCTCCGAATGATTATTTCGCCAACATCTTCGAAGGTCACAAAGCCAGTCAAATCACTATTGGTGGAAGTGAAACGCTGACGGAGGGGGGGTTGAGTACCTACAACACCTATTTCGGACCGGCTTACCACATTACCCACATGGTCGCCGAACAAGGCGGTATGGCCGTTGAGTCGATTCTATTGAACTCTCATGTGCCGCGGGATCTCAACAGCTTTCATCAGCGTTTTGGTGTGATCGTCAAGCGCGTGCCAGGAATGTCCGATGCCGAGAACGAGGCGTTGGCTGAAGCGTACTCGAAGGCGGTGTTCGATGCCTTCGCCCAGGACCAGGTGATCTGGGATAACAAGGTGCGAATCGACAATCCTATGCTTTGTGAGAACGACGGCCCGATTTATCAATTACGCAAGTGGTACTCGCAGTTCTACACCGACGTCGCAGATCTGCCTGCGGATGTGGGTGAGCGCAAGATTTTCGAAACCGTTACCAAAGTGACATCGCCTGCGATGCACCATGTGTTCGAGCAGGAAGATTCAGGGGATCAATGTTCCACGCCACTACAGGCTGGTCGCACGGCATGATCTGACAGATGCAAGGCGGGTGGAGGGCGGACCGGGTTGATCTTGGTTCGCCTTTTTTTTGCGTCAGTGAAACACCGGTCGGGGAGGGGCGGGGCGTTAGTCTTTTTGGACGATGCCTGGGGCCCGTGCGAATGGAAGGATAGGGTTAAAGGCACACAGTCTCTGGTGTGACCATCAGGCTTTTATAGGGAGAAATTGCATGTCCATTCAGTCCGTACCCAAGACGGCGATCCCGAGTGAGTACGACCTCGTACAGCGTGCTCGCGCGATGGTGCCGCGATTGCTTGAGCGTGCAGAACAGGCCGAGCGAGACGGTAAGGTCCCCGATGAAACGGTCGGTGAAATGCAGGAAGCCGGTTTCTTTCGTGTCTTGCAGCCCAAACGGTATGGCGGTTATGAAATGTCACCGGCGACATTCTACAAGGTGCAGATGACCTTGGCCGAGGGCTGCATGTCGACCGCTTGGATCTATGGCGTTTTGGGAGTCCATCCCTGGCAGATGGCCTTATTCGATGAACGTGCCCAGGACGAAGTTTGGGGGAGCGATACTTCCACTCTGGTAGGGTCAACTTACATGCCTGTCGGTAAAGTCACGCCGGCAGAGAAGGGGTTTCGTTTGAGTGGTCGTTGGAGTTTCTCCAGCGGTTGCGAACATGTTGAGTGGATTTTTCTAGGGGGAATGGTTCCTCCCTGCAACGAGGGTGGTACGCCGGAATACCGGACTTTTCTGTTGCCAAAAAGTGACTTCGAGATCGTCCGCAACTGGAATACCTTCGGCCTCAAGGGCACTGGGAGCCACGATATTGTTGTCGAGGATGTTTTCGTTCCGGAGTATCGAACCCATCGCACCCGTGACGATTCAGTAGCGGCCCGTCCAGGCTTGGCCATCAACGATGCGCCGCTGTACCTCTTGCCATTTGCACAGGTGTTTGTGCGTGCAGTGTCGTCTTCCTGTATTGGCGGTCTGCAGGGCGCGCTGAATGCATTTCGAGCGAGTGCCGCAGTGCAGGTCAGCCGCAATTTCCTCGGTGCGACCGCCAATGATCCGTCGGCTCAACTTGTGGCCAGCGAAGCGGCTTCAGCGGTTGATCAGCTCAAAACGACATTGTTTCGCAATTTCGAGGCGCTTATGAGCGCTGCTCAAAAGGGTGAGTCGGCCCCTATCGAAGATCGTTTGCTGTATCGCTTTCAATCGTCTCAGGCGCCGGAAATCTGCGCGCATCATGTCAGTCGTCTACTCAAGGCTTGTGGCGGTTCCGGGCTTTATCAAAGCCATCCGGTGGTGCGCTATTTCCTCGATATTCATGCGGGGCGAGCGCACGTCGCCAACTATGCAGACCCCGTAGGGCGCAACTTCGGTGGGGTGCTCTGTGGTCTTGAGAATAAAGACACTACTGTTTAAGCGCCTCTGGGCATCTTTCAGTCCCGCCAATAATAACGACAAGATCAGGCCATGAATGCGATAGCAAACCGGGAAGAAGCATACGATGTGGTGGTGGTCGGGACCGGGGCGGGCGCGATGCTGACGGCTGCCCGAGCCCATGATTTGGGGCTGTCGGTACTGGTGATCGAAAAAACCGACAAATACGGCGGCACGTCTGCAGTGTCGGGTGGGGGGATCTGGATTCCCAACAACGACCACATTGCAGCCAGCGGCGGTACCGACAGCGTAGAGGACGCAAAGGCGTATCTGGTTGCTGCGGCCAAGGGCGAAGTGGCCCCTGAGCGCATTCGCGCCTATGTCGAACAGGCGCCACTTATGTTGCGCTATGCCGAAGAAAAGACGCGCATGCGTTATCGCGCCGTGCCCAATTACGCCGATTATTATCAGGATTTGCCTGGTGCCAAACTTGGCTACCGGACTCTCGATCCTTTGGCATTCGATGGTCGCTCCCTCGGTTCGCTATTACCCCGGTTGCGTGAAACTTCTCCCACCATGCTGATATTCGGGCGAATGGGCATGACCACGTTCGAAGCCATGACCCTGTTAGCCCGTGTGCCCGGTTGGAAGAAGCTCGCGTTCAAGCTGGGTTGCAAGTACTGGCTGGACTTGCCTGGACGGCTTCGCAGTAAGCGCGATCGTCGGTTGACCATGGGCAACGCGCTGGTGGGCGCGCTTCTGCGCTCGTTGCTGGATCGCAAAATTTCGATTTGGTTGAACACACCGTTAAAAAGCCTGCGTGAAGAGGGCGGCCGTGTGGTTGGCGTACAGGTGACTCATCAGGGGCGGGAGTTGTTCATTCGTGCCCGCAAGGGCGTTGTGCTGGCTGCCGGTGGATTTGAGCGCAATCAGCAGATGCGTGAACAGTACTTGCCCAGGCCCACTCAAACCGATTGGACTGCAGCGCCGCCCTGCAATACCGGGGATGCGATTCTGGCCGGACAACAGCTGGGGGCTGCGGTGGATCTGATGCAGCATGCCTGGTGGACTCCTACCGTGCATGTACCGGGTGAGGAGAAACAGCGCGGCTTGTTTTCCGAGCGCGCCTTGCCAGGGTGCATCGTGGTCAATCAACTGGGCAAACGCTTTGCCAACGAAGCGCAGGACTACCTGGACTTCGTCCTGGCGATGTATGAAGACCACGCCAGGACAAAAGCCAATCTACCGGCCTGGATGATTTTCGACGCTAACTTCCGGCGCAAGTACAACGCAGGTCCGCTGGTGTCTGCTTCGGTCATGCCTGATGCGCTGCTGCCGCGTGATTGGCTGGGCAATGTGTTCTATCGCGGTCAAACCCTCGAATCCCTCGCCAGCGCCATTGGTGTCGATGCCGCAGGTCTGACGGACAGCGTGCAGCGGATCAATCACTACGCGGCCACGGGTATCGATACAGATTTTGCAAAGGGCGGTAACCAGTATGACTTGTTCTATGGCGACCCTACCGTCAAGCCCAATCCGTGTCTTGGACCAATCCTCAAACCACCGTTCTACGCACTGAAACTCGACGCGGGAGAGATCGGAACCAAGGGTGGCCTGGTGACCGATGAGTTCGCTCGGGTGTTGAACGAGTCCGGGCAGCCTATCGTTGGCCTCTATGCCACCGGCAATACTTCGGCCTCGGTAACCGGGCCTTCTTATCCGGGGGCGGGCGCCACGCTTGGACCCGCGTTGACATTCGGTTTCATCGCCGCCAACCATCTTGCAGGAGAGAAAAATGCTTGAAGGAAAAATCTGCTTAGTTACGGGTGCGAGTCGAGGCGTTGGCCGTGGCGTAGCACTCGCGCTCGGCGCCGCGGGCGCTACGGTCTACGTGACAGGACGCAGTGTGCGTGAAGGTGATGCGCCTTTACCCGGCACAGTTTATCGCACCGCTGAAGATATCGACCAGGCAGGCGGGCAGGGCATCGCCGTGGTCTGTGATCATGCCGACGACGCTCAGGTCCAGGCCTTGTTCGAGCGGGTTCAGCGTGAGCAGGGACGGCTCGATATTCTGGTCAACTGTGCCATCGCAATTCCTGCAGAGCTGACGGATATCGCGCCGTTCTGGAAGAAGCCGCTGGCAATGACCGAGTTATTCGGGGTCGGTATGCATTCGGTGTATGTCGCCTGCTATCACGCGGCGCCCTTGCTGCTCGAAACCCAGGGGTTGATTGTCAATATTTCTTCCGCTGGCGGACGTTGCTATATGCATGGCCCGGCTTATGGTGGTGCAAAAGCTGCGACCGACAAAATGTCCCATGACATGGCTCACGACTTTCGCACATTTGGAGTCAGTGTTGTGTCTCTGTGGCCGGGGCTGGTCAAAACCGAGCGGACCTTGGCTGTCTGTGCGGCGGAGCCGGAGAAGTACGGCGACTGGCTGGCCATGGGCGAAACGCCGGAGTTTCTTGGGCGGGTAGTGGCGGCGTTGTATCTAGACAGAGAGCGACAGACGCGTTCGGGAAAAGTCTTCTATGCCGCCGAATTGGCAGTGGTTTACGGCGTGCAGGATGATGGCGGCATACAGCCTCCATCCCATCGTGCGTTCCTCGGTGATCCTCCTGAGTTCTCTTCGGCAGTGGTGGAGTAGCACGCAATTTTTTTGATCATTGCTCCCCTTCACAAACTGATCATGGCGCCCCGTAAAAGGGGCGTTTTTTTTGCGGCAAAGATTTAAACCACTGGCGATAGTCCTATTGGACGATGAGTTCAGACGCATTGAATCCGAGAATCCAGACATCCCAGAACCAATTACAAAAAAGTAAGGGGCGCGCTATTGAAGACTCGCATGCAAGACAAGGTGGTGTTGATCACCGGCGCAGCCAGTGGTGTAGGCCAAGCGGCCGCGCAAGCACTGGTGGAGCAGGGAGCCCGCGTGGTCGTCGCCGATGTTGATGAGCACAATGGTCGTGAAACCGCTCAACGCTTGGGCGAGGCTGCACTGTTCGTACGCTTGAACATCGCTGATGAGTACGATTGGGAACAGGCTATGGCCGTGACTTATGCGCATTTCGGACGCCTGGACGCGGTCGTCAATAATGCCGGTATTTTGCCGATGGACGATATCGAGCAGACCAGTCTGCAAGAGTGGCGGCGAACACTTTCGATCAATGCCGATGGGACTTTCCTTGGCTGCAAATACGCCATTCAGGCGCTGCGTGAGAAGGGCGGCGCGATCGTCAACCTCGCTTCCACCGCCGCTGTCGCGGGTCACCCTGGTATGTGCGCTTACTCGGCTTCCAAGGGGGCCGTGGCTGCGCTGACGCGTAACGTGGCTGCGCATTGTCTCAATCATGGCTATCGAATCCGCTGCAATACGATCATTCCTGGGGGAATCCGCACGCCAATGACGGCTGCCATCTGGAGTGGGAATGATGACCTCAGTTTTACTGACAATCCCAAATCACCTTTCTGTGAGCCGCAGGATGTCGCCAATCTGATCGTGTTCCTGGTCTCGGATGAATCGCGATACATCAATGGTGCCGAAATGCGAGTCGATAATGCATTTCTTGTGGCGCTCGGTTGAGCAGGAGATTTTAAAACATGAGCGGCCCGGTTTATCACACCCTTCGTATCCGAACCGTCATTGAAGAAACGCTGGACGCCAAGTCTCTCGTGTTCGATGTTCCGCTGTCGTTGGCTGACACCTTTCGCTATCGGCCAGGGCAGTTCCTTACATTGCGTTTACCCGTTGGCGAGCGACACTTGCCCCGTTGTTACTCTCTGGCCAGTTCGCCCTTGGTCGACGGTGCGATGCGGGTCACCGTCAAGCGCGTTCGCGACGGGCGGGGCTCCAATTGGGTCTGCGATAACCTGAACGCCGGCGATGAGTTGCAGGTGCTGCCACCTGCTGGCGTATTCACCCCGAAATCCTTCGAGGGCGACTTCTTGCTCTTTGGTGGGGGGAGTGGCATCACCCCGGTGCTGTCGATCCTGCGCTCGGTATTGGTGGCGGGTACGGGACGGATCTGTTTGATCTATGCCAATCGCGATGAAGCCTCGATCATCTTCCGTGATGAGTTGAAAACCCTTGCTGCCGCCCACCCATCTCGCCTGCAAGTCTTGCATTGGCTGGACTCAGTTCAGGGTATTCCTTCGGTCGCCCAACTTGCGGAACTGGCCCGGCCGTGGCGCCAGGCCAATTGTTTTATCTGCGGTCCAGGGCCTTTCATGGATGCATCAGTCGAGGCGCTGCACGGTCTGGAGATTCCCCAGGCACGGATCCATGTTGAGCGCTTCGTGTCCTTGCCTGAAGAGGGGGCTGAGGTCGTGCCGATTCAAGGCGATGGCCCGGTCAAGGAAGTGCGTCTTGACGTCACGCTTGATGGTGAGCATCACCAATTGACCTGCACCAATCAAGAATCCCTGCTCGACGCCATGCTGCGCGCTGGTATCGATGCGCCTTATTCCTGTCGCGCCGGTGCCTGTGCCACCTGCATGTGCACGTTGGTGAGCGGAAAAGTGAATTTACGCGTGAATGATGTGTTGGACAAAAACGAGCTGGCTGAAGGCTGGACGTTGGCATGCCAGGCGGTCGCCGACAGCGATCACATCACTTTGCGCTTCCCGGATTGATCGTCCCGGGTCGTCTAAACATTGAGGTTTATTGAACATGGCGTCGAATACTCTGACAATCCCTCGCATGCTGGCGCACTCGGCGCAGCGCCACGGTGAACGTATCGCTATCGAGGAAAACGGTGTTGCGATCACGTATGCGCAGTTACATCGCAACGCCTTGAAAGTCGCCGCGGGACTTATCGCCCTGGGCGTCGAGCCCGGTGACCGAGTGGCCATCTGGGCACCCAACGGCAGCCAGTGGATCGTCGCGGCGCTGGGTATTCATTGCGCAGGTGGGGCGTTGGTGCCGGTCAACACCCGCATGAAAGGCAGTGAAGCCGGTTATGTGTTGGCATCCAGTGGTGCGCGCGTCTTGTTCAGTGCCGGGCAGTTTCTCGGCAGTCACTATCCTGAGTTGCTGGCTGAACATCGTCCCTCCTCATTGGCGCAGGTCGTCGTCCTCAATGACGCACGTCCCGCCGAACTGAGCTGGGAAAACTTTCTCGATAAGGCGCAGGAAATTGATGATTCCGTGGCTTTCCAGCGTGCGGCAGCGGTGACGCCGGACATGCTCAGCGATGTGATGTTCACCTCTGGCACTACGGGCAACCCCAAAGGCGTCATGACCGCACATGGGCAGAACCTGAAAGCTATCGACGGCTGGGCCCAGGCCATGGGCTTGTGCGCAGAAGATCGCTATTTGATCGTCAATCCGTTTTTTCATGCCATGGGTTACAAGGCGGGCTGGTTGGCAGCCTTGTTGCGCGGCGCGACAATCCTGCCGCAACAGGTTTTTGATACGTCGGCCGTATTGAAAGCCATCGAGCGTGACCGCATCAGCGTATTACCTGGACCGCCCACGGTATTCCATAGCTTGCTGGCCGACCCTGCGTTGGCGACGACTGATCTTTCAAGCTTGCGCGCAACCATCACCGGTTCGACCACCATCCCCCCCAGCCTGATTGAACGTATGCGTAGCGAGTTGGGTTTCAAGGTTGTGCTGACCGGTTACGGTCTGACGGAATCCTGCGGGTTTGCCACGTTGACCTCCCGAGATGATTCGCCACAGGTGGTCGCTCATAGTTGTGGCCGAGCGATGCCGGGCGTTGAGCTGAGGATTGTTGATGAGCACGACCGCGAGGTTGTGCCAGGAACGGCGGGTGAGGTGCTGATTCGTGGCTACAACGTCATGCAGGGGTATTTTTCCGATGATGCCGCCACGCGTGAGGTGGTCGACACCGAGGGTTGGCTGCACACCGGAGATATCGGTTTGCTTGATGAGGCGGGCTGTCTGCGCATCACGGATCGACTCAAGGACATGTACATAGTAGGTGGCTTCAACTGTTACCCGGCCGAGATCGAACGTTTGATCGCTGCTCACTCAGCCGTCGCTCAAGTGGCGATAGTCGGTGTCCTGGATGATCGTATGGGGGAGGTCGGGCGAGCCTTTGTGGTGTTACGTCCAGGTGCGATGATGAATGGCGAGGAGTTCATTGCCTGGTGCCGTACGAACATGTCGAACTATAAAGTGCCGCGCTACGTCGACTTCGTTGACAGCCTGCCCACTAACCCCAGTGGTAAAGTCCTCAAGCGTGAGCTGAGGTCGGTGGCGCTGGCGCAGGTTTCCTGAACGGGAAGCGAGCGTAGTGATTAAGTGAAAGGGAACCGATTGGTTCCCTTTTTTACGCTGTACCTGGCGAATCGAGCACACAATAGTCCTGTCTGTCAACATGCGCATCGAATCCTCTCCAGCAGGGTTCGAGGGGCCGTCGAACCGCCGATCTTCGCGGGCTTTTGATTATCGAATCGATAGTCTCAATGGACGATGTTTGATCCCGCTATCCGTCTGAGAATCCTCATCAGGTAATTGAAATTTCTGAGAGGCACTCATGATCGATATCAGAGGACTGGCCTACGTGGTCGCGGAGTCGACCGACATTGCCCGCTGGAAACGCTATGGCGAACAGGTAATGGGCTGCATGTCGACACCGACGATGGCAGGTGGCGTCTATCTCAAGCTCGACGAGCGTCCCTATCGCTATGTCATCACACCGGGTCAGCGTGATTGTTACTTCGCTTCCGGTTGGGAAGTTGCCGATCAACAGGCATTCGACAAGGCCGTTGTCGAACTGGAGGCTGCCGGTGTCAGCCCGCGCAAGGCAACCGCGGTTGAGCTGGTTTCACGCATGTTTCAAGACATGGTCTGGTTCCTCGACCCTTCTGGAAATCGCCATGAAGTGGTCTGGGGCATGAAGTCTGACTTCAAACTGTTCGACTCGCCGGTCGGTATCCCGAAATTTATTACAGGAGACATGGGGCTGGGGCACACCGTGCTGCCTGCCACCAATTTCGACGCCACCTGGGCTTTTTTCCGCGATGTGATGGGTTTCGGTTTGTCCGATATCTACAACCATCAGGCGGGTCCCGATGCGCCAGTCCAGCGTCTGCACTTTACCCATTGCAATAACGGTCGTCAGCACAGCTTGGCGTTGTTCGAAGCTGAGGCGCCGTCCGGCTGCATTCATGTCATGGCCGAAGTCGATTCGATGACCGAAGTCGGACGGGCCATGGATCGTTGCAAGGCACAGGGGTTCAAGCTTCTGGCGAGCCTGGGTCAGCACGTCAATGACGAAATGGTTTCCTTCTACATGGAAACCCCCGGAGGTTTCGCGTTGGAGTACGGCTATGGCGGATTGGTCGTCGACTGGAACCAGCACTCGGTCTTTGAGGCCACTGCGATCAGTTATTGGGGGCATGACTGGAGTCTCGGTCTCGCCACTGCACACCTGGATAAATGAGGCTCACGATGAATAAAGAACTCAGCGCGAAGGATGTCGTCGCTCGACTGCGTGATGGCATGACCATTGGCATCGGTGGCTGGGGACCTCGCCGCAAGCCGATGGCGATTGTTCGAGAACTGCTGCGCTCCGACCTCAAAGATCTGACGATCGTCAGCTACGGTGGGCCAGAGGTAGGAATGCTTTGTGCCGCGGGCAAGGTCAGAAAACTGATTTTCGGCTTCGTCACACTCGACGCCATTCCGCTGGAACCTTACTTCCGTAAAGCCCGTGAAGCCGGTGAGTTACAGGTCATGGAACTGGACGAAGGGATGTTTGAGTGGGGCTTGCGCGCTGCAGGTATGCGTATGTCTTTCCTGCCGACCCGCTGCGGATTGGGCACCGACGTGCTTGACCGCAATCCTGATCTGCGCACTGTGCGTTCGCCTTATGACGACGGCGAGGTCTATGTCGCCATGCCGGCGCTTAATCTCGACGTGGCGCTGATTCACGTCAATGAATCGGACCGTTTGGGTAACACCCTGGTCAAGGGGGCCGATCCGCTCTTTGATCACCTGTTCGCCCGTGCCGCCAAAGAGTGCTACGTCAGCACGGAAGTCCTGCATGACTGCTTTGGCCTTGGACCAGACATGGCTCGTCTGAATTTTTTCGAGCGTTATCTGGTCACTGGCGTGGTGCACGCACCCTATGGCGCGCACCCCACCTACAGTGGCCCCGACTACGGCTGGGATCTGGAGCACTTGAAGCGTTATTGCGCCAGTGCCACCCAGGAAAATGGCTGGCAAGGCTACGTCGATGAATTCATTGCCTGTAGTGAAGCCGAGTACCTGAGCAAGGTCGGAGGCGCCGAGCGCGTCAGCAAATTGCCTTTGCCGATTTTCTAGCTTTCGCAGCCTAAAGATAAGGATAACCATCATGACTCAAGCGTCTACCGCCGCCGCTGGCTACAGCCTTGCTGAGCTGTTGATTGTCGCCGCCAGCGAAGCCTGGCGTGGCAATGGTGAAATTCTAGCTTCCGGTATCGGCGTAGTGCCGCGCCTGGGGGCAAGCCTGGCAAAGCTGACTCATTCGCCGGAGCTGTTGATGACCGACAGCGAATGCTTTCTGGTCGAGGAGCCAATCCCCCTTGGCCCACGTGGCGAGTACCAGCCCAAGTATTCAGGCTACATGTCATTCGACCGAGTGTTCGAATGTGTTTGGGGCGGTCGTCGGCACGCGATGATCGGTCCGACACAGATTGATCGCTACGGTCAGACAAACTTGTCATTGATAGGTGATTACGCCAAGCCGAAAACCGCCGTTCTGGGTGTTCGCGGACTGCCAGGTAACAGCATCAATCACGCCAACTCGTTGTTCGTGCCTAACCACGGTGTGAGGGTATTCGTCAGTGGCGAGGTCGATATGGTCTCCGGTGCCGGATACAACCCAGAACGTTGGCCAGAAGGCGCACGCAATGATTTTGTCGATCTGCGATTGATCATCACCGATCTGTGCGTCATGGATTTCCGCGGACCGGATCATGGGGTTCGAGTGGTTTCCCTGCATCCGGGTGTGAGTTTTGAGCAGGTCCAGAGTGCCACCGGTTTTAGCTTGCTGAAGACTGACAATCTGCTGACGACGCCGGCACCGACCGAAGAGCAGCTGGAAATCATTCGCCGCCTCGATCCGCACAACTTGCGAGCAAGTGTGATCAAAAACAATCCGCCTGGCGTACGCACCGCCTGAAGCCGCTGCAAGAACGGGGAGCACCGTATGGCTGAACAACAAGAAGCAGGCGTCGACAGCGCGCAAGAGGTGGTCCTGTACACCGTGCAGGATGGCATCGCGACAGTGACGATGAACCGCCCCGAGTTCAACAATGCGCAGAACTCGAAGATGACCTATGCACTGGACGCTGCCTTTCGCCGCGCGGTGGATGATGACGAGGTCAAGGTCATCATCCTGCGTGGCAGTGGCAAACACTTTTCTGCCGGCCACGACATCGGCACGCCAGGACGAGACATCAATCAGAGTTTTGATCGCGCATCGCTGTGGTACGACCATGTGAACAAGCCAGGTGGCGAGTTTCTTTATGTGCGTGAGCAAGAGGTGTATCTGGGCATGTGCCGACGCTGGCGCGATCTGCCCAAACCGACCATTGCCATGGTCCAGGGGGCCTGTGTAGCCGGTGGTCTGATGCTGGCTTGGGTTTGCGACATGATCATTGCCAGTGACGATGCATTCTTTTCCGATCCAGTTGTGCGCATGGGGATTCCGGGTGTCGAGTACTTTGCCCATGCTTTTGAATTGAACCCACGTATCGCCAAGGAGTTTCTGTTTCTCGGAGAGCGCATGAGCGCCGAGCGGGCCTACCAGATGGGCATGGTCAACCGCATCGCCAGTCGGGAGAACCTTGAGGAAGAGACTTACGGCATCGCCCAACGGATCGGCAAGATGCCTCGCATGGGGCTGGCCTTGACCAAACAGGCGATCAATCACATCGAAGACCTGCAGGGCAAGCGGGCCGGCATGGATGCTGCGTTTGCCTGGCACCATTTTGCCCATGCCCACAATGAGCTGATTTCCGGCGATAAATTGGGCGGTTACGACGCCAAAGCCATGGCTGATTCGCAGCGTACTCCAGGTGAAGTCCGTTCCGGCGAGGCGCAAAACAAATGACTTTGAGCCTGCATACACCGATCTGTGACTTGCTGGGTTGCCGCTATCCGGTGATTCAAACCGCGATGGGCTGGGTGGCGGACGCGCGGCTGGTGGCGGCAGTCGGCAATGCAGGCGGTTTTGGCTTTCTGGCAGCCGCGACCCTGCCAGCGGACCGTTTGGAGGCGGAGATTCGTCAGGTGCTGGCGCTTACTGATCAGCCGTTCGGAATCAATTTTCACATGTTCCAGGCGAATGCCGAGCAAGTGCTGGCCTTGATCGTCAAATACCGTTTACGCGCAGCAAGTTATGGGCGAGGTGCGGATCGTCAGAGCATTGATCGTTTGAAGCAGGCAGGGGTGATTTGCATACCTACCGTGGGTGCCGTAAGGCATGCGCGTAAAGCCGTGGAGTTTGGTGCTGACGCCCTGGTCATCCAGGGGGCCGAAGGCGGTGGGCATACCGGTGTCGTGCCTACCAGCATGCTCCTGCCGATGGTACTCGATGCGGTGAATGTGCCGGTTCTGGCGGCCGGCGGACTGCACGATGGTAGGGGGCTGGCAGCGGCCTTGGCGTGTGGCGCTCAGGGGATAGCAATGGGCACACGCTTTTTGCTGACTGAGGAATCACCCGTGCCGGCCACCACGTTGGAACGCTATTTGAGTGTTAGAGATCCAGCCAGTATTCGCGTTTCCCTGGCGGTAGACGGCTTGCCGCAACGGATGATTGACAACCCCACACTGCAGCGGCTGGAGCGGGCGGGTTTGATATGTCAGGCCTCGCAGGCCTTGCGCAGTGCCTGGTATTACAAACAACAGGCAGGTCTGAACTTTTTCCAATTGTTGCGCGTCGCGCTGAGTACCTGGCGGGCTGACAGCGAGCTCTCGCTGAGTATGGCCGCCCGCGCCGCCAACGCCCCACAACTGATTCGCCTGGCATTGAGTGACGGACGTCCCGACGACGGCGTGCTACCCAGTGGCCAGGTGGCTGCCAACATTGATCGACTACAGAGCTGTGCACAGGTTATGGAAACAATCGTTGTCCAGGCCCGTCAACGGCTACTCGCTCTTCAGACCTGGATGGCAACGACTCCGGAGGTAAAGATATGACTCAAGGATTTCATAGCTCGATAGAAGACGGTGTCGCGGAGTTGGTCATCGATCATCCCCCGGTCAACGCCCTCGACAGCGCGGGCTGGTTCGCCCTGGCTTTGGCGATTGATGCTCTAGGTGCGCGAAGCGACGTTCATGTGATTGTGATTCGAGCTGAAGGTCGAGGTTTCTGCGCAGGTGTCGACATCAAAGAGCTGGCGACCTATCCGGAGCGCATTGTTGCAGTCAACGCAGGTAACTACGAAACCTTCAGGTCGGTGCACCGCAGTCCGGTGCCCGTGATTGCAGCGGTGCATGGCTTCGTTTTGGGTGGAGGCATCGGCATCGCCGGTGCGGCAGACATCGTTATCGGTGCCGAGTGCGCAACGTTCGGTGTACCGGAAGTTGATCGTGGCGCGATGGGGGGCGGGGCGCATTTGCAGCGTCTATTCCCGGTACAGAAAGTGCGCCACATGTACTTCACCGGAGAAAAAATCACTGCCGCCGAGGCCTATCGCCTTGGTGCGCTGGAGCAGGTTGTACCGCGCGCGCAGCTACGGGAAACCGCGCTGGCCGTCGCGCGCAAGATCGCTTCCAAAAGCCCGGCAATGATTCGCCTGGCCAAAGAGGCATTGAATGGTGTCGAAGACGGAAACCTGGAGGACAAGTATCGCTGGGAGCAGGGTTTTACGCTTCAGGCCTATCTGAATGCCGACTCCGCCGAAACCCGCCAGGCCTTCGTCGAGAAGCGCCAGGCAAGCTTTATTCCACACAGCGCGGATTGACCAGGAGAGCCTTTGATGAAACTCGAATATACCGACCAGCAACAGGCGTTCCGCCAGGAAGTCCGCAATTGGCTGGCAGTGCATGTACCCAAGCGACCTTTGGACAGTTTCGACTCGGCGGAGGGCTTCGAACAGCACCGCGAATGGGAGCGAACGCTGGCAACCGGCAACTGGAGCATGGTGACCTGGCCCAAGGAGTTGGGTGGTCGCGCTTGCGATCTGATTGAGTGGCTGATCTTCGAAGAAGAATACTGGCGCGCCGGTGCGCCAATGCGGGTTAACCAGAACGGAATTTTCCTGCTCGGCCCAACGTTGATGGATTTTGGCACACCCGAACAGAAGCAGCGTTTCCTGCCCATGATGGCCAGCGGTGAAAGCATATGGGCTCAAGGCTGGTCGGAACCAAATGCTGGCTCGGACATGGCGGCCATTCGTGCCAAAGCGACCCGTGATGGTGATCACTATGTGCTTAACGGTCAGAAAACCTGGTCGACCCGAGCGGTCTGGGCTGACTGGTTGTTCGGGATGTTCCGTAGCGACCCGAACTCGCAGCGTCATCATGGCTTGAGTTTTCTTCTGGTGCCGTTGGATTCGCCAGGCATCACGGTTCGTCCGATCCGTCAGCTCAACGGTCTGCCCGGTTTTGCCGAAGTGTTCTTCGATGATGTACGGGTTCCGGTTGAAAACCGGTTGAGTGAGGAAGGTGCGGGTTGGCAGGTGGCGATGTCCACGGCCGGTTTCGAGCGCGGTTTGATGCTGCGCTCACCCGCGCGGTTCCAGGCGACTGCTAAAGCGCTGGTGCAACTGTATCTGGCGAACCGGGCTTCGGCCGATCAGGATCCATCGGTCCGTGAGGCGGTAGTCAGTGCCTGGATGCAAGCAGAGGCCTACGCGCTCGCGACCTATCGCACCGCCAGCAGCCTGATTGCCGGCGGGCATATCGGCGCTGAGTCCAGCACCAACAAAATCTTTTGGTCCGAGCTTGATCAACGTATGCACGAGACGGCCATGCAAATACTCGGTGCGCGCGCAGAGCTGTTGCCGCACTCACCTGCGGCCCAAGACGTTGGCACTTGGCTGGAGGGGTTCATGTTCGCCCAGGCCGGGCCTATCTACGCTGGCACCAACGAGATCCAGCGCAACATTATTGCCGAGCGCATGCTCGGCATGCCTCGCTGAGGAGACGTCCATGGACTTTAAATTTACAGCGGATCAGATTCTGTTTCGCGACACCATGCGGCGATTCTTTCTGGTCGAAGCCGCCCCTGAAATGCTTCGCGAGCTCTGGGAAACTGAAGCCGGTCGTTCTCCGCAGTTGCGCCGCAAGATTGCCGAACAGGGCTTGACTGCTCTGTCGGTCGGTGAAGCCTACGGTGGCCTGGGGTGTGGCGATGTTGACTGGGCGTTGATGATGCCCGAGCTGGGCTACTTCGCGATCCCCGACTCACTGGCGGGTACCGCCTACCTGGCGGCAGCCATGCTCAGTGCGTTGCCGGATGAGTCGCTGATCAAGCAGGAATGGTTGCCGCGTGTTGCTGATGGCAGCGCGAGGATTGCCGTGGGCCACCCGATCAACCCGTTGGTGGCTGACGCGCACCTTTGTGACTTGTTGCTGTTGGCGCATGAAGGTGAGGTCCATGCGTTGCATCGTGACGAGGTGCAACTGGAGCGCAATTTTAGCGTCGATTTATCACGACGTCTGTCCCAAGTGAGCTGGACTCCGAGCGACAGCAGCCGTATTGCCGATGCCCAGAGCGGACAACTGATCTGGACCGACACCCTTGAGCGTGGTGCCTTGGCCACCAGTGGGCAGCTATTGGGCCTGGCCAAACGCATGCTTGACCTCTCCATCGACTACACCGCCGAACGCAAGCAATTCGGTAAGCCGATTGGCAGTTTTCAGGCGGTCAAGCACCACTTGGCAAACGTTGCTGTGCTGATCGAGTTCGCCAAGCCCGTGTTCTATCGGGCGGCTTATGCAGTCGAGCATCAACTCCCAAACCGTGAAATCTATGTATCCCACGCCAAGTTGGCGGCGGGCGAGGCCGCTTTGCTCGCCGCGAAAATGGGGATTCAGGTTCATGGGGCCATGGGTTACACCT
This sequence comes from Pseudomonas silensiensis, assembly GCF_050434865.1. Classification (NCBI taxonomy): domain Bacteria; kingdom Pseudomonadati; phylum Pseudomonadota; class Gammaproteobacteria; order Pseudomonadales; family Pseudomonadaceae; genus Pseudomonas; species Pseudomonas silensiensis. The sequence goes on from NZ_JBNDJH010000004.1 coordinate 49,196, forward strand.
GGGAAGTTGACCTGCAAATTTTCATGAAGCGCGCTTGGGCCCTGGTGGGCACCTGGGGCGATCGTGGCTTCCACAAAGCCCGGGTTGCCGAGTTCGTACTCGGTAACGTCGACCAGCTCGGTCCGGGCAATACCTTTAACCTGAATGAATGAGGTCCAGCATGGCGCAAGCCTATATCGTCGATGCACTGCGTTCGCCGACCGGTAAACGTCGCGGCTCGTTGTCCGAGGTTCATCCTGCTGACCTGGGTGCACACGTTTTAAAAACCTTGGTCGAACGCAACAATATTCCTGCTGAAGACTACGAAGATGTGATCTTCGGTTGCGTGGATGCGGTCGGCCCCAATGCCGGAGTTATCAGCCGCACGTCCTGGTTGGCGGCCGGTTTGCCTGACCATGTGCCGGGCACGGTGATCGACCGCGCCTGCGGCTCCTCGCAGCAGGCCCTGCACTTCGCCGCGCAAGCAGTGATGAGCGGCACCCAGGATGTGATTGCCGTGGGCGGCGTGCAGAACATGAGCATGGTTCCGATTGCCTATGCCATGACCGCCGCGAACCCCTTGGGTTTTACCGACCCGTTCTCGGGCAGCAAGGGCTGGAAAGCGCGTTACGGCGATCAGCCAGTCAATCAGTTTTATGCGGCGCAGATTATCGCCGAGAAATGGAAACTAACCCGCGAAGACATGGAGCGATTCTCTCTGGAGAGCCATGAGCGGGCGTTAAGGGCTATCAAGGAAGGGCGCTTCGAGCGCGAGATCGTCGGCCTCAACGGCTTTTCCATCGACGAGACACCGCGTGTCAGTAGTCTGGAAAAAATGGCCACGCTGGAGCCAGTCGATCCGGCTTACCCGATGATCACTGCCGCGGTGTCCAGTCAGACCTGTGATGCGGCCGCCGCTCTGCTGGTGGTTTCCGAGGCTGCGCTCAAACGTTACAACCTGACGCCCCGTGCACGTATCGAGCACATCAGCGTGCGTGCCGATGATCCGATCTGGCACCTGACTGCGCCGATTCCAGCCACCGCTGCCGCTTTGAAAAAGGCTGGCCTGCGCTTGGAAGACATCGATCTGGTAGAGATCAATGAAGCCTTCGCTTCCGTGGTCCAGGCCTGGCTCAAAGAGACCGGCTATCCCCATGAACGAACCAACGTCAATGGTGGGGCTATAGGTCTGGGTCATCCGCTGGGCGCCAGTGGCGCACGCTTGATGACAACCTTGCTGCATGAGCTGGAACGTACCGGTGGCCGTTATGGTTTGCAGACAATGTGCGAGGGTGGCGGCCAAGCCAACGTCACCATCATCGAACGACTTGGGTGAGGGATTTGAAAATGGGTATTTGTGCTAACAGAACAGTGATTATCACCGGCGGCGGTGGCGGTCTTGGGCGTGCTTATGCGTTGGCCTTCGCCGCCGAAGGCGCGAATGTGGTGGTCAACGACATTCGTCGTGAGGCTGCCGAGGCGGTGGTCGCCGATATCGTCGCCGCCGGTGGGCAGGCACTGGCCAACGATGACGACATCACCCGTCTCGACCACGCTCAAGCGATCGTCGAGAAGGCCGTGGCACATTTTGGTGAAGTGCATGTACTGGTCAACAACGCCGGCAACCTGCGCGACCGGATGTTTGTCAGCCTGAGCGAAGATGACTGGGACGAGGTCATGCGCGTCCACCTCAAAGGTCACTTTTGCTTAGCCAATACATTGGCCAAACGCTGGCGCGACAAGGCCAAGGCGGGCGAACCCGTCGATGCACGGATTATCAACACCAGCTCCGGTGCCGGGCTGCAAGGTTCGGTCGGACAATCCAATTACGCCACCGCTAAAGCCGGCATTTGTGCACTGACACTGGTGCAGTCGGCAGAGTTGATCCGCTATGGCATCACCTCTAATGCCCTGGCGCCGGCAGCGCGTACCAGCATGACCGAGTCGGCAATGCCCGACGTGGTGAAAAAACCCAGTGACGACAGCTTTGATTTTTGGGACCCCGCCAACGTCGCGCCGCTGGTGGTCTGGCTAGGCAGTGAACAGTCTCGACACATCAACGGGCGGGTCTTCGAGGCTTCCGGTGGCAAGCTGTCGCTGGCCGATGGCTGGCGCCTTGGCCCACAGCGCGATAAAGCGGCGCGTTGGCTGCCGGCTGAAATTGCAGAGGTCGTCGATGCACTGGTTGCTGAAGCGGTACCCCCACAAAAGGTGTATGGGGCATGAGTGCCGGTATGGATTTTTCCCTCAACGACGATCAGAAGATGATCGCTGAAGCCGCCGAAAGCTTCATGGCCGAGGCCTGTCCATCGTCGTCAGTGCGTGAGGCCATGGAAAGCCCGACTGGCTACGACGCCGCGCTGTGGAAGCAGATTGCTGAGGACATGGGCTGGTGCGCCACGCATATTCCTGAAAGCCAGGGCGGACTGAGTTTATCGTGGGTCGAGCTGACCTTGATTTTCGAACAGATGGGACGACGTCTGCTACCATCGCCGTTTTTCGCCACAGTGGGCCTGACTGCGACGACATTGCTCGAAGCGGTGGACGAATCCACACGTGCTCCTTATCTGGAGAAAATTGCCGTCGGGCAGTTGCGGGCGACCGTGGCGTTGGCAGGCAAAGGCTTATCCTGGTGCGCCGAGTCGCCTGGTGCCACGGCTCAGGCCTGCGCTGAGGGCTATCGTCTGCAAGGACGATTCCGACACGTCCCTGATGGCGCCAGCGCCGAGCTTTTTTTGTTGCCTGCGCGGCTGGAAAACGGTGAGTTGGCGTTGTTCGCGGTTGCTGCCGACCTCCAGGGGATCGAGCGGCAGGAACACGTCGGTGTCGATCTGACGCGACGCGTGGCTGAGGTCATTTTGACCGACGTTACGGTTGGAAAAGCCTGCAAACTGGCCGCAGGTCCACAACTTGATGACCGCTTGCAACGTGTGCAGGCCCTGGCGACGCTGGCGCTCGCCGCAGAGCAGTTGGGCGGTGCGCAACAGTGCCTGGATCTGACACTGGCCTATGCCGCTGAACGGGTGCAGTTTGGTCGTCCGATCAATGCATTTCAGGCGGTCAAACACCGCTGTGCGGAAATGATGGTGAAGATCGAGGCGACACGTTCTGCCGTCGGTGGTGCTGCTCGTGTTGCAGCTACTGTACCGGGAACCGCCGAGTTGCTGCGAGAGGCAGCCTGCGTCAAGACCTTCGCCAGTGAGACCTTCTATTTCTGCGCTCAAGAAGCGATTCAGTTGCACGGCGGCGTGGGGTTCACCTGGGAATACGATCCGCAGCTGTATTTCAAGCGTGCCCAGGCCAGTGCTCATTGGTTTGGCGATGTCGACGCGTCCCGCGAAGCCATTGCCAGCTGGCTGATCACGGGTGGCGAAGCCAAGCGGGAAAAGACTGAGGAGGCGGATGAAGCGCTAGCTTTTCGCGCAGAGGTTTCGCAGTGGATGGGGGAGCATTTAACGGGTCGCTTTGCCTGTCTGAAGCATCGCGGTGGCGCCGGAGACGAGGACGCCTATCCAGAGCTGCGCAAGGAGTGGGAGCAGGAACTCGCCAAAGGTGGTTGGACCTGTGTCGGCTGGCCCGAGGAATACGGGGGCCGAGGCTTCAGTGTGGCGCAGCAGATTATTTTTCACGAGGAATACGCTCGCGCAGGTGGTCCGGGAAATATCGGTCATTTGGGTGAAACGTTGCTCGGTCCCACCGTGATTGCCTTTGGCAGCGAAGCACAGAAACAGCAGTTTTTACCCGGGATCGTTGCGGGTACCGAGTATTGGTGCCAGGGGTATTCCGAACCCAGTGCGGGCTCGGACCTAGCCAATGTACAGACCCGGGCACGCCTTGACCCGATGACCGGTGAATGGGTGCTGCACGGTCAGAAAGTCTGGACTTCTCTGGCACACGAATCGCAATGGATTTTCGTAGTGGCCCGTTGTGAACCCGAGTCTCGTGGGCATCACGGGCTGATCTTCCTGCTGGTCAAGCTGGATCAGCCGGGTGTCGACGTTCGTGGGATCAAACAGATCACCGGCACCTGTGAGTTCAACGAAGTGTTCTTCGATGGGGCGCGCTGTCCCGCACAGAATGTCATCGGTCAGCCTGGTGAAGGCTGGAAGATCGCCATGGCCTTGCTTGGCTTTGAGCGCGGGCTGTCCTGGATTGGCATGCAGATGCATTTTGCGCATCAGCTCGAGCTGGTGTGTAAAGCAGCCAGGGATACCGGCAGTGTCGACAACCCATTGATTCGTGCGCGTATCGGCCAAGCCTGGATGGGCCTCAAGGTGATGCATTACAACACCTTGCGCACACTCAGCGGCGGGGACGATGGAAGTCTTTCCCGAGAGGGTTACATCATCAAGCACTACTGGTCCAACTGGCACCGCGATCTGGGCAAGTTGGCCATGGATGCATTAGGTATTGAAGGCGATATCTATGTCGATGACTTCTCTCGAACCCGACTGCAACAAGTGTTCCTGTTCAGTCGCTCGGACACCATCGTCGCGGGTACCAACGAGATTCAGCTCAATATTATTGCCGAACGTGCCTTGGGTATGCCCAAAGAAGCACGACCGACGCGCTAGATCAACAGGAGTCTCGCATGATTAATGTTCCTGCCTATGTTCCCGGCCATGATCTGCTCAAGGGCAAGTCAGCGCTGGTCACCGCCGCCGCTGGCGGTGGTATTGGCTATTCCACTGCGCAACGATTTGCCGAGGAGGGTGTGCGCGCGTTGATGCTTTCTGACGTGCACCCGCGTCGCCTTGAAGAGGCGGTAGCCCGTTTGCGTGAGGAAACCGGACTCGACGCGATTTACGGCCAGGTCTGTGACGTGACACAAGAAGATCAAGTTCAGGCTTTGGTTGCCGAGGCTGAGGCGCGTCTGGGCGGCACCGATATCCTGTTCAACAACGCAGGTCTGGGTGGGCAAAAGCGCATCATTGAAATGAGCGATGAGGAATGGCTGCGGGTAATCGATGTATCGCTCAACGGTACATTCCGCATGACCCGCGCAATGCTTAAGGTCATGCAACCGCGCGGCCATGGCGCAATCATCAATAACGCCTCGGTGCTGGGCTGGCGCGCACAGAAAGAGCAGGCACACTATGCGGCGGCCAAGGCCGGGGTCATGGCCCTGACGCGCTGCAGTGCGTTGGAAGCGGCCGAATACGGTATCCGCATCAATGCAATATCTCCGAGCATTGCCATGCATGCGTTCCTGAAAAAGACAGCAGATGAAAACCTGCTTTCAGCTTTATCCGCTAACGAAGCCTTTGGACGCCCTGCGGAAGTCTGGGAGATGGCCAATATTGCAGTCTTCCTGGCCAGTGAATATGCGTCCTATCTCGTGGGAGAAGTCATTTCTGCCAGTAGTCAACGGGCCTGAGGGGCGGCGCATGGTAAACATCTACAACAATGCCGAAGAAGTGCTCGCAGCCGTAGGCACTTCTCTTGGTGTGACCGAGTGGCTGAGTATCGATCAGTCTCGGGTAACGGGGTTCGCCGAGGCGACCAATGATCATCAATGGATTCATGTCGATGGCGAGCGGGCCAAGGAGGGACCGTTTGGCACAACCATAGCGCATGGGTATTTGACGTTGGCCCTGGCCGGCAGCTACTTCCTCTCGCAACTTATCGATGTGCGAATGCGCATGGGCGTCAATTACGGTACCGACCGTGTCCGCTTTCCTGCACCAGTGCCCGTCGGGGCGTCGATTCGGGGGAGAGGAGAGATCATCAAGGCTGAGGTTGTGGATGGAGGAGTGCAGGCAACTGTGCGGGTCACGGTGGAGATTCAAGGGGCTGAGCGACCGGCCTGCATCGTCGACACAATCAGTCGTTATTACTTCGATTGATTCAACGGAGTCATCCAATGCTTAACATCGTACGTATGAAGTCAATTTTTCAGCATTATGTTGACGGCTTTGAGCGTGCTGATGCTCAGGCGGTCATCGCACTCTTCGCTGAAGACGCAAGTATCGAAGATCCAGTTGGATCGAAAACTCATGTTGGCAGAGCAGCTATCGTCGATTTCTACAACAAAGCCATTGCAGCAGAAACAATTGTGAAGGTTCGAGGACCGATCCGAGGCGCTCCTCATGGTAACGCGTTAGCCGTTGTCCTGGAGACGTTGGAACCCACGGCAAAAGGTCTTGAGGTCTACTCGAGAATTGACGTGTTTAGGTTCGATGATTCGGAAAAAATAATTTCACGACAATCTTTTTACGGGCCTGATGATTTGTTACTGGTCACGCCTGGTTAGTTCTATCGATAACTGCATTGCCCCCTCATTCGGAGGCGTACTTTTCTATGAGGTTTGAACACCGTGGATGCAACTGACTACTTTGAAATCCAGAACCTGATTTATGAATATGCGGCGCGTCTGGATCAAGGTGATCTTGATGGTGTTGGCAGGCTGTTCGCACACGCGGATGTTCATATTCCAGGGCGCAGTGCTCCGGTGAGCAACGACCCTAAGCTGTTGTCCGAACTGTTCAGGGACTTTGTTCGCCTGTATGACGGTAAACCGCGTACCCGGCATATGATGAGCAATGTGCAGATCCGCCCCAATGGTACGAATCGGGCCAAGGCCAATGTCTATGTGGTGGTGTTTCAACAGACCGCTGAACTGCCGCTGCAGCCGATCATTGGCGGTGACTATGTCGATCGGTTCGAGAAGGTCGATAACGTCTGGCGGTTTTCCGAACGGATCATTGCCAATGATTTATACGGGGACCTGAGTGCCCATGGAAAGTACACCTATGCTCCAGGCGGAGCATAAAGTCATAAACGACTACTCCGGATGGACGATGCCGCGGGGGTCTCTGCACGGCACATTCCAGTAAGCCTATGATGCAGTGATCCGTGACTGCTCGGCCATGCTTAATCAGGAGGAGTCATGAATCAGCAGTCAACAATAATCAACAATGAATCTGCTACGCGAAGTGCCCATCGGCAGCCGCCGTTAGGCCTGCACTCCACCGACTCAGGACGACATCGGGTTTGGGGCGGTTTGGCCATGGCTCTTCTGGTTGCTATCGGCACGGTTGTTTCCTTTTTGCCTCGGCCGAGCCCACACTTCCCTGCTACCGCAGTCCAGCCGCAGCGCATGCTGATCAATAGTGCCACTCAAGTTGATGCGCAAATTGTTGCAGCCGGGGAGTTGGGACATCTTTTCTTCAGTGCGGACGCAGGCAAGAGCTGGCAGGACGCTAAAGTCGAGCCGCAACGTGGCTCGACCCTGACAAGGGTTTTCTTCCCCAGCCCGACACTCGGTTTTGCGGTCGGTCACGACAACTGGATTTTACGTACTGAGGACGGTGGCAAGACCTGGCAGGAGGCCGGCTTCATGGGTGAAAACTCAGAAGTATTGCTTGATGTCTGGGGTCAGGCGCAGGGGCCGTTTTTTGTTGTAGGTAGTTTTGGCAGTTTTCTCACCTCGACAGATAAGGGGAAATCCTGGACGCCACGTGATACGGGGCTGGGTGACCGACATTTGTATGCACTGTCCGGAGCCGGCGAGACTCATCTCATGCTGGTGGGGGAGAGTGGATTGGTAGCGAGGTCTTCTGATCAAGGTACGACTTGGACTCGCTTGCCGGAGTTCTACAAAGGTTCGTTTTTCGGTCTGGTCGCGCTTTCCCCTGATACCTGGCTGGTGTACGGCATGCGTGGCAAGGTCTACCGCACTCAGGATTTCGGTGTGACCTGGAAGGAGATTGACTCGGGCACTACCGCTGCGCTTTACGGTGGGACCGAGAGCCGGGAAGGCAACGTTGTTCTGGTGGGTGAGGGCGGTGTGGTCACCGTCTCGGAAGATCACGGCCAGACATTTAAGCGCACGCACGCCGGAGGAGGCCAAAGTCTCTCGAGTGTCAGTGAGGCTACTGACGCAAGACTGATATTTGTCGGCCCGGCGGGTATCACGCAGCAGGCACAACAGCCTGTGCAACGCAAAGCCGTCGAATGAGGACCGCGTCGTGAATAACAAGAAATCCATCTTCGTCGATCGATGTGCCGATCTATTGATGGCGCACCGCCGTTGGTTGTTCGTGCTGTTTGTACTGCTGACATTGGTGTTTGCCGGCACGGCCACACGCATCAAACTGGACCCTGGTTTCTATAAAATGATCCCGCTGCAACATCCCTACATGCAGACCTTCGTTGATTATCTGAAGGTGTTTCCCGGGGCAAATCGGGTGTTAGTTAACCTTCGCTGGAAAGGTGAGGGTGACATCTACAACAAGCAATTTCTGCAAGCCTTGCGCGAAGCTACCGATGAGGTGTTTTTCATTCCCGGAGTGGACCGCACACGGGTCTCTTCACTGTTTACCCCTGATACGCGCTTTATCGAAGTGACAGAAGAGGGTTTTTACGGTGATGTGGTGGTTCCGTCGCGGTTTGGCGGAACCGATGAGGACCTTGCGGTGGTTCGGCGCAACGTGGCTCGTTCTGGTGTCATTGGACGCCTGGTCCAGATCGATCTGAAGGGTGCCCTGATTCGCGCCGATCTGCAGGAGCTCAATCCGCAAACCGGCGAGAAGGTCGATTACGAAAAAGTCGCGGCCGCACTGGAAAAAGTTAGAGCCAAATTCAGCAGCGATCAGCTTGAGGTCAATATCATCGGTTTTCCGGTATTGATCGGTGAGATTATCAACGGTTTGGTTGGGGTAATTGCGTTTTTTGGGGTTGCATTCGCGATCACTGCAATCTTGTTGTTTTTCTATTGCCGATCATTTCGCCTGACCCTGCTGACCCTGGCGGTAGCGTTGCTGCCCGTCATCTGGCTGTTGGGTTTGTTGCCGCTGCTGGGCTATGGAATCGACCCACTGTCTATTCTGGTGCCGTTTTTGATTTTCTCCATCGGTGTCTCCCATGCGGTGCAGATGACGAATGCCTGGAAGCAGTCGGTACTAGGTGGTGCCGACTCACTGTCCGCCGCGCATTCGGCGTTCCGTCGACTGTTTATTCCCGGGGCGTTGGCCTTGCTGACCAACGCACTGGGCTTCGCGGTGATCATGCGAATTCAGATCGATAGCGTGCGTGAGCTGGGCATTACCGCGTGCCTGGGCGTTCTATTGATGATCATCACCAATAAAATGATGTTGCCGATACTGCTTTCCAGAATGCGTCTGGAGAGTTCTGCGCGGAACATCAAGACCGATCCGGTCGGTCGTCATCCTGTCTGGTGGAAGCTATCGGCGGTGACGCGGCCTGGGCCGGCCATGGCTGTCTTTGTGGTTTGGCTGGCATTGCTGGTGGTGGGGACGCTGGAGTCGCGCCACCTCACGGTGGGTGATATTGGTAGCGGCGCCCCAGAGCTGCGGACCGACTCACGTTATAACCAAGACAATGAGGCCATCGTCAGCCACTACGCTATTGGCGTCGACGTACTGACAGTGGTAGTCGAAGCCAAGGGGTTCGATGGCGATGCCTGTCTGTATTATTCGGTGATGAATAACGTCGATCGTTTTGAAATGTTCTTGCGCGGCGTCTACGGCGTGCAGTCGGTGGTCAGTGTGCCGGACCTGGCCAAGGTCGGTATTGCTGCCAACAACGAAGGTAATCCGCGTTGGGCGGCGCTACCGCGAAGCAGTCAGGCGTTGCAGCAGGGATCTGCAGCCTATAACCCTGACTTGGGCTTGAATACGGACAGCTGCACTGCCATGCAAGTATTGATCTACACCAAAGATCACCAGGGTGCGACGCTTGATCACTTGACCAGGGAGATCAAACGCTACATTGCTGAGCAGCCGACTGAGGGCGTTGAGTTTCGGGTCGATCAGTCGTTCCGTCTGGCGGGTGGCAACGCTGGCGTCATGGCCGCCACCAACGAAGCTGTCGAGCAAGCGGAAGTGACCATGCTGGCCTCAATCTTCGGTGCGATCACACTCCTTTGTCTATTAACCTTCCGCTCCTGGAAGGCGGTGCTATGCATCATCATGCCGCTGGCGATTGTCTCGATCCTGTGTAATGCGCTGATGGCGCAGCTGGGGATCGGCCTGAAAGTCGCGACGCTGCCAGTCATCGCGCTGGGTGTCGGGGTAGGGGTGGATTACGGGATCTATCTCTATGAATGCATCAAGCATCATCTCGACGAAGGGGATGACTTGCGCTCAGCGTTTTATGAAGCAATGCGTCAGCGCGGGACGGCTGCGGTGTTCACTGCCGTGACTATGTCGGTCGGTGTAGGCACCTGGGCATTCTCCGCCCTGAAGTTTCAGGCCGACATGGGTATTTTGCTGGCCTTCATGTTCCTGGTGAACATGTTCGGCGCGGTGCTTTTGCTGCCGGCATTTGCCAGTTGGCTTAACGTCGGAGCCAAGGCTGAATCCAAATTCAACGCTCCAGCGTCCGTCAAGTAAAACAACACTTTCTGGTTGTACATCGCATCGACAACTTTGTTGTCGATGCACCTTTGTGCCCTCTATTTAATATTCAGTCGAGGACGTTATGCATATCGCAATACCGAGGGAGACACTCGCGGGTGAAACACGGGTTGCTGCAACCCCGGAAACCATCAAGAAGCTGATCGGCCAGGGTCATAAGGTCACTGTGCAACGCGGCGCCGGCATTAACGCCAGCGTTGTCGACAGTGCCTATGAAGCGGCAGGCGCAATTATTGGCAGCGCCAACGATGCGTTTGGTGCCGAGCTGATTCTCAAGGTAGTCGCCCCCAGCGACAGCGAGCTGACGCTGATTAAAAGCGGCACCGTTGTGGTGGGCATGCTCAACCCGTTCAGCAATGAAACCATTGCCAAGCTGGCTGAGTGCGGCATTACCGCGTTTGCGCTGGAAGCCGCGCCGCGTACCTCCCGCGCTCAGAGCCTGGATGTGCTGTCCTCCCAAGCCAACATCGCCGGCTATAAAGCCGTGTTGCTGGCCGCTCACCACTATCCTCGCTTCATGCCGATGCTGATGACCGCTGCGGGTACCGTGAAAGCGGCGCGCGTGCTGATTCTCGGCGCAGGTGTCGCTGGTTTGCAGGCGATCGCTACGGCGAAACGTCTGGGTGCAGTGATCGAAGCGTCTGACGTACGTCCTGCGGTAAAAGAGCAGATCGAATCCCTCGGCGCCAAGTTCGTCGACGTACCTTACGAAACCGATGAAGAACGCGAATGCGCCGTCGGTGTCGGCGGTTACGCACGACCAATGCCCGCCAGCTGGATGCAACGCCAGGCCCTGGCCGTGCACGAACGCGCCAAACAGGCTGACATTGTCATCACCACGGCACTGATCCCGGGCCGCAAGGCACCGACCTTGTTGAGCGCGGAAACCGTGGCGCAGATGAAGCCGGGCTCGGTGGTCATCGACCTCGCGGCAGCCCAGGGCGGTAACTGCCCGCTGACCGTGGCCGACCAAGTCGTCGTCGAGAATGGCGTGATCATTTGCGGCCCGACCAATCTGGCCGGCGCAGTCGCGGCAGACGCTTCGGCACTGTACGCGCGCAACCTGCTGGACTTCCTGAAGCTGGTCTTCAACAAAGAAGGCCAGTTCGAGATCAACCTCGAAGACGACATCGTCGCCGCGTGCCTGATGTGCCGCGACGGCCAAGTCATCCGCAAAAACGCCTAAGCAGGGATTCAGACGATGGAAGAGCTTATCTCCCCCGGTATCTACAACCTGATCATCTTCGTGCTGGCGATTTATGTCGGTTATCACGTGGTCTGGAACGTTACACCTGCACTGCACACGCCGCTGATGGCGGTGACCAACGCGATCTCGGCGATCGTGATCGTCGGCGCCATGCTGGCGGCGGCGCTGACCGTGACCCCGCTGGGCAAGACCATGGGCACCCTGGCGGTGGCCCTGGCCGCGGTGAACGTGTTCGGTGGTTTCCTGGTCACCCGGCGCATGCTGGAAATGTTCAAGAAAAAAGCCGCTCCTGCAAAAGCGCCTGCAGTGAAGTCAGCAACAGGTAAGGTAGAGGTGCAAAACGCATGAGCATGAACCTGGTTACCTCCCTGTATTTGTTCGCGTCGATCTGCTTCATCCAGGCGCTCAAGGGCCTGTCGCACCCGACCACGTCGCGGCGCGGCAATGTGTACGGCATGCTCGGCATGGCTTTGGCGATCCTCACCACCGTGGGCCTCGTCTATAAGCTGGGCGCCGAGTTGGCCACCGCCGGTATCGGTTACGTCATCGTCGGTCTGTTGGTCGGCGGTACCGCCGGGTCGATCATGGCCAAGCGCGTCGAGATGACCAAGATGCCGGAACTGGTCGCCTTCATGCACAGCATGATCGGTATGGCTGCGGTGTTCATCGCCATCGCTGCTGTCGTAGAGCCGCAATCGCTGGGTATCGTCAAGCAACTGGGTGATGCGATTCCTGCCGGTAACCGCCTGGAGCTGTTCCTCGGTGCCGCCATCGGTGCAATCACCTTCTCCGGTTCGGTGATCGCGTTCGGCAAGCTGTCGGGCAAGTACAAGTTCCGCCTGTTCCAGGGCGCACCCGTACAGTTCGGCGGCCAGCACAAGCTGAACCTGCTGCTGGGCCTGGCGACACTGGGCCTCGGCGTGACCTTCATGCTGACCGGCAACCTGAACGCCTTCGCGCTGATGCTGGCCCTGGCCTTCGTGCTGGGCGTGCTGATCATCATCCCGATCGGCGGCGCGGACATGCCGGTGGTGGTGTCGATGCTCAACAGCTACTCCGGCTGGGCAGCGGCGGGTATCGGCTTCTCGCTGAACAACTCGATGCTGATCATCGCCGGTTCGCTGGTGGGTTCGTCCGGTGCGATCCTCTCGTACATCATGTGCAAAGCCATGAACCGATCGTTCTTCAACGTACTGCTCGGTGGTTTCGGCAATACCGCGGATGCGGCTGGTCCTGCTGGCTCGAAAGAAGCCCGTCCGGTGAAATCCGGTTCGGCTGACGACGCGACTTTCCTGCTGACCAACGCCGACACCGTGATCATCGTTCCAGGCTACGGCCTGGCAGTGGCACGGGCGCAGCACGCGCTGAAAGAGCTGACCGAGAAGCTGACCCATCGCGGCGTGACCGTGAAGTACGCGATCCACCCGGTCGCCGGTCGTATGCCTGGCCACATGAACGTATTGCTGGCCGAGGCCGAAGTGCCTTACGACCAGGTGTTCGAGATGGAAGACATCAACTCTGAGTTTGGCCAAGCTGACGTGGTGCTGGTGTTGGGCGCCAACGACGTGGTCAACCCGGCCGCCAAGAACGATCCGAAATCGCCAATTGCCGGCATGCCGATTCTCGAAGCGTTCAAGGCCAAGACCATCATCGTCAACAAGCGCTCGATGGCCAGCGGCTATGCCGGTCTGGACAACGAACTGTTCTACCTCGACAAAACCATGATGGTCTTTGGTGACGCCAAGAAAGTCATCGAAGACATGGTCAAAGCCGTCGAGTAAAGCCTCCACAAGTACCTCTGCCGCCCGCTGGCGCAATGCCGGTCGGGCGAGCTACTGCTTGGCAAAAAATGACCCGCTGTTCGCTATTAATCCCTCAACATCAAATCGCCCAAGTTGACTACTCCAGTCAGACGATGCGCGAAAGATTTAACTCTATCCATACTTGGCACAACTTCTGAGCGACGACCACACAAAGCGGTTGCGACGCTACAGGTAGAGCCCAGCGATAAGGAGAAAAACCATGAAGTTTTCGTTAATTTATGAAGCACAAACCACAGACTCTTCGCGCGAAGGTGACCGGAAGGTGTTTGACGATACCGTCGAGCAAGTAGTGCTGGCGGACAAGCTCGGTTTCGATGTGGTATGGGCGGTAGAACACACTGCCCTGAGCAACTATTCGCATTCGAGCGCACCTGAAACGTTACTGGCATTTCTCGCTGGCAAGACTGAACGCATTGGTATTGGTCACGGTGTGGTGTGCTTGCCTCCGGCGATGAACCACCCGGTAAAAATCGCTGAACGAATCTCTACTCTCGACCTGTTATCCAAAGGGCGAGTGCATTTCGGTATGGGTAAAGGTGGAACGCAGCAAGAGGCAGGCACCTTCGGTTACGACCTGGCCAAGTTGCAGCCGCAAATCGACGAAATGATGTACTTGATCCCGAAAATGTTTGTTCAGGATGAGATCGAACATGACGGCGAATTCGTCAAGATTCCACGTCGCCCTATCCATCCAAAGCCCTACCAATACCCGCATCCTCCGATGTATATGGCCTGTACCAATGCGACCAGTCTGGCGACTGCGGGGGGGCGTGGTCTTGGCGCTCTGGTCCTTGGGTTTGGCGGTCCTGATGAGGTCGCGAAAAAGAATGCAACCTACCGAGAGGCATTTGCCAATCGCAAGGCTGAAGATCAGGTGGGCTTCCGCCCGACCGAGCATTTGGCGGCCCTTTGCCCAGCTATCGTCATGCAGGACGGACAAGCAGCCCGCAAGATCGGGATACGTGGGCAGCGCTACTTCCTCGAGTCCCTGGCTCACTGGTACACGGGAGGGGAGAAGCCTGATCCATCGAAGTGGGATGAGGATGTAACCACCACGGGTAGCGGGCAAGCTGTACTCAATACCTCGTGGGGATCCGAGAAAGTATCGGTGGACTTCAGTGATCCGTCCCTTGAGTTGCTCAATCCCAATCATGCCTATGGCACGGTTGCCGACTGTATTGGTTATGTCCAGCGGCTCGTGGATGCCGGCGCGGATGAAATTCTATTCATTTGCCAGATGGGGACTATTCCGCAGGAGGCTCAACTGGAGACCATTCGTAACATCGGCGAGCATGTCATCCCTTATTTCCGCGATGTACTTGTCAAAGGACGGGAAACGGCTGTAGAGGCCTGATCAACAGAATACGGGCGTTGCTCCGGCGGGAGCAGCGTCGCTTTGTGGGGTAAGTGTATTCGAGAGGCGTACGGATAAAATCGAGGTATTTTCGGCCCTCGTCCAAATGAAGGATGTGAGGGGGGATCTGCAAAGCAATAGTAAGGGCACCTGCTGATAAGGAAGCGCTCAACGTCCTGAACACAGGTCGAGACGCATCACTCACAGGGGCTTTGGCGGCAGTAGTGAAATGGCCGGCAAGCGTTCCAGGGCGAACAATAAATTCAATACTGTCCCGGAGGCGAAACTGAAATGAACGCTCGAAATTGCAAGGCGAACGCTGGCGGTCCACGGCTGCGTTTAAAGCTGAATATGGTGACGTGCGCCTTTGTCGCAATGGGAGTGTCCTCAGCGCATGCGGGGAACTTCCAATTTGGTGACGGCATCAATGTCGATTACCTCACGACCGTCAATTATGGCTTGAATGTACGTGCTGAAAAACAATCGAATGACTTGATCGATAACAACATCAACGGCGATGACGGTGATCGCAATTTCAAGCGAGGGAGCATCGTCAACAATCGCATCAGTGCCATAGGTGAAATGAATATTTCCAAGGATGGCACCGGCGTAATGCTGCGTGGCTCGACCTTTTACGATTTTGCCTACAACACCTCGAACGACAACAACTCGCCGGACACGATCAACAAATTTGGTCCCGTAGACCACTTTTCATCCCAAGCTAAAGACCGCAGCGGATCACGTACTCGCCTCCTTGATGCTTATGCCTATACGGGTGGCGCGGTAGGTGATAGCAGCTTCTACGATCTGCGAGTCGGTAATCAGGTGGTCGCGTGGGGTGAGAGTCTGTTCATCTCCGGGATTTCTGCGGTGCAGGGGCCGGTAGATGCGACCAAAGCCAACGTGCCAGGAACCGAGGTCAAGGAAATACTGCTACCGGAAAGTCAGATCGCCGGAAGCTTTTCCTTCAATGACTGGACGTTGCTCAGCTATTACCAGTTCAAGAGTCACCCGTACGAACTGTCGCCGGTGGGTGATTACTTCTCCACCACCGATGTAGTGGGTGCCGGTGCACGATACATTCGTTTCTCTGAGGGTGATCTGGCCAGCGTGGGCAAGCTCGCACGGACCAGCGACGAGGATGCGCGTGACAGTGGGCAGTGGGGCCTTGGTGTGCGTTATATGCTGACACCGAACACCCAGGTGGGTGTTTATCGGCTGCGTTACCACGACCGTCTGCCGAGTGTCCTGCTCAACCCGACTGCAGGTACGTACACCGTCAAATATTTTGAAGATATTGATCTGACGGGGGCCAGCGTCTCCACCCGTATTGGTGACTGGCAGGTATCGGGCGAGGTCAGCTACAAGGATGGCTTGCCACTCGCCAGCACCACCGTTGGCGTCTCTCGTGGTTCTGCCAGCCAAGCGCAAATCTCGACCATCAGGACCTGGGGCGCGAGCTGGATTGCCCCGCAAACCACGCTGGTGGCCGAAGTCGGCGCCTTGCATGTCAATGACATAGACCAAGGCAAACTGGCGGGAGATCGTAACGCTCAGATGGGCCAAATGACGGCGACCATGACTTATCCCGACGTCTTCAGTGGCTGGGACATGTCGGTACCAGTCAGCTATGGCCGTCAGTTCAATCAGTCTTCAGTGGGGACCTTCGGGTTTGGCGGCGATGGAGATTCGCGCGCCAGCATCGGCGCCAAGTTCAAGTACCTGAGCAACCTGGAAGTCGGGCTGACGTACAACGCCTTCCTCGGTTCGCCAGACCCGGTGGAACGTCCTCTGGCCGATAGAGACTTCGTCTCCTTCAACGTCAAATACGACCTGTAAAAAGACAAGAACAGGAGATTTACGATGACGATTAATGTACTTCGTACTGCAGCGGTCACCGTGTGTTTGAGTTTTGCATTGACCCAACCGGTTTGGGCAAAAGTGTCCGCTGATGAAGCAGCCAAACTGAAGGGCAACCTGACGTGTGTCGGGGCCGAGAAACAAGGCAATGCTGATGGATCGATTCCAGCTTTTTCCGGCAAATGGTTGGGTGTTCCACCACAACTCAAATTCCCTGGGACGGGCCACTACTGGCCTGATCCGTATGCGGATGAAAAACCTCAGTTCACCATTACTGCGCAGAACATGGCCCAGTATGCGGACAACCTGACTGCTGGCCAGCAAGCGCTGCTGAAAAAATATCCGGATACCTTCAAGATCCCGGTCTACGCCAGTCATCGTGATTTCCGTTATCCGGATTGGGTGTGTGCAACAGCCGAAAAGAACGCTACTCAAGCAGAAATGGTCGACAACGGCGAGGGGTTCATCGCAACCACTGGAGCACCTCCATTCCCGATTCCAAAGACCGGGCTGGAACTGTTCTGGAACTTCAACAACACCTCTTTGCAACCCTGGACTGAGGCCTCGGTCCAGCAGCAAGCCGTAGTTTATCCGGACGGTAACACCGCATGGGGTGAGGTGGACATGCGCTGCCTGTCCCCACGAGGCGAGCCGACTGTGCGAAGGAGCACTGATTCTGATGAACAACCTTACGGAGGTGTGAACTCCTGGTGTTTCGTCAAAACCATCCTTCCGCAGCGGGATAAAGGCTCAGTGTTGGTGGCGGGCGACTACTTCAACTACGCCAAGCGCCCTCGGGATGCTTATCAATACAACCCAGGCACCCGTCGTGTACGCCAGCTACCTTCCTTCGGTTTTGATATGCCGCAAGGGCCGGGAGGTTTCCGCACGGTGGACGACGATCACTTGTTCAACGGTTCGCCAGAACGGTATGACTGGAAAATTGCGGGCAAGCGTGAAATCTACATTCCCTGGAACAGTTATCGTATCCACCAAAGCGACGTGACCACGGATGAGTTGCTCAAGAATAAAGGTCATATCAACACCGACAAGATGCGCTTTGAGAAGCATCGTGTCTGGGTGCTCGAAGGTAATCTCAAGCCTGGCTTCCGGCATCAATATGCCAAGCGCGTGATTTACGTTGATGAGGACACTTGGGCGGGGGTGACCGCGGACGAGTACGACAGCCGTGGCCAACTCTGGCGTACGGTGCTGACCAACTGGCTATACGCCTATGAGATCCAGGGCTACTACTACGGCGTGGTGGGACATCATGACCTGATCTCCGGTGCCTACTTGGTCGACCGGATGACCATGGGCCGTGGTGCGCCAAAACTCAACGAGGGGGGGATGACTCCAGCCATGTTCACGCCTGAGGCGGCTGCTCGCGCCGGTCGTTAACGATCATTTGCTGAACAGTTAACCAGAGAATGCCCCGGCCAGTCCGGGGCATTTTCATCATGGGGGCATCATCAGTGATGAATCATATCGACTGGCCTGATCTGACCTTCGATTACCGTGGCCGACATGTGTTGGTTACCGGTGGAACCAGTGGAATCGGTGCCGTGATCGCTGCGGCTTACAGCACAGCAGGCGCGCATGTGAGTGTGACCGGAACGCGTCCGGCAGCAGCCGACTACCCAGAGGATCTAAGCGACTACTGCTATCTGCCACTCAATGTGCTTGATAACGATCAAATAGAAAACGTTTCGTGTGCTTTGCCGCAACTCGACATCCTGGTGCATTGCGCGGGGGTGGCCCTGTGCGGTGATGGTGGCAGTGAGTTCGACCCCGAAGCGTTTGAGCGTGCATTGCAGATCAATCTGTCGAGCTTCTATCGCATGGCCCTGGCTCTATGCCCGAAGCTGGCAGTGAGTTCGCTGCCGGGTGGCGCGAGTGTGATCAGCATTGCCTCAATGACATCGTTCTTTGGCAATCCGCAGGTCCCTGGCTATGGCGCGGCAAAGGCAGGGCTGGTGCAGCTGAGCAAAACACTGGCCATCGCGTGGGCCGGGCAGGGGATTCGAGTCAATGCAGTAGCGGCGGGCCTGACGGAGACTCGCATGACGGCAAACCACATCGCCAATGATCAAGCGCTTGAGCCTTTGCTGCAGCGAACGCCACTCAAACGAGTCGCCCGGCCGGGGGACATCGCCGGCGCCGTGCTCTTTCTGACCAGCTCCGCTGCCGCATTCATCACGGGGCAAACGCTGCCGGTTGATGGCGGCTATTCGGTGGTGGGGTAGATCATCCAATAACTCTTAGGAGCCAGTCATGGCCCAGATTATTCCAAGTGCCGAACATATTCGTCAGATGTTCGAACGTTATGCTTTTTGCCTGAGTGAAGGTGACGTTGAGGGTGTCGTATCGTTGTTTGCTCCAGAAGCATTATTAGAGGATCCAATAGGAACCGAATATCGCGGACATGCGGCAATCCGCGATTTTTTTCAACGCAGCTTCAACGGTGTCGGCGGTCGCATACGCTTCGAGCCTGAAGGTCCGGTGCGCATTCACAATGAGCATGCCGCCTGTGCCTTTACGGCCATCTGTGATCGTGTCGACCCACCCTTTGAGGTCGATACGCTAGACATCGCTCGGTTCGATGAGCAAGGGCAGTTTGGCTCGTTGGTTGCGATCTGGAGTCAAGCCAACGTGCGCACGGGAGGGTCTCTGAAATGAACAGCCCCACGATCCAATCGCATTCTACCGGGCATCTGCGTTGGGCTATGCCCGCACTGCTAGCCAGTTCGCCGGCAATGGCCTTGTTGTACACCGCCGTTAGTCCGGTACTGCCGGAGCTGGCCGACTATCTGGGTGGAGAACCTGGCGAGGCGGCATTGATGGCGCAACTGGTGATGATGGTTCCGAGCATCGGCTTGATGGTTGGCGGCCCGCTGACCGGCTGGTTGGTCGATCGGCTGGGGGCGAAATTTTTACTGATTGCCTGTGCCGGAATCTATGCGCTCACCGGGTCGGCAGGTCTGTATCTGGACAGTGCCTGGAGCTTATTGCTGACTCGCTTTGTTCTGGGGATGGCCGCGGCGGGATTGGGTACGTCCACGCTGGTATTGATCGGCGAAAGCTTCGATGCCCAGGCTCGCAATCGAATCGTGGGCTATCAGTCGGCGTGCGGCGCGCTGATGGGCTTGCTGTCGATGCTATTGGCGGGATATCTAGGCCAATTGGCTGGCTGGAGGCTGCCCTTTAGCTTCTATTTGCTCGGCGTGCCGCTGCTGGTGTTGTCGATGCTGGTGATCCCCAAGCGTTCGGTTGCTCGAATTTATCAGGGACATGAGTCGACAGCGAAGAGTTCGGTGCGCGGTTTGATTCCTCTCTATCTAAGCTTTATCCCGTTGTATGCCGCGTTTACCAGTAGCACGCAAACGTCGTTTCTGCTGGCGGAAAGTGGTGTGACCAAGCCGACGATACTGGCACTGGTACTTGCAATGTCAGCGCTTGCCAACACGGTGGGAGCCACCGGATATGGATTTCTGCGGAGCCGGATGGGAAGTCGTCGCGTGTTTTTTCTCGGGCTCATCGCGCTTTCGATCGGGCATGTGGTGTTGGGCTTGTCCAGTGGTGCATTGGTAGCCGGTCTAGGGTGCGCCATGACGGGCCTGGGAGCAGGAATTCTGACTCCACATCTTGTCAATCTGGTGCTCGACCGGGCCGGCGAAAGCCAGCGAGGACGAGCCGTTGGCGTCATGTACAGCGCACTGTTCCTTGGCAGCTTCCTCAATCCACTGCTCATGGCGCCTTTGGCCGCATGGTTTGGACGTCATACGGCGGTGTTGGGGATCGGCATAGTGTTGACGATTTTTGCGTTGCTCATTCTATTGCGGCGTGAACGGGCTGATCAATCGCCGACGGCTACTGCCCGAGTGCCGTCTTCGCCAGCAAGCTGAATCACGATGAGTATGGCTGACGCCTGAGTATTTCCAGGCGGATGCCGTTCGGGTCGCTACAGGACAAACCGCATAGACCGCGTCGGTCCTGTGCGCGAAAGTGGACGATACCGCCTCTTGCCTCGATAGCATCTGCAGCGGTGGTAAGGTCGGTGGCGGACAACATCAGAAAGTTAAAGCCGTAACTGCTCAATGGCGCCCGAGTGAGTGAACCGAAGCAAAGTGGATGATCAATTTTAAGCAGTTCGAGTGTGTCGCCTTGGATGTTTCGGACCATCTGCGCACTGAGGCGGACGTCGTCCAGTTCGTTGATGGTGTCCAGCCACTCGCTTTGCAAATCGAAACGTTCGGCTTTGGCAAAGTTGAGTTGCGAATAGAAGTCGAGGGTAGGCTCTATCGCTGAAGTACACATCCCTGAATGCGAAAAACGGTCATTTTCTTCCGGGTGGTGCATGAGTTCGATACGAATCCCGTTCGGGTCGGTGGCATACATCATCGTGACCTGCGCCTCGGAAAAAAATGCACGGGTGTGCGGGTAGATCTTGCCACCCGCTGCATCAATCCGTTCTGCACTGCGCGAAATATCGGCCACCCAGAATGCCAGGTGCGTCAGTCCGTATTGATTGTTAGGGCGTCGTTCCAGTGAGCCCGAGGATTGTGGGTTATCCAGTTCAACCAGGGTTAAATCTACACCTTGAGCGTTGCGGACGCTTTGAAGACGGCCCCGTGGATTGTGGAGTTCGCCGCTTCCTGGAAGGCAGGCCAGGTCCCGTGTGTGCGGTGAGAGTTGCGGCGTAAAATCCAAGGCATCTTTATAGAAACGCACTGATCTATTGAGGTCATGGACGCATAAGCCTCTGGCCTTGAACTGAATATTCATCGCTTCTCTCTTCATTGATCAGTGCTGTGGATTAGTACCTTGCCGGTTGACGTATCCGCTTCCCGCGCGCGTTGAAGATCCTCCTTTTGTATTGTTCGGCCATCGTCCGCTTGGACTAACAAAACAACGTTCAACCTATTGCTGCCGCCCCGATGCAATCTCGCTCAAAAGTAGTCCGGACGGACGATGGATGACGCGCTTCATTGCCGTAATTTCAATTCAAAGGCCTGTCGCCGACGAGACGCTAAAGCGGTCGTTACGGGGATTGGTGTGAGTAGAAATCAGCCAGGAGAGAGCTCGGGCATGAACGTCGAAAATAGAGAACCATTGGCCGAGCATTCGCAAGCGCGTGTGCTCCCAAGCGCAACACTGACTCACTTGCAGCGTCTCGAAGCTGAAAGCATCGATATCATGCGCGAAGCGGTATCGGACAGTGAAAACCCGGTGATGATGTACTCCATCGGCAAAGACAGTTCGGTGATGCTGCATTTGGCAATGAAGGCTTTTTACCCTTCCAAGCCGCCGTTCCAGTTCCTTCACGTGGACACCACGTGGAAGTTCCGCGAGATGATCGAGTTCCGCGACAAGACCGCGGAAAGGCTGGGCATGGATTTGTTAGTGCACATCAATCCGGAAGGGTTGGAGAAGAACATCAATCCTTTTGATCACGGCTCTTCGCTGCACACTGACATCTGGAAAACCCAAGGTCTCAAGCAGGCACTGGACAAGTACGGCTTTGATGCAGCGTTCGGTGGTGCACGCCGCGATGAAGAGAAATCACGCGCCAAGGAGCGCATCTTCTCGTTCCGCTCGGCCCAGCATCGCTGGGATCCGAAAATGCAGCGACCAGAGCTCTGGCGGTTGTACAACTCTCGCAAAAACAAAGGCGAGAGCATTCGGGTATTCCCCCTGTCGAACTGGACCGAACTGGATATCTGGCAATACATCTATCTGGAAAACATCGAGCTGGTTCCGCTGTACTTCGCCAAAGAGCGTCCTGTGGTCGAGCGCGACGGTACGCTGATCATGGTCGATGACGAGCGCATGCCATTGCTTCCAGGCGAAACTCCGATGATGAAAAGCGTGCGCTTCCGAACCTTGGGTTGCTACCCCCTGACCGGCGCTGTCGAGAGTACTGCTTCGACGTTGCCGGAAATTATTCAGGAAATGCTCCTGGCTAAAACCTCCGAGCGCCAGGGTCGTATGATCGACCACGACTCAAGCGGCTCGATGGAGAAGAAAAAACAAGAGGGGTACTTCTAATGGCACACGTTTCTGATTTGATTGGCGAGGATATCGAACAGTATCTGCACGCCCACCAGCACAAGAGTTTGCTGCGTTTCATTACCTGCGGCAGTGTCGATGATGGCAAAAGTACCCTGATCGGTCGATTGCTCTATGAATCGAAGATGCTGTTTGAAGACCAACTCTCTGCACTGGAAGCTGATTCCAAAAAAGTCGGTACCCAAGGGGGGGGGCTGGACTTTGCACTGTTGGTCGATGGCTTGAGTGCAGAGCGCGAGCAGGGCATTACCATTGATGTGGCTTACCGATTCTTCTCCACCGACCGCCGTAAATTCATCGTTGCAGATACCCCGGGCCACGAGCAATACACCCGCAATATGGTTACCGGAGCTTCGACCGCCGATGTGGCAGTCATCCTGATCGACGCCCGTCGTGGTGTGCTGACTCAGAGCCGTAGACACAGCTATCTGGTGTCTCTGATCGGTATTCGCCATGTGGTGCTGGCAATCAATAAACTCGACATGGTCGATTACTCACAAGCGCGATACGACGAGATCGTTGCTGAGTACCGTACATTCGCGCAGCAGATTGGTATCGAACAGTTCCAGGCCATTCCGATGTCGGCGCTCAAGGGTGACAACATCATCGACAAGAGCCCTAATACGCCTTGGTACGACGGTCCGACACTGATGGAGTACCTGGAAACGGTCGAAATCGACAATGATCTGTTGATTCGTGGTCCTTTCCGTATGCCTGTGCAATGGGTCAACCGTCCGAACCTGGATTTCCGTGGTTTTTCGGGGCGTATCCTTGGCGGTGCGATCAAGCCGGGCGACCGGGTTCGTGTCCTGCCATCCGGGCGCGAGAGTACGGTCAAACGTATCGTCACTTATACCGGTGACCTACCGGTTGCTGTGGCGGGACAGTCGATCACCTTGACCTTGGCGGATGAAGTCGATATCAGCCGTGGCGATGCCATTGTTACGGTCGATGCGCCGGCATCGGTGGCGGATCAGTTTGAAGCCAATCTGGTCTGGATGAGTGATGAGGCATTGGTGCCTGGGCGTCAGTACCTGATGAAAATCGGCGCCAAGATCGTGACCATGACCATTGCCGCGCCCAAGTACAAGGTCAATGTAAACACCCTTGAACACTTGGCGGCCAAGACCCTGGAACTCAACGAAATCGGTGTGTGCACCCTCAGCCTGGATCAGGCGGTGGCGTTTGACCCCTACACCGAAAACCGTGACATGGGCAGCTTCATCATCATCGATCGGGCCAGCAACACTACGGTCGCTGCGGGAATGTTGCACTTCGCCTTGCGCCGTTCGCAGAATATTCACTGGCAGGCCATTGAGGTCAACAAAGCCGCGCATGCGAAACTTAAAGGGCAGCGTCCCGCGGTAGTCTGGTTTACCGGTTTGTCCGGTGCCGGCAAGTCGACCATCGCCAACTTCGTGGAAAAACGCTTGCACGCATTGGGTCGCCATACGTATCTGCTGGACGGCGACAACGTGCGTCACGGTTTGAACAAAGATCTTGGTTTCACCGAAGCGGATCGAGTAGAGAACATCCGTCGAGTCGCCGAAGTCTCGAAGCTGATGCTTGATGCCGGTTTGATCACCCTGGTTTCGTTCATCTCACCATTCCGTACCGAACGTGATATGGCCCGCAGCCTGATGCAGGAGGGCGAGTTCTGCGAAGTGTTCGTCGACACGCCGTTGGGAGTGGCCGAAGAGCGTGATCCGAAAGGGTTGTACAAAAAAGCACGGCGTGGCGATCTGAAAAACTTCACGGGTATCGACTCGCCGTATGAAGCGCCAGAGAATCCTGAGTTGCGTATCGACACCACCTCGCTATCGCCCGAAGATGCGGCGGAGCGTATTGTCGAACACCTACGCACCATGGGCATCCTGACCTGAGTGCGTCGAGCCTGAAGCTGCCCGGATAAGTCTTCGGACTTATTTGGGCAGTGTCGATCACGCAGATGGAGAATTGTGGATGAGCGGAATCGTCTTCGACTTTAGCCAGTTGAATGTCATCGTCACCGGCGGTACCAGCGGCATCGGTCTGGCAACCGCCAGGTCGTTTCTGGCTGCCGGTGCAAGGGTGACTGTTACCGGACAACGTGCGGCGCTTAGTGAGTATCCAGATGTGGATCTTAGTGGTCTTGATTACCACTGCCTGCAACTGGATAACAAAGGCTCAATTGCGGACTTTGCAGGTTCGGTCAAGTCTGTCGACATCTTGATCAATAACGCAGGGCATATCATGCCCGACGCTGATTTTGCCGAGGCCGTTCAAGTCAATCTGAATGCCGTCTACGAGTTGAGCGCAGCGTTGCGTCACACGCTGACCAAAAGCCTGCTTGCAGGGGGCGCCAGCATCATCAATATCGCCTCGATGATGTCCTATTTTGGCAGTCCGCATCTGCCAGGTTATGGCGCAGCGAAGGCTGGGGTCGTGCAACTGACGAAAACCCTGGCGGTGGCCTGGGCGAAGGAAAATATCCGGGTCAACGCGATTGCTGCAGGCTCGGTGCCGACCAGCATGACAGCGACCTACGCGGACAATCCATATTGGGCCAAGGTGGTCAGTGACAAAACTCCCTTGGGGCGTTGGGCTACGCCGCAGGAGATGGCCGAGCCGATCATGTTTCTCTGTTCGCCTTCGGCCAGTTACATCACCGGTCATACCTTGGTGGTCGACGGTGGTTATTCGGTCATCGATTGATCCAGCCCGGACGCGTCAGGGATACAGAGCTGCAAGCTGGCCATAACAATAAA
This sequence comes from Pseudomonas silensiensis, assembly GCF_050434865.1. Lineage (NCBI taxonomy): Bacteria > Pseudomonadati > Pseudomonadota > Gammaproteobacteria > Pseudomonadales > Pseudomonadaceae > Pseudomonas > Pseudomonas silensiensis. The sequence goes on from NZ_JBNDJH010000004.1 coordinate 74,614, forward strand.
ATGAGGAGCAAGACATGCAACGTTTCAACGGGAAAGTAGCGCTTGTGACCGGTGCAGCCTCCGGTATTGGGCGTGCCAGTGCAGTGCGCCTGGCACAAGAGGGCGCAAAACTGCTGCTGGCAGACATCAATGCAGCGGGCCTTGAGTCTGTTGCCGCACAGCTGCGAGAAGCTCATGGGACCGAGGTCGCCTGTTTTACCTTTGACGCCACTGACATGCAAAGCTGCCGGGAAATGGTTGCACTGGCAGTGGCACATTTCGACCGTCTCGATGTGCTGTGCAACATTGCCGGCATTGCCGGTGGTTGGCACTTCACGCAGATGACCGATACCCAATGGCGGCGGATGCTGACTATTAACCTGGACAGCGTGTTTGCCATTTCCCAAGCGGCGATACCGGCCCTGATTGCCAGTAAAGGCAATATCGTCAATATGGCTTCCGCCTCGGCTAAACAAGGCCAGGCTTATCTGGCGGCCTATTGTGCTTCCAAGGCTGCGGTGGTTGCGTTGACCACAAGTATCGCTGTCGAGTTTGCCGCTGATGGTGTGCGGGCGAATGCGATTTGTCCGGGCGGGGTGAACACCAACATCCATGCCACCATCCAGTTCCCGAAAGATATCGATCAGAATTTGATGGCCAAGCTGTATCCACTGTCAGCCATTGCCGAGCCCGAGGAAATCGCTGCCGCTGTCGCTTACCTGGCCTCTGATGAAGCACGCTATGTCACCGGCATCGACTTCTCCATCGATGGCGGGCAAACCATGTCCTGAACGGGCATTCATCCGCGATAGCCGATTAGAATTATAAAAAATGGAGTCCATCAGTATGTCCAGTGGCTTTAGCCATCTCATGTCCCCAGGGTCGATCGGATCCATGACCCTGCGCAATCGGATCATCATGTCGCCGATGGGGTCGAACCTGGCAGAGCCTGAAGGCTTCTGTGGCGAGCGCATCGTGCGTTATTACGAAGCGCGTGCCAAAGGCGGCGCAGCAATGGTCATCATGGGATCCACGGGGGTGGCGTGGCCGCGTGGCTCAGGTAATCAACTGCAGGTGGCGATCTCTGAGGACCATTTCATTCCAGGGCTTAAGGCTGTGGCCGATGCGGTGCATGCTCACGGCGGAAAAATCGCTATGCAGTTGCAACATGCCGGAGCCATTGCGGTGAATGAGCCATTGCGCGGGTTGCCGTTGCTGGTGCCATCGATACCGACAGATAAGGCGTTTGACTGGCCCGTCGATCTGACCCCGGAAGAAAACAAGGAGATGTTCGAAGCCTTTTTCAAACCCGGTGTGGTGATCAGTCATCAGGTGGCCACTGAAGAAGATCTGGAATGGGTAATCGACTGTTTCGCCCAGGCGGCGCGTCGAGCCAAGGCTGCTGGTATGGACGGTGTTGAGATCCACGCAGGACATGGTTACTTGCTGTCCGGTTTTTTGTCTCCTTCGAGTAACAAGCGCGATGACCGCTGGGGCGGCTCGTTGGAAAATCGCGCACGGCTGTTGATCGAGGTCATCAAGCGGATCAAGAGTACCGTGGGCGCAGAGTACCCGGTGTGGTTCCGTCTCGATTCTCAAGAGTTCCTGATGGATGACGGTATCACCCTGGAAGATGCAATCGCAGTGGCCCGACTTGGCGAGCAGGCTGGCGCCGACGCGATCCATGTGACGGCGAACGCAGATAAAAGTAAGGGCATCAGTTTCACAGAAGGCCATGCCACGCATTTTCCCGGCTACTTCGTCAAAAATGCCGAGGCAATCAAGGCCGCGGTCAACATTCCAGTGATCTGCCCCGGGCGCATCGAGCCGGAAGTCGGTGATCGGTTGATCGGTGAAGGCAAGTTGGACTTTATTACCATGGCGCGCAAGCTCCTGGCCGACCCTGAGTTACCGAACAAACTCGCAATCAATCGTCCGGAATTGGTTCGTCCGTGCATCTATTGCTACACCTGCATCAGCCAGATATTTTTGGGTACCAATGTGCGCTGTGCGGTCAATGCGCAGACTGGCTATGAAAATACCGCGCCCATCATGCCCATCGAGGGTCCGCGCAAGCGAATACTAGTGGTTGGTGGTGGGCCGGCAGGTATGGAAGTGGCGCGAGTCGCGGCCTTGCGTGGTCACGAGGTACAGCTGTATGAGGCATCCAAACGTCTTGGCGGAACGGTGTTTTTCTCGTCCATTGTCTATCCGGAAAACGGCAAACTCATCAAGTACCTTGCCCGGCAGATGATCGAACTCAAAGTCTCGGTGCATTTGAACTGCACCGTCACCCCTGAGTTGGTCAGGCAGATGCAACCGGATGCTGTGGTGGTCGCGACAGGCGCCACGCGCAGCTTGATCGATTTACCCGGATCCAAATTGCCCCACGTATTCAGCGGCGATGAAATGCGCTCCATGGTGACCGGCCAGTACGGTCCTGAACTCGCTCGCAAGCTGCCAGCGTATGTTCGCTTGTTGATCACTACCGGCAGGACGCTGGGCTTTCTCCATAACGCGGCAACCATCAGCCATATGAGCGAGTACTGGCTACCGCTCGGCAAACATGTGGTGATTTACGGCGGTGGGTTGGTGGGTGTCGAACTGGCCGAGTTCCTCGCCGAGCGTGGACGCAAGGTCACTGTCATCGAGCCAGGCGTCAGCTTCGGTAAAGAGCTGATGATGGTTCGCCGCTGGCGCCTGATGGACACCCTTCGCAAGCTGAAAGTAACGCTTCTGTCGTCCAGCGATCTGCTTGAGATCAAAGCTGATCGTGTGGTTTACCGCACAGCCACTGGCCAGGTGCAATCGCGTAAGGCCGATACCGTCATCATGGCGCTGGGCGCCAAACCGAGCGGAGAAAAGCTGTCCAGGAGCCTTGAAGCCGAGTGTGCCCACGTGCACTGCATCGGCGATGCTCAGGAGCTGGGTTATATCGAGGGAGCGATCCGGACGGGCAACGCCGTTGGCCGCGCGCTCTGAGATTTTTGCCAATGTTTGGGAGTTGAACGATGAACATCTCGCCTTCAAGCGATCAAGCCGTTCGCGATAAAAATAAAGCGTTGTTCGTACGCATGCTGGGTCATCTTGGACGAAAGGAATTTGACGAGTTCGAGGCTTGCCTCGCGTCGGATATGGTTCAGGAATGGCCTTATCGCCCTGTGCCGAACATGCCCTCGAGCCTGGTTGGTAATCGCGCATTACGTACACTGATCGAGCGGGGCACGGCGCCTTTTGACCCTTATGCGTATGAGATCGAATCGATACATGACTTGCTCGATCCCAATACGCTGATCGCCGAATACAGCTCCCACACTTTTTACCATCCCACCAACAAACCTTATTCGAACACCTATCTGAGTATTTTCCGGTTTGTTGACGACAAGATCGTGTACTGGCGCGAGTACGTAAACCCGCTGGTCATCAAGGAGGCCTTGCTCGACGATTTCACCAAGCCTGTTTCGGCAGATCCGGACATGGGTGAGCCGTAATGAACGTGGCGGACACCCTGGACCAACTGCTGTCCATTGAGCTGATCAAGTGCCTGAAAGCCAGTTATTTCCGGTGTGTTGATAGCCAGGATTGGCTGGCACTCGCTGATTTGTTTACGCAAGACGCACGCTTCGACATGCGTGATGCGAGCGGCCTCCAGCATGACCCCAAGGCCTTGTGCGAGGGCCGAACGAATATCATCGCCTATTTGCGTGAGGCATTGGCCGGAGTAACCACAATGCACCATGGGCATATGCCTGAGATTGAAATAATCAGTCAGGACTCGGCGATTGGTATCTGGGCGATGGAAGATGTTTTGCACTGGTCTGAAGAGTCGGACTCGCCGCTGAGATTCCTGCAGGGTTATGGCCACTACCACGACGAGTATCGACGTGTCGCCGGGCGCTGGCAGCTCCATTCATGCCGTATCAGTCGACTGTTCGTAGAATCTCAGGAGCGCTGAGTTCGACTTGGGTCAACTGCCCTGGATAGTTTGAACATTTATGTCCGGTCACAACCGTGGAGCCCTCCCATGCAGACTATCGTTATCATCGGCGCGGGTTTCAGCGGCACGGCGACGGCGGTTCAACTACTGCGACAGAGTCCGGTCGGCCTGCATATCGTGATGGTTAACCGCACTGCAGGCATGGCCAGGGGTATCGCCTATGGAACCAATAGCCCGCATCATCGGTTAAACGTACCTGCAGGAAACATGAGTGCGCTGGCCGATGATCCGCAAGATTTTCTGCGCTACTGCCAGGAATATGATGCCTCGATCGGCGCTGCGGATTTCGTCTCGCGCAAGCGTTACGGCGATTATCTGGCTGCGCTGCTGAACAGTGCCCAAGGACAATGTCGCTCGGGAAGTACATTGACTTGTCTGGCAGGAGAAGCCTTGGCGTTACGACCATGTCAACAGGGGGCTCAGGTCGAGTTGGCCGATGGCCGGTTGATCGAAGCCGCGCATGTGGTCCTGGCATTCGGGCACTTTGCGCCACTTGACCCCAAAGGAATTGATACGGATCTGGACTCTGGTCGTTATCAACGCGATCCGTGGGCAGCCGAGGGGCTGGTATCAAACTTTGTTAATCAACCTGTGCTCTTATTGGGCAGCGGTCTGACCGCAATGGATGTTGCGCTGAGTCTTGAGCGTCAAACGCCTCACGCACCCATTTATTTGTTGTCACGCCGAGGGCTGTTACCGCTGCCGCATCGTGCGGGCCCGGTGAATACTCAAGTGTGTGATGAGCTGGTCCAGAGAATGCTGGAAGGACCCGCGACGGTGCGTTGCTACATGCAAGAGATTCGGCGCCAGGTTCGTTTGGGGGAGGGGGATGGGGTCAATTGGCGGGATGTGTTTGTAATGTTGCGCCCTCATACAGCAACGCTGTGGGCGCGTCTTCCGGTCATTGAGCGCAGACGTTTTCTTCGTCATGCCCAGGCGTATTGGGACGTACATCGTCATCGGGTGGCTCCGGGCGCTTTTCAAGCATTTCAATCCGCGGTGGCTGAGGGTCGACTCAAGCCTATGGCGGGACGTATCAAAACTCTTGAATCATTTGAGCATGGGTTACGTATAGGTATTCAGCTGCGCGGGAGTCACAAGCTTACCTACATCAAGGTGGCCCAACTGATTAATTGCACCGGGCCGAACTCAGACCTGCGACGTGTCGATGACCGGTTGATCAAACAGTTGCAAGCAGATGACCTGATCAGTATCGATCCTGATGGAATGGGTTTGCATGTTGATTCCAGTCTTGCAGTGAAAGATCGAGAGGGTCGACCTATTTCATGGTTGAGCTACGTAGGCCCAATGCTCAAGGCCGACTATTGGGAGGCGACGGCGGTTCCTGAACTGCGCCAACACGCTTGGCAACTGGCGCGGAAATTGATTGCTGGCGCAGCGCAGTAGTACCTTGTGGGGTAACGTCTCGCACGGGTAATGCGCCAAGCCAACGGTACCCCAGGTAGCCTCCCGGGTCTCAGATTTGGAATTGTTTAAGCAATTCTTGAAGTTCTCCGCCCAAGCCTGCGAGATGAGCGCTCGATTGAGCGGTCTTTTCGCTCGTGGACGCGCTTTTCTCCCCAATGCCACGTACCTGGACCATGCTGGTGCTGATCGATTTGGCAGCCGCGGTTTGCTCCTCGCCTGAGGCGGCGATCTGTTGATTCATCTGTTTGATGATGGAGACCGACTGCGTAATGCGGCCCAGGGCCGAACTGGCCTGGCCGGCGAGGTTGACGGTGCTTTGCGTCAGTTTACGACTGCTTTCCATTTCGACGACTGCCTGTTGCGCCATCCGCTGGAGAGTAGTGATCAATATCTCGATCTCTTGCGTCGAGCTCTGGGTGCGCCTGGCCAAAGCGCGAACCTCGTCCGCCACCACAGCAAATCCTCGGCCCTGATCGCCGGCCCGAGCGGCTTCAATCGCGGCATTCAACGCCAGCAGGTTGGTTTGTTCGGCGACACTTCGGATGACTTCCAGCACTGTATTGATCTGGGCGCTTTCCTGGTGCAGTTGCTGGACGGCCTGAGCGGAGTGTTCGATCCCTGTGGACAAATGATCAATTTGTGCGACGGCTTCGCGCACGACCCGATCACCCTGACGGGCCTCTTCATCTGCCTCATAGGCGGCTCGAGAGGCGTTTTCGGCGTTGATGGCGACCTCTTGAACGGTGATACCCATCTGCTGGATGGCTGAGGCGGCGTGCTCGGTTTCTGTTTTTTGTATAAACACCCCCTCACGTGTTTGCGCGGTGATGCTTGAAAGAGCTTCGGATGCACTGGCGATTTGACTTACGCCTGTACCAATTTTCCCAATCAGATTTCTTAGACTGAGCATCATGTCTTGCATGGCCGTCAACAACTGTCCAAGTTCGTCGGTACGCTCAACTTTCAGGTTTTGTCGCAGATCGCCCGCGGCGACCTTTTGGGCGAACGCGACAGTTTGCAGCAGGGGAGTAACAATCAGCCTGGAAATGATCACCGTGGCGTAGATACCTAGCGCAATTGCAAAGGCCGTCATTGCACCAAGCAATACAAAAACTTGCTGGCTATCGGAGCCCATGACTTGTTCTTCTGTTAACAGGGCCTCTTCGCTCAGCGCGGTGACAGTCTGTGCCCGTTCGATCAACCTGGCTTCGATGGCCTTGCTATCCAGACGTGCCTGATGGTAATTCTCGAAGGATTGCTGATAGCGAAACAGCGCTTCCAGAGCGCCGTTGAGTGCGTGCATCTGTTCCTCACCCAACCATACCGAGAGGTTGCGTGCCTGAGCTTGAAGCTCATCGTTGACCTGTCCCCAGGTGTCCAAGGCCTCTTGCGTCCCTTCGATGATATAGAGGCTTTCATTGCTGCGCAGGTCGAGCATGTACTTGCTCAATTTTGAGGCGCTCTCGGCCAAAGACAGAGGGTCACCGCCACGCAGTATGTCTTTGGCCAATTGTTCGTCGCGGGCAGCGTTATACATGTCTTGTTCAATGACTTCGAACTGCCGGCGTGCATCATTGGCATCTTCTGATATGACGTTACGCGCCGTTTGAGCTTTGGCCACTTGCTCAACGTAGTCTTGGAATTGTTGCCGGTAAATGACAACAGCATCAGTCATTTTTTTTAGATTCGGATCCGCTGGACCCGCTGCGTTTAGGTTGTTGATCTGAAGGGTCGCCTTGTCAAGGCGAGCGTTTACCTCCCGCACCGATTCCGCATTCCGAGTCAGAGCGAAGTCTTTTTCAGCTTGGCGTGTTTGTAAAATCTGGGTATTGACTTGAGTGAGCAACATCGCCCGTGTGTGCCTCTGAATAATAGCGTTGACTGCATATAAACCGGTGATGGCGACGGTTAACGTCAATCCAAGCACCATGCCAAACCCAAGAATTAGCTTTTTACCTACAGCCAAGTTGGCGCAGGCACGAGAGGCGACACGTAGCATCTGATTGCTCCTTATTATTCTAGAGGGATGAACTTCGTTAGCGCGCTTGCAATAGCAACAGTCAAGTTAACATTATCCCATTATTAAATTATCGGTTATTGCTCTGTTATACCTCGTCCATATGGACTAACCGATCGCACGCATTTTTACTTTTCAGGAGTAGTCCAAATAGACGATGCTCGAGAGAGCGGCAAAACTTAGGTTACTGGAGAGTAGGAGGGAATACTCGCAGTAGGTAGGTACCGCGCGTTGCGATCAACAACAATAAGAGGACGCAGCAAAATGAAGATTTCATCAAGGGTTCTCGGCAAACTGGCCCGGGTGCCGATGTCGGCAGCATTCGTTACTCTGGCCTTGCCAAATATTAGCTGTTTTGCGGGTGAAACAATAAATTTTGACAATGGCGCGAGCATGGATTACACGCTGACGGCCAACTACGGTATCGGAGTTCGCGCGGAGAAACAGTCCAGGAGAATTCTTAATCAGCTTAACGCAGACGATTCCGATCGAAATTTCGATCGTGGGAGTCTGACCACCAATCGCCTGAGTTTATTGATCGAGTCCGATCTGCATAAGGACAATTATGGGTTGTTCTTGCGTGGTAGTACTTTCTATGACGCAGTCTATAAAGGCTCAACTGATAATAAGTCGCAAAGCACGTTGAACCATGATGGCGACGCCGACGAGTTCAGTTCAGAGACTCGCAAGTGGGACGGCAGCCGCACTGTCATGCTTGATGCTTACACTTATGGGGCCTGGGATCTGGGGGGCGAAAGTAAACTCAGTGCAAAGCTGGGTAAGCATTTAGTTGCTTGGGGTGAAAACGTGTTTTTCCCGGGCATCTCGGGCGGACAGAACGGCGCAGATGCCTCAAAGAGTAACATCCCGGGGGTTGAAACCAAGGATGTACTGCTAGGTGCAGAGGCTCTCTCCAGTCAGTGGAATATCACTCAGGACTGGTCTCTGGTGGGGTATTCGCAGTTCCGTTTCCGTCCGACAGAGTTGTCGCCGACGGGCGACTATCTGTTCTCCACCGATGTCATTGGTCCGGGTTCGGAGAAGCTGTTTTTCGCGCCCGGTGTCGCCATTCCGCGCACGTCAACGGACGATGCACGTGATTCCGGCCAGTGGGGCATTGGCACTCGGTATCGAGTGACACCTTCGACGGAACTTGGCCTCTATCATATTAACTACCACGCCAAAACACCTTCTGTCGTTTTCGATCCTTCTGGCAGCTCATACCATGTGAAATACTTTGAAGATATCAAAGCCACCGCCATGAGTATTTCCACGCGCTTGGGGGATTACAGTCTGGGCGGGGAGGTCGGCTACTATCAAGGGTTACCAGTTCAAGTAAATACAGCTGGTTTGCCGCAACAAGTCCGCGGTGATGCGGTGCAAGCACAAGCCAATATATATGGATCGTTCGGACCTAACTTTATGTCTGATCAAGTGATCGTGCTGGCGGAAGTTATAGGCCAGAAATTGCTTGATCTTGATAGTAATCCGTATGGGGCGAGTACCAAAAATACTAGCCTTGCGTCTTCTACTCGTACAGGTTGGGGTTATTCGTTTGCCTATATCAACCGATATCTGGGTGTCTTCGACGGTTGGGATATGACCGTTCCGATAGCTTGGAACCAAGGGGTGAAAGGCAGCGGAGTCATACAAAGCAGTGGTCTTCTTAATGAGGGTGACAAACGTCTAAGTGTCGGTTCCAGTTTGATTTATCTGGACAATCTCGAAATCGGCGTTAAATACAATATGTTCTTCGGTGATGTCAATGATCCGAGTCAGCTGGCTGATCGGGACTTTGTCACGCTTAACGCAAAATACAGTTTCTGAACGGTATAAGAGGGTATAAAAATGTTCAGTAAATACTATTCCGGTGCAGTCGCTTGCACCTTGGCGGTAACATGTTTTGTCAGCGTTCCAGTCTGGGCCAAGGTCTCTGCTGAAGAGGCGTCCAAGCTTGGTAATGAACTGACCTGCCAAGGTGCCGAGAAGGCGGGTAATGCCGAGGGTACGATTCCTGAGTATTCAGGTAAGTGGCTCGGCAAGCCTTCGGGCCTTGCTTATGCAGGGACTGGCACACCCTACACCGACCCGTATGCGGATGAAAAACCGCTTTATGTCATCACAGCCAGCAACATGGAGCAGTACGCGGCCAAATTGACCGATGGTCAAAAAGCGCTGCTAAAAAAATACCCGGACACCTTCAATCTCCCTGTCTATAAAACGCATAGAGACTGGGCTTATCCGCAATGGATTTGTGATGTCTCGAAAAAGAATGCTGTTACGGCCGAACTTGTTGACGACGGGTTGGGTATAAAGGCAACTAATGGCAGTTCTCCATTTCCTATTCCAAAAAGCGGCCTGGAACTGGTATGGAACATGACGGTGCCTGCGGCGTCTCCTCGAGAGGTGGGAACATTCGATACGGCGGTTGTGAACCCGAGTGGCGGAATTTCCTGGGCGCGTGAGTTTCACAAAATCGTACTCAGCAAGGCCGACCCCAAGAATCGAGTGGAAACGACGGGATCAGCAGCCTGGAGTTATGGCGAGAAGCTCGTGCCTCAGCGCGACAAAGGAACCCTTACGTATGCCCGGGTTCCCTATAACTACAAATCGGATTTTCTTGATGTTTGGCAGTACAGCCCGGGCACTCGCCGTGTCCGCCAGTTGCCTAACTACGGATTCGACCAGCCCGGCCCTGGGGGATACACCACATTGGACGAGGGACAGATCTTCAATGGTTCTCCCGAACGTTACAATTGGAAGCTGGTCGGCAAGCGCGAGATCTATGTTCCTTACAACACGTATAAATTGCTCGACCCGAAACTCAAATATGCGGACTTGCTGAAGAACAAAGGGCATATCAGTCCGGAGTACACGCGATTCGAATTGCATCGGGTCTGGGTCGTTGAAGCCGAGCTAAAACCTGGTTTCCGACATCTGTATCCCAAGCGAGTCATGTACATCGATGAAGATACCTGGTTGCCACTGATGGGTGACAACTACGATGCCCGAGGGCAATTCTGGCGCACAGTTATGAACCACACGGTGTATGCCTTTGATGCTCAAACCGTTTGGCCGCATGTGGCTGTGTATCACGACCTGGTATCGGGATCTTATATTGCCGATCGCCTGACGACCGAGCAGAAACCTGTCACGTTGGTGGATGACGGCAGCCTCAAGGAAGAGCAATTCTCTCCTGATATGTTGCGCGGGGCAGGGCGCTAAAACACCAGAGGTTGTCCAGTGGTAACAGATAAGGCTCTCCAGCTAATGGGGAGCCTTTTTTGCTTGTGCGTCAGGTATTGCGCGCAAGTACTACCGGCTTGACTGTGGTGGCCTCGCTGGTGACTTGGGGTGAAAGTCCGCTATCAGAGCGTAGTCAGCAACAAGAGACGCCGGGTGCCGATGGCATGACGTCGAGTTGGCGGCCTACGAAACAGTACTGGCCGATCCTTAAGGCTCGACTACTGGCTGGCGAGTACCATCCGCAAGGTGTACGCGCGTCTGGTTCAACAGGCACTACTGCAACAGCTCACGCCGATCTTCGATGCTCTGTTCTCGGGCTACAACTATGGTTTTCGTCTGGGCAGAAGCGCTCATGAATCTATCGAAAAAGACCTGCGCCCATGTGGTGGCGGGTCACCGTTGGTGCCTGGGAGCTTAATCTGTAGAGGTTCATTGATCGGGTAAGTCACGACCTCTTGATGGCCTATATGGAGCGTGACGTCGAAGATAGGCGAGCGCTCAAACTGATCTGTCGGGACTTTGAAACCGGGATTATGTTGGTGGGATTATCAGCCAACGACAGGACGGGACACCGCTGGGCGGCCCACTCTCGCCGTTGCTGTCGAATAGGCCTTCTATCCGTATGGATGACAGTCGAGATCACTGAGAAATGCGGGAGGCCAAGCGCGGAACAATAAGCAGGTCGATGCCGATTGCACTGCCTGTTTATCGGATTGAAAGACATCAACGGGCTGGAACCGTTGTGTTATTGGGCAGGTGCCCCTTCATCATTTGAAAGGGCATTTGCTGGATGATGGATCGTATCGAGCCAGAACTTGTGATTCATTCACTGCCAGACGATCAACGAAAAATGCCTGTCAAATTGATTTGTGAGGGCGCAACACAGAGCTGACCTGGGCCTGGGGTGGTGTAATTGCACATCGCGTAGTTGTTGGGGTGAGGGTTTATCCGCGATTCGAGGACCGTTAACGTCATTGCCATGGCAATGATCGATAGCAAAACGACGAACATGTTTTCAATTCTTATTTTTGTTTTCATGCTGACTCCAGTCTGCAAACGCAATCGTGAAGGTTTTTAGTGGAGCGCCCTGTCTATCTTGTATCGAGTAGAAATTGCTCCATCTACAGGCTACGTGGGCGCGTATTTCCTGGAATCGTCCAAATGGACTACTCGTTCGAAGGTTCTGGGTTTGGTAGCGCGTAGGCGATTATGTAATCGCCCAAAGTGGTTCCCATATGGGCATGCCCGCCAGCGGCAATGATCACGTACTGGCGTCCATCATGTGATGAGACGTAGCTCATCGGCGTGGCCTGGCCACCCGCGGGAAGGCGGGCCTTCCAGAGTTCTTTGCCTGTTTTAGTCTCAAAGGCACGCAAATAGTTGTCGGTGGTTGCACCAATGAAAACCAGGCCGCTGGCCGTGACTATCGACCCGCCCTGATTCGGCATTCCTAGTTTGAGGGCAATACCGAGCGGGGCGTTGTCTTGGGTCGTGCCCAGGGGGATCTCCCACAGCCGTTGTTTGGTTTTCAGATCAATGGCCGTCAACACCCCCCACGGTGGTGGCGTGCAAGGGATGCCTAACGCAGATAGGAAAGGAGTGTTCTGCACTGCGTACGGTGTGCCGTATGACGGGTTGTACTGGGCCACACCGGCTTTTTCCTGTCGATCGGACTCGTCGCGGGGGATGAGCTTGACGATGGAGGCGATTCGGTTGGTGTTGGTGATCAGGATCTGACGCTGCTCGTCCACTGCAACGCTGCCCCAGCTGCTGGCGCCCAGGTTGCTGGGGTAATTTACGGTACCTTGCAGTGATGGCGGAGTGAAGATGCCTTCGTGGCGGTAGCGACGGAACTCGCGCAGGCACAAATGGCGGTCGATGGGTGTCAACCCCCAGATATCCTCCTCCGTCAGCACGGTGGGATGCAGGGACGGCATGTCGCTCGAGAACGGCTGAGTGGGTGAAGCTTGGTCTCCGGGTGCAGGGCCGCCGGGTACCGGGCGCTCACTCACGTTGCTGAGTGGGGTGCCCGTGCGACGGTCGAGGACGAACAGTTGGCCGGTCTTGGTGGCTTGGATGAGTGCGGGGGTCCCGTTGAACTCAGTCAGTACCGGCTGGGAAGCCACGTCATAGTCCCACAAGTCATGATGAACGGTCTGAAACGCCCAGCGGACCTTGCCAGTGCTCACTTCCAGTGCGACGACCGAACTGCTGTAGCGTTCTTCGCTCGGACTGCGCTCTCCACCGAAATAGTCAGGCGAACGGTTGCCGGTCGGGATGTAGACCAAACCCAGTTGTGGGTCTGCGCTGAACACCGACCAGGCATTGGCCGAGCCTCGGGTGTATGTATTTGCACTCTGATCGGCCTCGATGGCGCCGGAGTCCCAAGACCAGAGCGGCTTGCCTGTTCGGACATCAAAAGCCCGGACCACTCCGCTCGGTACATCGGTTGACTGGTTATCAAGCACCAGACCGCCGACCATCACGCTGTCGCCCACTACGGTGGGGGGGGAGGTGACGCTATAAAAACCTGGCTTGACGCTACCTAGGTGTTCAAGTAATGACACGGTGCCATTGACGCCGAAATCGGTGCAAGGTTTACCGGTTTGGGCATTCAGTGCCAGCAATCGTCCATCCAGCGTGGCCGCCAGAATTCGCTTCGGACAGGCCAAAGGAGAATCATTGGCCCGATTGTCGGGAGCATCGGCGTGGTAAGCCACGCCTCGGCAGGTCACTAGATAATGTCCTGAGGTATTGCTCTGCGGGTCGAACCGCCAGCGCTCTTTGCCGCTGTCGGCATCAAGGGCGATGATAGTGTTGTGCGGTGTGCAAAAATACAGGCTGTCATCGACTTTCAGCGGTGTGGCTTCAAATGCCGGCAAGTTCTTGGCGTCCTGCGTTGCCAGGTCGCCGGTACGGTACGTCCAGGCGACTTGCAGATTTTGCACGTTTTGCGGTCCGATCTGTGTGGCCGGCACAAAGCGTGTACCAGACTGCGTTCGACCGTAATGAGGCCATTGGTCGTTCGCGGGTATTTCGGCAAGTGCCATGCCAGCGAACGGCAGCAGTAGGCCGGCGACAGTCCGGCGCCGAGGCGCCGTCAGCTTGAAAAAAAGGTGCATGCAAGGCATCCATTTCTTGAAGTTATTTAACTTCGGTACCGTCATCCCAAGGGTGGGCAAGGCCTGGATCGGTTTGAATAATCAGCTGTTTGAGCAGGTTTTTGAGGGAGACGGTTTCCCAATAGCCGAAGCGGTCGAGTACGTCCGCCTCCAGGGCCTTGGCCGCAGCGATAATGCGCAAGGTTGAGTCGCGGCCTACTTCTGTGAGGTAGCAGGTAGTGCCATCGAGTCGCACGAAGCCCTTGTCGCGCAGGCCTTGCAAAACTTGCTCGTTGGCCTCGAAGCCGGTGTACGAGAACAGACTGTTGAGTTTTTCCAGGCTTCGCCCGTCTTTCACGCTGAGCACACTCAGGAAAAAGTACTCGGTGTCGTTCAGGCCATAACTCAGCGCGTGTTGACGGATCTGGCTGTAGAACTGGAAGTGTGCACGTGCGAGCAGGTAGCCAATGAAATCCTCGCTGAAGCTTGAGTCCACATCGGCTCCGGGCGCCATCGACAAGGTTGCGCTTTTACGGGTGGCAACGGCGTATTTCCCTGCCTGAAACACCAATGGCGCAACAGGTTGGTGGTCGAACTCAATCACTTCACCGACGAAAATAATGTGATCGCCGCCTTCATACATAAAGGAAGTCTTGCACTGCATGCGGGTGCAACAGCCGTTAAGCAGAGGAACGCCGCCGAGTCCGAGGTCTATATCGACGCCGCTGAACTTGTCTTCACCACTTTTGGCGAAACGGTTCGACAGGGCTTCCTGTTCGGCCGAGAGAATGTGCACAGCCCAGAATTCGCTGGTTTCGAAAGCCTCCAGATTGCGAGAACTCTTGGCCAGACTCCACAGCACCATCGGTGGGTCCAGTGAGACTGAATTGAAGCTATTGGCGGTGATGCCGACCGGGGTGCCATCCGGCGCGCTGGCGGTAATGATGGTGACGCCGGTGGTGAATGTGCCTAGAGCGTTGCGAAATTCGCGGGGATCGAACTGGGTTTTAGCGTTCATGGTGGGCCTCACGGATCTTGTTTTTGTCAAAAGTGATGGGCGCGGAGGAGGTCTCGGTTCAATTGGCCAGTTTTTGCGTGATGACCAACTGATAGGCGCTATTGAACGGTTCGAGGACGGCGCGCCACTCATGGGGGCCTTTCTCGATCGGGCGCATGACCAGGATGTCGGCTGCAATCAGGCGATCAACGACAACCTCGATATCCCGTTCAACCTGGATAACCAACGCTGGTTTATCAATGATGCGTTCGGCGTCGCTGGCAAGAGTGAGGCTCAAAGGGGCTGATTCGAACGCAGCGTAGCGGTCTGCATCACGAAATTTCAGCGTCAGGCCCAGGACGTCCTGAAGCAGGCGCAAGGTTGATTCCAGGTTTGCGACGGGTAGTAAGAGGGCATTGAGCTTCATGGGTACTAACTCCAGCGGTGATGACCCTAGCCTACGGAGTCCCCCCTCTGGATTTCATCGTCCGATGAGACTAGCCGGCAAGTCCTTTGCCGGTTTTCCAGCGATTTAGGCAGATGAGCAACGACATCGTCCATATGAACGATTGCCGCGCCGCCTAGGACGCCTAAATTTCAATTAGCATTCCGCAGACTTTGTAGGATTTGATGAGGTAGGATCGTAAGAAATAATTTTGACGTTGCGTCATCAACGAAAGTGTCGAGCTCCACAATAAAAATAAGCGGGAGAAAAGCATGAGACTCGTTTGGCCTGAACCTGTATCGCACAGCGATGTTTGTCATCCCACCTGTGAACCTGCCGACATGAGCGAGCAACAAGATGGGGCTGCCAGCCCTGACGTTTTTTCACGCAGCCGTATGGCCCCGGCAAAGTTCAATGAGCTGATTTCGCTAATTTATGAAGGTCCCCTGGAGACCTTGCCTTGGGCGAGCTCACTCAATCTTTTGCGCGACCTTCTGGATGCGAATTGGGTCACGTTAATCTTGCGTCCTGCCTCGGAAAGAAATGATGCGTTGATTATCAATGCCGGCCCCAAAGGCCCGTTTATGGAGCAAGGCAAATTTTCCAGCCGTACCGCTTTTACCCTTGATCCCTTTGTAGGCTTACCGCCAGACAAGGTCCTGACGGTGGAGGAGATGATCGGTGCCGGCGATTGGCATACCAGCGACTTCTATAAGCAGTTTGTCGAGCCCTACGATATACGTTATCTGTTGGGGTTCGATATCTATACCAAAGATGGTTCCGAGTGCCGTTTCCGTGTCTGTCGCAGCCATACGTCGCAGCCGTTTTCCGATCGGGATCGTGCGGTGTGCGAGGCTCTGTTGCCACATCTGAAACGCTCCATAGAGTTGCACTCCCGACTGGATCATATTGAGTCGGAACGCCGCCTGTATGCTGGTGCTGTGGATCGCATGATGCTGGGTACTGTGGTGTTCGATGAGACCGGAACCATCATGAAAACCAACAAAGTGGCCGATGAAATTCTTCGGGCGCATGACGGTATCCACATGTCGAACGGCACGCTGGAGGCCAAGTATTCGACTGAAAATCGCGCTCTTCAACAATTTATCCGGCAGGCACTGGAAAACGCCACCAATCTTCCGCAAGCGATGTCGATCACTCGACCATCGGGACTGGCCAAATATGGCGTGGCAATACGCTCGGTACCTCTGAGCGAGTGGTCGGAAGGACGACATCGGCCAGCGGTTATGGTGTTTTTACGCGATCCAGAGCACAAATCCCAGGCGTCGCCGGACGTGATTCAGTCGCTGTTCGAATTGACCCCGGCCGAAGCGGCTCTGGCGCTTTTACTGGCTGACGGTATGACGCTGGAAGAGGCCGCGGATGATCTCAATATTCGCAAGAACACGGCGCGAGCGCATCTACGCTCGATTTTTTCCAAGACTGGGGTTACACGTCAAACAGCTCTGGTGCGTCTGCTGTTGGGCAGTATTACACCCAACAACGATTGAGCTGGATCAGTCGATAGAAAAACGGCCTCTCAAGAGGCCGTAAAGCGTGTTTGGAAAAGGTCGGCAAAACTATCGAACTCGGCTAGTGGTAAATCGTTTATACCGGCTGCCCCGCGTCGACCTCCACCCGTGGGGAACTCTCTACAGAACTCATCAGCACCCAAACTACTATTGGTGGGTACCCGGACGCTAACGGTGAAACCACCTTTGGATTTTGGCGACAGAATGGCGATGGCGTGCCCAGGTTGAGCCAGCATCAGCTCGTTGGCTAACACGCCAATTGCCCGACGAGCCCAGGCAGCGTCCGGCAGTATGACAATCGACGAGGTCGGCCCCTGCCGCACTGGCTGCAGCTGACGGGCTTGCTCCATATCGGCCTCATAACCGGCGCTTAATGCTGCAAATGCCTTTGAGTTGTGGACGAACTCAAGTGGATCACTATAGGGGCGCATCTCTTGAGCCAGCAATGCAGGATCGAAGTGCAAGTCTTCGATGCTCTCGCCGTAGGCGTTGTAGTTCAGGTAGATGCCCAGCTTTTCCAGGGTGGCTCGAGCGGTGGCGTTGAAGCCGGCCGCAATCGCCATTGCGTTGGCTACCTTTGGCAGGCTGTCACCGTATGCAGCCGTGATAGCCCATGCGCGATAAGTGCCTTCCAGATGGCGGTCGACCAAAATGCTGGTGCATACGTCGCCCGCTGTGTCGATGTGTGATGTGAAACGTTGATGGTCTGGTTGTTCGCCCGCGAAGTGGTGATCGAAGTACCGAACGCGAGCACCGTTGTCGAGCAGTCTGGTCAGACCTGCACGATTGGTATCCAAGGAGATGTCTAATGCAATCACCTCATCACCGACGCCGGCCAGGGCTCGATCCAGCAGCTTTATGTCGCGTTTGACCCCTGTTATCAGTTGCGCTTCCTGCGGATCGGCAAGGCGCAATTGCTGGAGCGCACAGAGTCCATCTGCGTCACCATTGAAGGCATAAATCAAACTCATCCGAGAATCCTCAACGGTTACCCGCCTTGCTGGCGGTATGCAATGCTTCGGCGTGCTGTTTCAGGCCATTGGCTACGGCATCGAAACTCTGTTTCACCCAGGGCCCGAAGGTCTGCATGATGTTGTCAGCATTGAGCCCCAGGAAAATGTCAGTGGTGAAATACCGGCAGCGTTCGGCGCCCAGGCTTTCGATGTATTGGTCCCGACGGGCAGCATCCTTGGAGTCCGCAGTCGGTCGTTGCTCCCAGGACAGCAATCGGTTGGGCTCGTACGCAACTAGGTGCTCCACCACGCAAAAACGCGTCCCGGGTTTGGCAGGGTCCGGGATGTATAGATTGACCGGGGCGCCCAGTTGCAAGCTTGACTCGACAGCTACAGTAAAGGGATTCCATCGATGATATTGAGGGAGATCCACCAGAATCTCCCAGACCAGTTCGGCTGGCGCTTCGATCTCGACCACCACGGATGTGACAATATTTTTTGCCTTACTCATATGCTCAGCTCCAGTGATTCAGGGCGCCATGAATTCGCCGCCATTGATGTCGAGCCAGGCGCCAGTGATGGCCTTGGCGTAGTCAGATACCAGAAACAGCGCGCCCTTGGCGCAGTCGTCGTCGGTCGGGATATGTCCCATGGGAATATTGACCGACACCGCCGAAACCTGCTCTTGCACGCTAATGCCCTGTTCTTGCTCAATGTGCTGCATGTATTGCTCAACCGGTGTGCCCCACATCCAGCCCATGGCCGCCGTGTTGACTCGCACGCCGAACGGCGCATATTCCTGCGCCAGATACTTCACGGCAGTGGCCAAGGCACCTTTCGACGCGGCGTAGCCACCTTGGCCAACCAATGGTTTGCGGGTCACCAGTGAATTAATCATTACCATGGCGCCACCACCTTGGAGTTTCATCTGTTTGGCGGCCTCCAGTGCGAGATTCATCGTGCCGAAAACATTGGTCTGGAAAATCTCTTGCCAGCCTTCAGTGCCGGCGTTTTGCAAATTATCCATGACATTGCCGGGGTTGTAGGCGCTGTTGACCAGACAATCCAGCTGACCGAAATGCGCCACCGTCTTTTCTATCAGGTTGCGACACTGGCCGGGATCGAGAATGTCGGTCGGCACTTTGAGTACTTCACAAGGTAGCTGCAAAGCATTGATGCGGGCTTGCGCATCATCCAGTTTGGCCATGCCTCGCGCCGCCAGTACGACGCCGCGCGCGCCTGCTCGCGCAGCCTCAATGGCCAGTTTTACGCCAAGACCTGGACCTATCCCTGAAATGACTACGACTTTGTTCTGCAGAATCATGTTGGCAGTCCTTGACGATGGTTACGCGCTCTTCTCCAGGCGCGGGAGGATGTGGCGCGCGCGGTAGGCGGCGAAGTCTTGTTCGAGCTGTTCCTTGGTCAACCCCATCTTCTCCAGGGAGTACTCATGTGCGGCCCGTTTATCCCGACTGCTGGAGGACAACCATTGCTGCATCAGTTGCTCGACTTCCGGCGTCAGCTCAACACCGATGAAGGGGTAGATGAGCTTGATGACTTCCAGAGGGCGAGCGACGGCGTCCAGATACCAGACATCGAGAAAGCGGTCCTTGGGCTGGTTGTCGCGCACGGCGAGGGCATCACGCAGACCTTTGGCGAATTTCGCCGACCAGATGCTTGCCGCTTTTTTCGGGTCGGCCTTGTCGCTGTAGACGCCCCAGATGGTGTAAGCGAAGCTGCTCATCGAAGGAATGGTTTCCAGCGGATCACGGTGCGTCTGAATGACTTTCACACCCGGGAATACCTTGAACAGCGTGTCCATGGCGTGAGTGTGGTGCGGTGCCTTCATGACCCAACGTTGTGCCACTTCCCCGCGTTGACGCTTTTGCCATTGCAAGAATTGCAGCTGTTTTTTCAAATACACATAGGCTGGGGTTTGATCCTGACGACCGAGCCAATCGGTGTAGTCAGGGACGTTGGCATAGGCGTACATGGCACTCAGGAACGAGTGCTCCATCAGCACGACTTCTTCATCGCACAACTCGGCATCCAATGGATGCATGGTCAGCAATTCCGGCATGGCCTCGATCATCATCTTGACCTCAGCCTTGCCTAGGGCAATCCGCGGGTCCGGTTTGCCGACCTCGGCAGTGGCCAGTGGTGCCGGATAGCGGACTTCCCACCAGGCTGGCGTGTAAAAGCGCGGATCCCGCGCCAGAACCCGATGCAACATGGTGGTGCCGGTGCGCGGCAGACCGACGATGACCACTGGATCTGTAATCGTCTCCTTCAGAATCTCAGGGTGTCGCTGCACATAGTTTTCCAGCACCAGACGCGAGCCCAGGCTTTCGACAAGACGTTCGGCGAACATTTGGCTGCCGACAGTGGACAGCTGACCGTCTTTTTTAATCGAGGCCAGCAGCACGTCCAGACCTTCACGAAAACTCGGGTCGCCGAAATCATTCAGGCCGTTATTGCGATTAATCGCCTCGTCGAGCAGGGCCTCGGCGTCAAGCGGGAGTGTAGTGGTCATGTTCTAGAGTCCTAGTGGCAATTCGATGAGCTTCATCACGTGCGTTCTGGGGTGAACCTGTTCTTTTGAGCCTATCCAGCGAAAGCACAACGTGCCGTCGTTATGGCCTGCGGTTTCCAGCCAATTTGAGGTGCCCGGATCACGATGAGCGATCACCAGGGTTACGCTGCCGTCAGGGTTTGGCTTGGCGGAGTGTTGATTGAGTGAAATTCGGAAGTAGCGATAGTCCAACGACTCCATCCAGTAGTTGTTGAGCTGGATGTTCCAGTACTCGCAGTCCGGGATACGGTCGAGATGAATCACTAGCGCTTCGTCTTCAGCCAGTTGCCAGCGCGAGTGGTAGTAGAAGATGTTTGGGTCGCCACCAACCGATTGGCAGAGCGCTTGGTCGGCAGGGGGCAATTGGTTGATATGCCCCTCGTAGCTTTGCGCCCAATTGGCAAAGGTGGTCGCAGTGTTTTCGACAAAACGGGCGGCTTGAACCAGATTGTTGCGCAGCTTCCCCGGGTTGATCGGGAAGGGTTTGCCATCGGCGTCGATACGCTCGATCTTCAGTTGGGCCGGTTTCTCATTGGCTCGATCAAGGAACACCTGGCGAATCAGCAATTGAATGCTGTCTGGGTCAATTTTCAGCCAGTTACCCGGTTGCGGGTATTGGCTGATAACGAGTTCGAAACTTCCATCTTGGGCGAACGTCAGATTGTTGCTGTCGATGAAGCCACCAGGTTCCAGCTTGCCGGATTTGTCGTATCCACCACGCTTGGTGCTGAAGTTAATCGAGGCGGCCGATCCACGCAGTCCACTGACCCGATAGGTGAACTGACCATTAATGCGTGCAGCCAGATACCCCATGTCCGGATTGTCCGCGCCGATTTTCGCGGTCTCGTGGGACGGCACCATAAAGGTCGGGAATTGCTCGTCACCGCCTTCGACAAACATCTCAAGACCGATGCGCGCCAAGCGGCTCAGATAACGCATACCTTCTGCTTGGTTAAAGTCGTCTTGAGGCGCCTCCTGGCGTTGCAGCTGCAGACCTGCGCGCTTCAGAGTGTCGCAGTACAGTTCCCAAGTGCGAATGTTTTCACTCTTTGCCTCTGTCAGGTCTACCACGTGGGCTTCCTCGATCTGGTTGGTATGCCCGCAGAGTAGAAAACCTGTCAAGAATGCTCATCGTCCTTTCGGACTAACTATCTGCACGGGTGTAGCGGATTGTTTGCCGGGCGCATGGCACCCCGGAGAGTGTTCTGAGTGACACCGCGTTTGGTGGCGTTCGCAGCGGTGTGAGGCAGGGAGGAGGGGCGCATCGAAGGGGTACAGGAAAGGAGAAAAGACGGACTCAGCGCCTGCGTGGGGGCGCCGAGTCCGAAGGGACGTGTCAGGCGCTTTTGGCGATGGCTTGTGCTTTGTCGCGGGCGCGTGCCATGTCCATGGCGGTATCCTCGATCATGTCTTCCTGACCGCCGACCATGCCGCGAGCGCCCAACTCGACCAGAATATCCCGGGCACTGACACCGTATTTAGCTTCGGCGCGTTTGGCGAACAGCAGGAAAGACGAGTAAACCCCGGCATAGCCCAATGTCAATGAATCGCGGTCGATACGTACCATGTGATCCATCATCGGCAGTACGATGTCTTCGGCAACGTCCATGATTTTGTATAGATCGACACCGGTTTCGATGCCCATCCGATTGCACACGGCAACGAACACTTCAAGCGGTGTATTGCCCGCTCCGGCGCCCAGGCCATTGGTCGAACCGTCTATACGGACTGCGCCAGCTTCGATGGCGGCCAGGGAGTTGGCAATCCCCATCGCCATGTTGTGGTGGCCGTGGAAACCGATCTCGGTTTCAGGTTTAAGCGCTGCACGCAGTGCGCCAATACGCTCGGTCACGTCGCCAGGAAGCATGTAGCCGGCGGAGTCGGTGGCATAAATGCAGTTGGCGCCATAGGACTCCATCAGCTTGGCCTGAGTGACCAACTGCTCGCCGGAGACCATGTGCGCCATCATCAGAAAGCCCACAGTGTCCATCTCCAGCTTGCGAGCCAGTGCGATGTGTTGCTCTGAGACGTCGGCCTCGGTGCAGTGTGTGGCAATGCGGATTGTATGCACGCCCAGGTCCTTCGCCATGCGCAGGTGATCGACCGTACCAATACCCGGCAGCAGCAGGGCTGATGCTTTGGAGTGTTTAAGTTCGCCAATCACCGCGCTCAGGTATTGCTCGTCTGTATGGGCCGGGAAACCGTAGTTCACCGACGCACCGCCCAGGCCGTCGCCATGGGTGACTTCCAGCAGCGGCATGCCGGCATCGTCCAGGCCGCGGGCGACCGCACGCATTTGTTCAAGGCTGATCTGGTGACGCTTGGGATGCATGCCGTCGCGCAGAGTGTTGTCATGCAGAATGATTTTCTTGCCTTGCAGGTTCATGTCAGGCCTCCAGCGCGGTCTGGGGTTCGAGGTTCAAGTTACCGTTGAGGATTTCCTCTGCGAACATCTCTGCAGTTCGGGCTGCGGCGGCAGTCATGATGTCCAGGTTTCCGGCGTACTTGGGCAGGTAATCCCCCAGACCCTCGACCTCCATGAAAATCGACACGCGATTGCCATCGAATACCGGGCCGTTCTTGAGGCGGTACCCGGGCACGTACTTTTGCACGTCGGCGATCATGGCATTCACCGAAGCGATAATCGCCGCTTGATCGGGTTCGGATTCAGTCAAGCAGTGGATGGTGTCACGCATCATCATGGGCGGTTCTGCCGGGTTGATGACAATGATCGCCTTGCCTTGTTTTGCGCCTCCGACACGTTCGATGGCGCCGGCAGTGGTGCGGGTGAATTCATCGATATTTTTGCGGGTGCCCGGGCCGACTGAGCGAGAGGAAACGGTCGCGACGATTTCACCATAGGCGACTGGTTGCACCCGTGAAACCGCGGCCACCATCGGGATCGTCGCCTGACCGCCACACGTCACCATGTTCACGTTCATTTGCCGTTGTCCGACCTGTTCGCGCAGGTTGACCGGTGGCACGCAATACGGCCCGATCGCGGCCGGGGTAAGGTCGATCATTAACACGCCAAGCGCATTGAGCTTTCGCGAGTTTTCGGCGTGCACGTAGGCTGACGTGGCATCGAAAGCGATCTGAATACCGTCCTCGATCACATGGGGCAATAGCCCGTCTACGCCGCGGTCCGTGACCTTCATGCCCATCTCGCGCGCACGCGCCAGACCTTCGGATGTGGGATCGATACCCACCATCCAGACGGGTTCGAGCACAGGGCTCCGGCTTAGTTTGTAGAGCAGATCAGTGCCGATATTGCCTGGACCGATCACTGCACATTTGATTCTTCGCATGTTGCACCTCCTGAAACGTGATGGGGGGCAGGTATCAGTCGATGAAACTGACCGAAGCTGCGCCTAATCCTTCGATGGTGAGCTCGAATCTGTCACCGGCGCTGGCTGGTACCAACGGTGCGAGAGACCCGGACAAGATGATTTCCCCGGCACGGAATGGAATGCCGAAGCGTCCCAGGGTGTTGGCGAGCCAGGCCACCGCCTCGGCGGGATGGCCCTGGACGGCGCTACCCAGTCCAGAACCCGCGGCGAGTCCATTACGCAGCACGTCGAGACGGACGCTGGCCAGGTCCAATTCGCGAGGTGCGGTGCGCTGATCGCCGAGCACGAAAACACCGCATGAAGCGTTGTCTGCCACCGTGTCCTGGATGCGGATTTTCCAATCGGTGATCCGTGAGTCGACGATTTCGAAGCACGGCAGCACCCATTCAGTGGCATCCAATACGTCTTCACGCGTGACGTTGCCGTGGAGGTCTTCCTTGAGAATGAAGGCGATTTCACCCTCCGCCCGCGGCTGGATCAGACCGGATTGACTCAGGCTGATGCAGGCGTCGTTGGGGTAGTGCATCGCGTCAGTCAGAAAACCAAAGTCCGGTTGGTGCACATTCAGCATGTCCTGCACGGCTTTGCTGGTAACACCGATTTTTTTGCCCACCAGTTGTTCGCCGGCGGCGATCCGTCGTTGCAGCATGTGCAAGGAAATATGGTAGGCGTCGTCGATGCTGATCTCGGGGTGGTGCGTGGTCAGTGGCAAGAGTGTCTGGCGCGAGCGCAACGCGGCGTACAACGCGTCACCCAATTCACTGATGAGGTGCTGGTCCATGGAGAATTCCTTAGCCGTTTTGCAAGAAGTCGAGGCAGGTCCGATTGAACAGGTCGCGATGCTCGACCATGACCCAATGCCCGCAGCGGTTGACAAGGACAAAGCGTGCGTTTTGGCAATGCGCCAGGATTTTGTGCGCGCCTTGAGCTGGGCAGAATTTATCGTCGCTGCCCCAGAAGCCAAGCACCGGGCAGGTGATTTCAGCCAGGCGCTCACTCATATTGGCCACGCGCATGGTCGAGAGCACGCTTTTGGGTTGTAGGGCACAAATCGGGACGCGCTGATCAAGCAACTCTTCAGTGATCAGCGATGGGTCATAGACAAGAATTGAGAGCAGGCGGCGCATGCCTTCACGGTCCAGTGCCCCATCGGCGAAGTCGCGCATCATTTTCTGGATGCCTTCCATCTGGAAGTACACCTCGCGTTCCTCCAGCCCGCCAGGTCCCATCAGGATCAGCTTGCTTACCGCCTGCGGAAAGTCGAGCGCAAATTTGATTGCAATCGCGCCACCCAGTGAATTGCCAATCAGTACGCAGCGCTGCACATCCAGTGCCTGCAGGAACTCATGCAAGGCACTGACGAAGAAGTCCAGCACATAGTCGACGTCTTCAGGTTTGGACGACAAGCCATAACCAGGGAGATCGGGAACCAGCGTCCGATAACCGTGCTCATTGAACCATGGGTAATTGCCCTGGAAATTGCTATAGCCGCTGGCGCCCGGACCGCTGCCGTGAATGAACACCAACGTGTCACCCTGACCGTCGTCCTGATAGTGGATATCCAGACCGCTGGGTGTGCGTATTTGTTTGGCCGATGGAATAGGAGTCATCTGGGGCGCCATAGGTTAGTCCGTTGGTAGCGTGTGACAACTCAAGATCGAGTGGTCATTTCAGCTTCAACGATATCTTCAATGTGCGCCCGGTTTGAGGCATCGTCTGTTCAGACTAAGAGCCGAGATAGTGGGCTTTTTCCTTGGTGAAGAACGCTTCTATTCCACGACCGAAATCCTCGGTTTGAGTGCACGCGCAAAACCCTTCGCGTTCGGCGTCCAGTTGCTCCTCAAGGCTACGTTGAAAGGCGTTTCGCAGCAGCCGTTTGGTTTGCCCTAGCGCGAATGTCGGGCCTTGTGCCAGGCGATTGGCCAAGCGTTCGGTTTCAACCTGGAGCTGATCCGCGGCCACCTTTTTTCCGATCAAACCCAGACGCAATGCTTCGTCGGCATCGAACGGCTCACTGAGCAGAAGCAGTTCCATTGCTTTATGCAGGCCGACCAGCCTTGGCAGGTGCCACGAGGCTGATGCATCAGGGCTGGTGCCGATCGAGGCGTAAGCCAGGTTGAAGCGTGTGCCCTGCGCGGCCAGAACAAAATCACAGGCCAACGCAATACTGACGCCAGCGCCTGCGACGGCGCCATGTAGGCTGGCAATCACCGGTTGTGACAGTCCGGTCATGATCGCCAGCGCCTCATGTAAGGGTTCAATCAGTGCTTGGGCATTTTCCAGCGGGTTTTCTCGCAGGCTGGCCAGATCGCCCCCTGCGATGAACGCCCGGCCGGCGCCCTTGAGGATAACAACACGAATATCGTTTGATGCGGCGATGGTCCGCATGGCGTCGCGAAACGCCATGGCCATGGGGACGTTAATTGCATTCAGTGCCGCAGGGCGATCAAAAAGAAGGTGAGCAACCGGACCGTCCAGGGTTAACGTCAATGGTGCAGCTTCACTGTTCATTGCTGATCTCCCGCGAGGGAGTGGGACGGCAAATTTGGGGTGAAGTAGGCAGCGCAGGCCGCACCTCGGGTTTTGGCCTTGGCGAGTTCATCCTTGGCGACGGTGCGTAGATGCACCTCGTCCGGGCCGTCAATGAAGTGCAGCGCGCGCCCCCAGGTCCAGAGGAATGCGAGCGGGGTATCGGCGGTCATGCCCATTGCACCAAATACCTGAATGGCACGATCCAGCACGCGGGTTTGGAGGCGTGCGGCGACCAGTTTGATGGCCGAGACATCGACACGGGCGCTGTTATTGCCCAAACGATCGATAGTGTCTGCCGCGCGCAGCACCAGGAGGCGCGCCTGATCGATCTCGACTCGCGACTCGGCAATCCAGTCACGCACATTGGAGAAATCTGCCAGGTGACGACCGAAAGCTTTGCGCTCCAGAGCGCGGGTGCACATCAATTCAAGCGCCAGTTCGCACTGACCAATGGTGCGCATGCAATGATGAATGCGTCCCGGTCCCAGACGTGCCTGGGCGAGGGGAAAGCCGCCGCCTTCCTTGCCCAGCAGGTGGTCAAGGGGAACACGAACGTTGCTGAGCAATACTTCGCAATGCCCCTCTACGGCATAGTGATGCATGAGCGGCACATTGCGCACGATCTGGACGCCGGGAGTGTCCATCGGCACAAGGATCATCGAGTGGTTTTGATGGCTGCTGCTTTCATCGGCATTGCGGCCCAATACGATCATCAGTTTGCAGTTTGGGTGCAGAGCGCCTGTGGTGAACCATTTGCGCCCGTTGATCACATACTGCTCACCGTCGCGCTCAATGCGCGTGGCGATGTTGGTGGCATCAGAGGAAGCGACGTCTGGCTCGGTCATGGCGAAACAGGAGCGAATGTCACCTTCCAGCAGCGGCTTGAGCCAACGCTGGTACTGCTCGGGGCTGGCCGCGAGGTGCAACAGTTCCATATTCCCGGAGTCTGGCGCGTTGCAGTTGAACACCTCGGCAGCCCAAGGCAGTCTGCCCATGATTTCCGACAGCGGCGCGTATTCGAGATTGCTTAGCCGGGTGCCTGGCTCGTCTGATCGCAGGGCTGGCAGAAACAGGTTCCATAGCCCTTCGTCCTTGGCGAGCGCTTTAAGATCATTGATCAGCTCGAGTGGATAAATACCTTGCTCAGCCTGGTGATGCCATTGGACGTTGGCCGGCAGCAAGTAATTATCGTAGAACGCTTGAAGGCGTTGTTGCAGTTGAACGACGTGGGGCGGATATTCAAAGTTCATGGGCGAGTCTCGACGGGTCAAATGACAATGGCGTTATCGAGCAGCTCAAGGCCGCGTCGGGCGAAAACTTTTCCCAAGGGGCCGACACTTGTGGCGTTCTCCGAAGCTGCGCTGCCGGACCGTGCCCGAGCTGCTATGCCTTCGAAAATCACCGCCAGGCGAAACAGCGCGAAAGCGAAGTGAAAAGTTTCGGCCCCTCGGTTGCGTTGGGTGGCGTGGTAGTACTGCTGCAAATACTCTGCTTGCGAGGGTATGCGCAGTGTCCGCAGATCCAGGCCGCGGATGCCGCCATACTCAGACGGCAAGGTGTGCCAGGCGATGCAGTTGTAAGCCAGATCGGCAAGTGGGTGGCCGAGGGTTGAAAGCTCCCAGTCGAGCACGCCGATGACCCTTGGTTCGGTGGGGTGAAACATCAAGTTACCCAGTCGGAAATCGCCATGGCATATCGTGGTTTCATCGTCTTGGGGTAAATTGACACGTAGCCAGGCCAGCAGGTTGTCAAGCTCGGGATTATCGTGCTGGTTGGCCATTTCCCATTGCGTACCCCAGCGCGCCAGCTGTCTGGAAAAGTAATTGCCTTCCCGACCATAGTCAGAAAGGCCGATCGCCTGCCAGTCAACTTGATGCAGCTCTGCCAGCGTCCGGGCCATGGACTCATACATGGCTCTGCGATCGTCGGGTGATACCCCGGGCAGGCTATATTCCGGAAAAACGCGCCCCTGGAGTCTTTCCATTAAATAGAAGGGCGTTCCGACGATGTCGGGTTCTGCGTGATACAGAACTGTCTTTGGCACTGGGACCCGGGACTGCGCAAGTGCGGTCATGATCCTGTATTCACGATCAACCGCGTGAGCCGATGGCAGGATCTCGCCACTTGGTTTTTTGCGAAGTACCAGTTCGCGATTGTCAAAGGTGACAAAGAACGTCGGGTTGGACTGGCCACCACCGATGCGCTCAAGGCGCATGTTTCCTTGCAGCCCGCTGATTGTGTCCTTGAGGAAGGCCTGGAGCTGTTTGGGATAAAATTCGGTAATGTTTGAGGTCTCTTTTTTTGTCATTGTAAGCACTTCTCGGTGGGACTGGATCAGTTGACATCACTGCTGGGGGGCGATCTGCTATTGAGCCCGTTCATCAGCAAGTCGATGCATTGGTTAGCGATGTCTTCGGCCCTGAGGGGGCCCTTGGGGTCATACCAACGGGCAATCCAGCTCAACGCACCGGCGATGGTGAAGGCTGCGATTTTTGGATCGCAGGGCATCAAGACCCCGTCGGCTATACCTTGCTGAATCAGGCTGCGGAACTTGAGATCGATGCGACTCTTGAGTCGTCGCAGTTTGCGGCGACTTTTCAAAGGCAAGGGGTCTTCACCGACGCGAATCAAGCACATACCGAAATCCATCGTCACGATCTCGGCGTACTTGCGCATCACGGCGATCAGGTTTTCCTTTGAATCACTACCACTCTGAATTGCTTCGTTCGAGGCGTTCTCCAGCATCTCCAGACCGATACGTACGCATTCGAAGAGGATTTCATCCTTGTTCTTCACGTAGTAATACACCGTCGGCTTGCTCACATTCAGCCGCTCAGCCACTTCGTCAAGGGAGGTGGCGTGAAAGCCTTTCTCGTTGAACAACTCGGCTGCCGTGCGTAGTACAGCATCGCGTTTGTATTCTCGCTCGGTCAGGCGGTCCTGCTTCTTTGCCCACGGTGAGCGATTGTCGATGGTGTTCGTCATGGAAATCCCTGATCAAACGAGTTGCGGCTGAATGACATCATTGCCTGAAAGCCATTCGACCCAAGAGGTCGCATCCGTGCTTTCAAGGAAATAGCTTACTCGCGAGTAGGGGGCTTCAAGAATAGTCTGAACAGACGATGCGGTCGGATGATGGAGGGGCGAACACTTATAGCAACTGCGGTGCTGGCGCTCGATTTTTCCAAGGCCATTGCTCGATCTATACGCCGCGATAATCCAAAAAAACAAGAAAATGCGAGGTCTGTGATGAAGGCCAGTTTGTGCCTTGTAACGCTCGAAAATGGATCAGCGAAGCCCACGCGCTGCCTCGCCACCATGGAGCAAGAGGAGCCGCAGCGTCATGAGTGCTGAACGAGTTGTTGAGTCTTCGCCTGATTGCGCATTTGAGGCGCATTTTACCGATGCCTTGCAGATGTTCGACGCCGCCCGCGACAAGGCTCCACAGGCCGCTGCCGTGCATTATTTCGACACGACGCTTAGCTACGCCCAACTGGATCAGGATGCCAATGCGTTGGCGGCATTCTGGCAAGAGCAAGGTGTGCTCGCTGGAGATCGTGTCGGGTTGTTTCTGCAAAATGTGCCGCAGTTTGTGATTGGCTTGATTGCCAGTTGGAAGCTGGGGGCAATTGCTGTGAGCATCAACCCGATGAACCGGGCTCGAGAGCTCTCGTTATTGCTTGAGGATAGTCAGGCCAGAGTGTTGATGTGCCATGACTACCTCTACCATGAGGTGGTGTCTCAGCTTGACCAACGACCCGACAACTTGCTGTTGATTGTTGCGGGTGATCATGAACTTCAGAACCGCAATGATCCGCGTATTTTCGGAGTGCCCTCGGCACCCGCGGGCGAAGGCTTTTTCCTGCGCGACATTACTGCGGCGTGGGCCAATGCCAAGCCGGTTCGTACACGGATCAAGAGCAGTGACATTGCCACCATTGTGTACACCTCGGGAACCACCGGTCTACCCAAGGGGGTTGAACATAGTCATGCGAGTTATGCCTTCAACAGTGAGGCTTTTCGCAGCTGGGCTGCTCTGGATGATGGTGTGCCGATCCTGGCGATGGCTCCCCTGTTTCACGTCACCGGACTGATTCTGCATATCGGCGTCGCCTTTGCCTGCTCCACTCCTCTTGTGCTGACTGCTCGCTTTCATCCTGAGGTTTTTGCCGAAGCCGTGCAGACCTATCAGGCTGCATTCACTATCGGTGCCATCACCGCGTTCATTGCACTGCTTAATGCTGACAAGGTTCGTCCAGAACAGCTTGCGTCACTGAAAAAAATCTATTCAGGTGGCGCGCCCATTCCTGAAGCAGTGGTCATTGCTTTCCGGCAAAAATTTGGGCACGACATCCGAGCGGTCTATGGACTGACTGAAACCACTTCTGTGGCAACGGCAGTGCCTCATGATCGATTGGCAGTGTGTAACGAAGAGGGCGTGTTGTCGGTTGGATTACCCATTCATGCTACCCACCTGCGAATTGCCAATGAGCAGGGCCAGGCACTACCGACGGGCAGCGTCGGTGAGATTTTGATTCGTGGCCCGCAAGTTATGCGTGGCTACTGGCAACGCCCTGAGGCGACTTGCGAAGTCATGAGTGATGGTTTTTTGCGTAGCGGCGATGTTGGGTATCTGGACGCTGAGGGTTGGCTTTTCCTCGTTGATCGCATGAAGGACGTCATCATCGCCTCCGGCTTTAAAGTCTGGCCACGAGAAGTAGAGGACGTTCTTTACGGCCATCCTGACGTGCGTGAAGTCGCTGTGGTTGGAGTTAAAGATGACTATCGTGGAGAGAGCGTAAAAGCCGTCGTTAGCCTGAAGGCGGGCGCCCAGGTCACACCTGAACAGCTTATTGTTTTCTGTAAATCACGCATGGCTGCCTATAAATACCCACGGCAAATCGAGATTCGCGACGATTTACCCAAAACCACCAGTGGAAAAATCATGCGTAAGGAATTGCGCTGATGGGTACGCCATATCCAACTTTTAGAAGGGATGAGTCCATGAAAGCAGCCGTTTTTCACGACCCTGGGCATATAGAAATGAATGCGCGGGCGACAGTGCCGCAAGTCGCACCTGGCGAAGTGTTGATACGCGTGGAGGCCTGCGGCATTTGCGGCAGTGACCTGCATATGTTCCGCACCGACGCCCATCGCAAGCAACTGGTGCGTGTCGACCCTGAAGGGCTGGAGATTCCCGGGCATGAATTCAGTGGGGTGATCACTGCCGTTGGGGAGGGGGTGGTCGATTACAGCATTGGTGAGCGTGTGGTAGGTGTGGGAATGGGGGGAATGGCTGACTTGGTGCCCGTGCCTGTCAATCCGTTTCAGCTGGTGCGCATTCCCGAAAATGTTTCTTTCGCTGCTGCGGCGACCACCGAACCCTTGGCCGATGGACTGCAAATGATCCGCAAGGCCAACCTGAAATCGGGCGACAACGTTGTAGTTTTCGGGGTGGGCATTATCGGTCTCGGGGTGATTCAGGCGCTCAAAGCGCTGGAAGTCGACGTCGGGAAAATTGTCGCCATCGATGTGTCTGATGAACGCCTGGCTATGGCCTTGGAGATCGGGGCGACCGATACGATCAATCCCCGACACCAGGACCTGCTCACCGCGGCTAAAGCCATCTGTGGCTTTCTGCCAATCACTTATCCCGAGATCGAGCCCACAGATATCAGTGTTGTTTTCGAGTGTGCCGGGTACCTGAAACACATGATCGGGCCGGCACCTCTGGAGTCGGCCCTGCGCATGGCACGTCCGGGCGACGGCAGGGTCATCTGTTTTGGCGCCTACGAGGACCGGTTGAACATCGACATGATGCCGATGATTAACAAGCAAATCAGCCTGTTTGGCTCCAATGGTTACGCGGCCGAAGAGCTTGAACTGGCCTTGCAGTTGATGTCTGAAGGCAAGCTTGACCGTGAACGTTTGATCTCCCATCAGTTTGCACTCGCCGACGTCAGCCAGGCCTTTGAGGTCCAAGGCAGCGGGCAAGCGATCAAGGTCATGCTGCTGCCCAATCGAGAGACGCTTTGAGCCTGACTCAATCGCGTTTCACAGTACACATAACAATAAATGGAGAGAGACGATGGCCCTGCAATCACTAGGTGAACGTATCGCTGACCTGTTAGTTGCCGAAGGCATAGACAAGTTTTTTTCACTGCCAGAAGTCACTTTCGGCAAGTTGCATCATGCACTGCATGATCGTGGTGTCCCATTGATCGCTCCCCACCATGAAACTGCCAGCGGGTTCATGGCTGAGGCCTATGCCGCATTCACAGGCAATATTTCAGTGGTGGGCGCCAACTGTGGCCCCGGCGTGATCAATCTATATTCGGCCATCGCCAACTCATGGGAGGAGCACCTTCCTGTGCTGTACATCGGTTCCGAACGCACGTCGTTGGCGCGTAATTCTCCCCGGCGCTCGAAATTCCAGTGCCCGCCGAGCATTGAAGTGGTCAGGCCCATGACCAAGTTTGCCGCAGTGCTGGAGAATCCGATGGAGGCCGATGAACTCTTTCATGAGGCTTTCCGGCAATTGCGATCCGGTACTCCTGGGCCCGTCTACATTGGGCTTCCCTTTGATATGTTGTTGGAAGATCGCGATTTCGGTGAGCTGGTGGCTCCGCAGAATTATCGCCCGACTACATTCGAGGAAACGGTCAGCGACGCGCAGATCGAAAGAGTCGCTTCGATGTTGGTTCAGGCCAAATCGCCTTTGCTGGTTGGCGGCGCCGGGATTCGTAACTCGGGTTCCCAGGCGCTGTTCGATGAGCTGGTGCAAGCACTGCAAGCACCCGTAATTTTTACTGCGTCCGGTCGTGGGGTGTTGGCGGATACACATCCGTATGTGTTTGATCTGGGTCTTGAACCAGGGGCAAGCATCAGTCGCGACGCGGACGTGATTTTCGCGATTGGAACCCCCATCGGCGAAAAGCTGGGTTTCGGCGGTTACGCCTATTCAAATGAACAGAAGGGCTTTCCGAATTATTTCGGTAAACAAGGGACACAGCGTTGGATTCAGCTTGATCTAGATCCACATAACATTGGTCGAAATCGTCCGGTGGACGTGGGCCTGGCAGGTGATATGCGGCAGATTTTGCCGCGGTTGATCGCTGCGCTGCGTCGCCATCAGCCACTTCAGCACAACGCCCAGGTGGAGCGCTGGCAAGCCGAGCGGCAAAGCCGTTATGCCGATTTCTGCGCTCAGGTTGCGACCATCTCGAGCACGCCGATTCATCCAGGGCGCGCAGTGCTCGAAGTCCAAAAGACTTTGCCTGAAGACGTGGTCCTGATCAGGGATGGTGGGGCATTCAGTATCTGGATGCACAACTACATCCAACATTCGCTCGGTGGGTTCATGTTTGCCGGCAAGCTGGGCAATCTGGGGACAGGCCTGCCTTACGCGCTGGGTGCGTCACTGGCCGAAGCGAATGCTGACAAGCGTGTCTGTCTGATCACCGGCGATGGTGCTTTCGGCTTCTACCCGATGGAGTTTGAAACGGCGGTTCGTTATCAATTGCCGATTGTCATTGTGGTGGGTTACGACCAAGGCTGGTCTCTGGAGGTGCCTTACTACATGCACGTCTGCGGACGCACCTTCGAGGTCGATCACGCCTTTGTCCGTCTGGATGACATGGCCCGAGCCATGGGCGGACATGGCGAATTCTGTGAAACCAGTGAACAAATCGCTCCGGCCATGGAGCGTGCATTTGCCAGCGGAAAACCGGCCATCGTCCAGGTGGTGATAGATCGTGAGGTGAATGCCTACCAAATGCCCAATACCCATCTCTGGACACGCTGGCACGCTGACAAAGCGGTCTACAGCGACGAGTGATTGCAAGCATGCGTAGCGCCGCTCTGTGCGGTGCTGCGGCCAACCGTATGAGCAGGGCATCCCCATGAGTACTCAGGATACGCAACAACTCACTCGAAACTATCGTTGGATGTCCAGCATTACTGTGCTGCTGGGCACTATTGCCTTGGGGTTTTCCGCGACCATGGTGATGGTGGCTTTGCCGGAGATGATGGCCGCTTTCAATGTTGGTCAAGAGGTCATTCAGTGGCTTGCAACTGGCTTTCAGGTCACTGCGACCACCTCAATTCTGGCCACCGGGTGGCTTACGGGGCGATTTGGTCTGCGGCGTGTTTACATATTTACCCTGTTGTTGTTTGTCGGTGTTTCGCTGCTCGGCGCTATGAGTTGGAATGCGCAGGTGGCCATTTTTGCTCGCGTCATGCAGGGCATCGCTATGGGACTGGTACCTGCGGTGGCACTGATCACGATTGCCCGAGTGTTCCCGCCTCAAGCTGTAGGGATGGCCATGGGAGTCTTTGGCGTCGGTGCGGTGCTGGCTCCTGCCATTGGCCCCGCGGTGGGCGGTCTATTGCTGGGGCCTTTTGGTTGGCCTGTGATTTTCCTGTTTCCGGTTCTGTTCTGCTTACCTGCACTGTTACTGGCGTTCAAGTATGTACCCGAGGCGGACCCAACCATCGTTCACGGTCGATTTGATTGGCTGGGAATGCTGCTGTTGACAGTCTTTATTTTCGCTCTGCTGAACATTACCGGGCTAGGGTTGAGCAAAGGATGGACAACCTGGCAGACCTTGGGGTGCCTGGCACTGACACTGGTCAGTCTGGTCTGGCTGGTGTTCTGGCAACTGCGCTGCAAGGCTCCATTGGTCGAACTCAGTCTGTTTCGCAACCCACGGTTTTGGTCCGTGTTTCTGGTGGCGGTACCTTATGGGTTCTGTCTCTATGGTACGAGCTATCTGATTCCGTATTTCCTTCAAAGTGCTGCGGGTTACTCGCCGGCAGATTCCGGCGCAATGCAGGTTCCGGGGGGGATTATTCTTGTCCTGGTCATTTTCAGCGCGGGTGCCTTATGCGACAAGCTCAGTGCCCGAACTGTGACCATCGGTGGTTTGTTTTTGTTTGCGCTAGCGAGCATAGGCTTCACCTTTACAACCGCCGTGACCGGCTTCTGGGTGGTTGCCGCGTGGTTCACGCTTAGCCGTGTGGCGATGGGGATGCTGATTCCCTCTACCAGTGTTGCCGCCATTCAGTCGGTTTCGCCTGCGTTGCTGCCTTACGCCTCTACCACCATGAATTTTTTCATGCAGTTGGGCGGGGCGGTCGGAATCAATGTGTTGGCGATCCTTTACCAATGGCGGCAAGAGGGGCATGCCATAACCAATGCTTCGACGGCAGCGTTTGAAGCCTTTCATGAATGCTTCTGGTTGGCAGCACTGTTAATGCTGTGTGCACTGATACCGGCGGTATTCATTTGCAAGTCCACCCTGATCGAGCCGGCATCCGGTTCTGATGCAAGCAAGATTCCCTCATGTCCCTGAACAACAAATTGGGAAACACACCCCCGAAAATGAAATGGGAGTTACTCGATGAACGCACATACGAATGAAGCCGCTCTAAAAACGGCCTTGGCGATGCCCCGTGAGTTACTGATCAATGGTGAATGGCGAGCAGCGATCGATGGTCGTACCGCTGCGATCCATGACCCTGCAACTGGCCAGGAGATCGCACAGATCTCTCACGCTGGTGAAAAGGACGTGGATTCGGCGGTGCGCGCGGCTCAGGCCGCCTTGAGCAGCACTCACTGGCGAGATATCACTCCGGCAGTCCGTGAGCGGATGATCTTGCGCTTTGCTGATTTGATCGAGGAGAACGCCGATCTATTGGCAGGCCTGGAGACGCTTAATAACGGCAAACTGTTGGCTAACTCCCGAGGCTTCGACGTACTCGCCGGTGCACAGTGGGTGCGTTACATGGCCGGCTGGGCAACCAAGATCGAAGGTTTGGCGCTGGACGTCTCGGCGTCTGCTCCTGGGACCCGTTTTCAGGCTATCGTCAAACGCCAGCCGGCGGGTGTAGTGGCGGCCATTGTGCCTTGGAACTATCCATTGTTAATGGCGATCTGGAAGATCGCACCAGCGCTGGCCACCGGTTGTACCTTGGTGCTGAAACCTTCTGAAGAGACACCTTTGACCGCATTAAAGCTGGCTGAATTGGCGTTGCAGGCGGGCATTCCCCCAGGTGTTTTCAATGTCATTGCCGGCGATGGTGCAACGGGTGCCGCTCTGGTCCGCCATCCTGGTGTGAATAAAGTCGCGTTTACCGGATCCACCGAAGTCGGTCGGATAATTGGTCAGCAATGCGGGCATGACATCAAACGGGTGTCGCTGGAATTGGGCGGTAAAAGCCCGGTCATTGTTCTGGATGACGTTGATGTGCAAGCCGTGATTGCCGGTGCCAGTAGCGCGATTTTTTATGATCAAGGGCAAGTCTGTACCGCAGGCTCGCGTTTGTACGTGCACAAGAAACACTTCGATGAAGTGGTCGATGGGGTTGCCCAGGCGGCGAAGAGCTTGCGCCTGGGGTCAGGCTTCGATCCACAGAGCCAAATTGGCCCGTTGATTTCGGCCAAGCAACGCCAGCGAGTGTTGGGGCTGATCGAGACGGGTGAGCGCGAGGGCGCTGAGTTGCTGGCGGGAGGTGCGGCGCCGGAGGGGGCTGGATATTTTGTCCAGCCCACAGTATTTGCTCATACTTCGGGTAAGCCACTGACGTTGGTTAGGGAAGAAGTGTTCGGTCCGGTACTTGTGGCTCAGCCTTTCGATGACTTAGAGGAAGTGATTCGTCAGGCCAACGATACCCCCTACGGCCTGGCAGCTAGTGTCTGGACGCGCAATATCAGTAATGCGTTACGGGTCGCCGAGCGCATCGAGGCGGGCACGGTCTGGATCAACACCCATCTGCCGTCGGATCCGAACATCCCGTTTGGTGGTTTCAAACAGTCAGGGATAGGTCGCGAAAACGGCCGCGCAGCGATTGAGGCTTACACCGAAACCAAGTCGATCGTCATCGCCTATTGAAGCTATGTCAGTCGCAATCTTGAGGGTGTACAGCGTACACCCTCATTTGTTTGATGGGACGTGGGGCAGGGTTCAGGCGGTCCTTTGCATCCCGAGTGCCCAGGCAATTGAACCCTGAGCGGTCTCAAGCATCAGCTTCATGCGTTCGGTTTTAGACAGCGGAGTACGTTCAAGCCACGCCGGGATATTGTTCAGAATAGACACCATGCTTTGAACCGCAGCCTTCAAGTGTGGGGAGTACGATCCGGTATCTGCAAGCAACATCAGAAAGTACCCTTCATAACGTTGGCGCAGCTGCTGGATCCGCTCCTGATGTTGAGTGCAGAGATTGCGCGATTCATGCTCGGCCACTTGGAAATACGCCGCTCTTTGCTCATGCAGGGCGATGTGAGCCTGTAGTAACGCATTCAATTTTGCTGTGGCGCTTCTGTTCTTGCTCAATTGGTTCTGTGCATTAACCAGCAGTGTCTCGTAAAGCTCTTCGATCACTTCGAATAGAAGGGCTTCCTTGCTTTCGAAGTGGTGATACAGCGATCCAGCATGGATGCCGAGATGAGCTGCCAAGTCGCGCATGCTCACCTGACCGAAACCCCTGATGGCGAAAAGCTCTACCGCTTTTTGACGTGCCTGAAGCTGACGTGTCAGGGAAGAAGGCAAGCTTTCGACGGTTGCCATGGTCCGCTGTTCAGTCATAACGATAAAACCCTTGGCCGACTTTGCGCCCCAGATATCGCGCAGCAACCATCTCCTTGAGCAATGGAGCAGGGCGGTATTTAGGGTCACCAAAGCCGTCATGGAACGACTCAAGTACCGCCAGCAAAGTATCGAGACCGATCAAGTCAGCCAGTGCCAGCGGGCCGATCGGCTGGTTGCACCCCAGCTTCATGCCGGTGTCGATATCTTCCGCACTGGCCAAGCCTTCCTGCAGGGCGAAAATGGCTTCATTGATCATGGGCACCAGAATGCGATTAACTGCAAAGCCGGGGCTGTTTTTTGCCGTAATCGGCGTTTTGCCAATCTGTTCGGCGAAGGCCAACGTACGGGCATGGGTGGCGTGGGAGGTTTGTAGGCCGCGAATCAACTCCACCAGTTTCATCATCGGCACCGGGTTGAAAAAGTGCAGGCCAATGAAACGCTCGGGATGGCTGACCGCTACGGCCAGTTGGGTAATGGACAGCGATGACGTGTTACTGGCAATGATGCTTGCGGCATCGACCTGTTGGTCAATTTGCTGAAGGATGCGCAACTTCAGGTCAAGGTTTTCTGTGGCGGCTTCGATAATCAAGCTTGCGTCGGATAATGCGGCATAGTCCGTCGTGGTATGAATCCGGATTAGAGCATTGTCCTTCGATTCTTGCGTCAAAGTACCTTTGCGAACCTGGCGTTCCAGGTTAGTCGCAAGGGTTTTCAGGCCTCGTGCCAATGCCTCATCGCTGACATCCACCAAAGTCACCTGTAGGCCTGCGATAGCGCACACCTGAGCGATACCATTGCCCATGGTGCCTGCACCAATCACAGCTATTCGTTGCTTATTCATAGAATTTTCCATTGAGTCAATGTCAAACGCGCTCGAAGATCGCAGCGATCCCTTGTCCACCACCAATGCACATCGTCACCAATGCATAGCGCCCTTGGATGCGATGCAATTCATGAATGGCCTTAGTCGTGATGATGGCGCCGGTGGCGCCCACTGGATGTCCGAGCGAAATACCAGAGCCATTGGGATTGACCTTTGCCGGATCCAGGTCCAGCTCACGTGTCACAGCACAAGCCTGGGCCGCAAACGCTTCGTTTGATTCGATGACATCCAGATCGGCCACCGTCAAACCGGCGCGTGCCAATGCCTGGCGTGTGGCAGGGATCGGGCCGAGCCCCATCAGTTGCGGGTCGACCCCGGCATGGGCATACGCCACAAGGCGGGCGAGGGGACGCAGGTTGCTGTTCTGGATCGCCGCACCGGTTGCCAGCACCAACGCTGAGGCACCGTCATTTAAGCCTGAAGCGTTGCCCGCAGTAACGGTGCCATCTTTCCTGAAAGCTGGATTCATTTTTGCTAACTGATCCAGAGAGGTATTGCTGCGGACATGTTCATCCACTTCAAAGCGTTCGATGCCCTTACGGCTGGTAATCTCAACGGGCACGATTTGACTCAGGAAGTGCCCGTTGGCAATCGCTGCGCTCGCGCGTTGCTGACTTTGTAGCGCCAGAGCGTCTTGCATTTCCCGGCTGATGCCATATCGCTCTGCAATATTTTCAGCCGTAATGCCCATATGGATGCCGTATAGAGGGTCATGCAAAATGCCGAGCATGTAGTCGATGGCTTCAAGATTGCCCAACCGTCCGCCCCAACGTGCACCGGGCAACATGTAAGGGCCGCGACTCATGGACTCGACTCCACCGGCAACGGCGATTTCAGCATCACCCAGCATCAGCGATTGAGCCGCGCTAATGATCGCTTGCAGGCCAGAGCCGCATAACCGGTTGACATTGAACGCAGGAGTTTCCTGTGGAATGCCTGCATTGAGGGCAGCGATACGCGACACGTAGGCATCTTTGGGGTCGGTTGGAATGACGTTGCCCATTACCACATGACCAATCTGTTGTGCGTCGCACCCGCTGCGCGTTAATGCCGCTTTTACCACTGTGGTTGCAAGCTGCGTGAGTGGCACATCCTTGAGTGAACCGCCGAAGGTTCCAATGGGCGTTCTGACTGCGCTGAGAACAAAAACATCAGGCGAGGACATGGGGATCTCCGATAGAACTTATGGGGTTTACCAAGTGTGCGCATGCTGATATTGGAAGTACCGCAGACAAGGGGATAGAGAATCCTTGGATCAACGATCCAAAAAGACTGGCTTTCTCTTTTCGATAAACGCTTGCATGCCTTCTTTCTGATCTTCAGTCGCGAAGGTGGAATGAAACAGGCGACGCTCGAAGCGCACACCTTCGGCAAGACTGGTCTCGAACGCGCGATTGACCGCTTCTTTAGCCATCGTGTTGATGGGCGCTGATTGCTGACATATACCTGCGGCTATGCTGAGCGCTTCTTCCAGCAGTCGGGCTGCGGGTACCAATCGGCTCACCAGACCACAACGTTCCGCCTCGTCGGCATCCATCATGCGTCCGGTCAGAATCATGTCCATGGCCTTGGATTTACCGATGAAGCGAGCTAATCGCTGGGTGCCACCACACCCGGGAATTGTTCCGATGGTTATTTCCGGCTGCCCGAATTTCGCTGTGTCAGCGGCAATGATGAAGTCGCACATCATTGCAAACTCACAGCCGCCTCCTAAAGCGTATCCAGCTACCGCAGCGATTGTGGGTTTTCGAAACGCCGCCAAACGGTCCCAGGTAGCGGTGATGAAGTCAGTTCTGTAGACCTCCATGTAAGAAAAACTTTGCATTGACTTGATGTCGGCACCGGCAGCGAAGGCTTTCGCGTTGCCAGTCAAGACAACGGCCCCCACGTTGTAATCAACCTCCAGTAAATCAAGAAGGTGGCAGAGTTCCCCTGTTAAATCTGGAGACAGTGCGTTGAGTGCTTGCGGACGGTTGAGCGTAATAAGAGCGACTTTTCCGTACATTTCCAGCAGGAGATTGGTGTAGGTCATTGGGGAGTCTCTTTAATGGAGTTGAGGCTGCGCTGGTAAATTGAACCGAGGTGAAAAGGGATCCCGCTCGGTTCGGAAACCTTTCAGCTAACTCTACGGCGACCTCCAGCCCCATAATTGATCGCTACCGGAGAGCTAAATTTTGGTCCGCATGGGTCCTGTAGCAGCTACCAATGTAATGTTTGTGAATTTTTGTGTGATCGTCTGAACGGACTAATTGGAGATGCCACGTCAACTCCTCCGGAATGAGTGCCTGGAAGTCTTGCCGAGAGGGAAGGGCCTGGAGGTTTTGATTGGCGTTGAAGGTTGGCGTTGATCAGACTGGGGCGCTGTAGTCCAGTGCGCTCACCACTTTAAGACTTTCCGATACTCGTTAGGAACTGTCCAAGCCAGCGCCAGTGCGCACGCGCGAAGGCCTTAGACTCAGCGTATCCAAGCTGAAACCCTAGATTTTCCTGCTTGACTCAGTATTTTCCAACAGTTGCCCTGCGAGTAGTTTCCGCTCCGCTCGACGAGTTTGCGGAAGGTAGTGCCTTCCTCTTTCAGCCTGCGATGCAGGATGACGTCTTTGCCATGAGGGCATGCTCGGATCGACGCAATGGTTAATGGGGTTGTGTTTGGGCGGATGGGTCAGTCGATAATCAAGTCGCACAATCATAAAATGTTCTTTGTTGGAATATAAGTCAATTTAGTGACCAATCATTTTATGACGCCGGCGATAGTGGAATGCAGTCGTTTGGCGAAATTCAAGTAGAGGAAAGCGAGCGCGACTTGTCAGGGAGTGCTTGGGAGGGATTGATTGAGGCGGGAGGGTTACTCGAACAGCGCGGGATCTACTTTTTTACGTCGGGCTTGTTCCAGGTGTTTGCGCATTTGGTCCGCAGCCGCCAGCCGATCCCCGCGCTCCAGGCAGTCGAGGATAGCGAGATGTTCTTCCGCCTGGCCTTTACGTGGAGCTCGTGTACTGGCTTGACGGTACTCAACCAGTCGACGCAATTGGTCAAGGCGTCGAACAGTTTGTTCTAGGAAGCGATTGCCGGAACAAGCGGCAAGAGTTTCGTGAAACAGTGAGTTCGCCTCGAACAACTCTTGAGGCGTCATCGTAAGAAAACCGCCGTTGGCAATGAACTCCTGCTGTTTACGACAGGTTGCGAGCGTTTCCCGATCAATCAGGAAGGTAGGTGAGAGCAGGCCTGAGGGCTCTATAGTTGCGCGGAACGAATAACTTTCTTCGTACGCCTCTACGGAGTCAATCATGGGTAGAAGGCGCCATCCTTGGCCGGCACGCTGTTCAATCCATCCTTCCTGTTGGATACGTGCTAGAACCACCCTGAGGGCTGCCCGTGACACATCAAACTGGCGCATGAATTCAATTTCTGTAAACAGCTCAGGGAGCTGTCGACTGAGACGCAATTCTGCAATTTTCAGGTAGAGCGGGTCGTCACTGCTCTCCATGACTTCTGAGGCAACGTCTATTAGATCGTCACTGGATCTGGCCAAGAAATAGCCTCGGTTTCGGTCGTAGGTGAGCATGCCCTTTTCGACCAAATGGCCCATGGCAAACTTGACCGGCGTACGTGAAACATTGAGCGTTGCTGCGAGCTGTGACTCGACCAAGTGGTGGCCTATATCGAACCGCTCACGACGAACGTGAGAGACAATGTCACGCGCAATGCGTGCTTGCAGAGGGCTTAGAGGCATTGGATAGAGAACCGAATAGAGCTGACCATGGAATTCTCATTCTATCGCGTTGGTAGGCTTAGCGGCAGAGACCAATTTTTTGTCTCTGCCCATACTCTATAAAGCTTTAAGCGTCTCCTAGCGCACTTGGTAAAGTGGGAATGCACCAAACAAAAGGCCGCCTACCAGCAGGCCGAAGCTCGCCAAAATGGCCCATTTGAGAGCGAAGCGCTGGTGATCGCCGAGATCCACTTTTGCCAGAGCAACAAGGAGATACAGCGAAGGTACTAGTGGACTGAGCAGGTGTACTGGCTGACCCACCACCGAAGCGCGTGCGATTTCCAATGGGGTTATACCGTACTGAGCGGCGGTTTGAGCAATCACCGGCAGAATGCCGAAGTAGAACGCATCGTTAGACATGAAAAATGTAAACGGCAAGCTGACGAGGGCGGTGAATACAGCCAGGAACGGGCCGAAGCTTGGTGGAATTACATGCAGCAAGCTCTTGGCCATGGAATCCACCATGCCGGTTCCGGAAAGGATCCCCGTGAAAATGCCTGCCGCGAAAATGACAGCTGTAACTGCAAGCACGTTCATTGCGTGA
Organism: Pseudomonas silensiensis; assembly: GCF_050434865.1. Lineage (NCBI taxonomy): Bacteria > Pseudomonadati > Pseudomonadota > Gammaproteobacteria > Pseudomonadales > Pseudomonadaceae > Pseudomonas > Pseudomonas silensiensis. The sequence goes on from NZ_JBNDJH010000004.1 coordinate 117,550, forward strand.
GCGGCTATACGAGCTTTTTGCTGCTCGATGTTTGGATAGTTGAGCATGATGGCGATAGCGAAGCCGACCATGAACAAGATCTGGATTGGCATGGCACCAATGATCAAGCACGCGATCAGGCCCAGCGTCAGGGTCAAGTTTGGCCAGAACATCTTCGGGCGACGATTCTCATCACATTCTTCTGCTGAGCCGTTACCCAGCGACATGGAGCCATGATGGACGTCATCCAGGTGAAGGATGCCAAGGCGCGTGCGCTCTTTGCGACCAATGACTACAGCGGTCAAGATCAGACATGCCGCGCCTAGCAGCATACCTGGAATCATTGGTAGGAAAATCTCCATCGCATCCACGTGCAGTGCCGCGGCTGCGCGGGCGGTCGGGCCACCCCACGGAGAAATATTCATGATGCCGCTGGCAATGTTCACTAGGCATGTCATGCCCAGTACGCTCATTCCCAGCCGCTGGTACAGCGGTAAGAAGGCAGCACAGGCAATCATGTACGTAGTCGAACTATCACCATCCAGCGATACAAGCATCGTTAGAATGGCTGTCCCTACCGAGACCTTAAGAGGGTCGCCTTTCACCACTTTCAGGATGAAGCGCACAAGGCCGTCAAACAACCCTGCGTCAATCATGATGCCGAAGTAAAGAATCGAAAAAGTCAGCATCACGCCCGTTGGTGCGAGCGTTTTAACGCCGTCGAGCATCATGGCGCCGAGACCTACGTAGTGGCCTCCAATCAACGCGAAAATGATCGGTATCAAGATCAATGCGATGAGCGCGGAAAGGCGCTTCATCATGATCAGGTACATGAAACAGATGACCATTGAAAAGCCAAGGACTGTTAGCACGGTCGAACTCCCATTTTTGTAGACGTATGTGGCTCTCGTCAGCCATGTGGCCGGATAGCGCCTTGGCTTTTAGATCGAGACTGGCTCGATACAAATGGGAGTGAAGGTGGAGCTGGGGCATGGGAGCTTGGTCATGGTGAGCCTCGATTCTCTTATGTTTATTTTTTCTACCGTACCTAACTGGGCGCTGCATCGGAGGAGCGACTGTGCACAGTAGAAATCGTTGGTTGGGTACGTCCGATCTCATGGTTGGGAGGAATCGGATGAATCAACATTGACCTATATCATGACAAAGTGCAATATGACCCTCACAAAAACATTGCCCGTACAGCCTGTGAGGATTAGCCAATGCCTATGTCAAAGGGTCGAACCGTTACCGCAAACGGAATCGAATACCGTGTCAGTGATATCCGTGGGGTTGTAACTGACCTGGGCGGTGATTACGCGAAGCTGCCTTACAGCTTGCGAATCCTTGCCGAAAACGTTTTGCGTGGTGGGGCTGATCCCGAGGCCGCACTGAAAGTGATTTGTGCCCGCTCCAAAGATTTCGACATCCCATTCCGTCCAGCTCGGGTTGTACTCCAGGATCTGCTCGGTACGCCGGCACTGGTCGATCTTGCTGGTCTGCGTGATGCCGTAGCCGCAAAAGGCGGAAACCCACGGTTGGTAAACCCAGTTACTCCAACTCACTTAGTGGTGGATCACTCGCTTAATGTTGAGCGTTGGGGTGATGCCAGCGCACTCGCTGACAACGAGGCCATCGAGCGTGAACGCAATGCGGAGCGCTTCCAGTTCCTGGACTGGTGCAATAAGGCATTCAACAATCTTTCGATCATTCCGTCGGGCAAAGGCATCCTTCACCAAATCAACCTGGAACGACTGACCACTGTTGTCGGTACTCAGCGTCGCGACGGCGAACTGTGGGCATTCCCCGATACGCTTGTAGGCACCGACAGCCACACCACCATGATCAATGCCATCGGCGTATTGGGCTGGGGTGTCGGTGGTATCGAAGCTGAAGCGGCAATGCTGGGTAAATCCCTCATGCTGCGACTACCTGAAATCGTGGGTGTTCGTTTGGAAGGCGCGCTGCCTCAGGGCTACCTGGCAACTGACATCGCACTGGCTCTGACCGAACTGCTGCGTAAAGCCGGTGTGATTGGTTCGTTCTTAGAGTTCTTCGGTCCAGGCGTTCCGCAGCTATCGCTGGCAGACCGTGGGACACTGTCGAACATGGCACCGGAATTTGGTGCGACAGCTGCGATGTTTGCCATTGATGATCGTACTCTGCACTACCTGCGCATGACCGGTCGTGGCGGTCAGATCTCTGGTCTGACGGAAGCCTATGCTAGGGCACAAGGCTTGTGGCATGACAGCCTGTCTGAGGTTGAATACAACCGAGTCGTAACGCTCGACCTCAGTACCGTTGCCCGTTCAATTGCCGGCCCAAAACAACCGCACCAGCGCATCGTGCTGGGCCAGAAGGCGCCTGCAACCAACTTGCCTACCGTCCTCGATAATGGATCGGTCGTTTTGGCCGCGATCACCAGCTGCACCAACACCTCTAACCCACGCGGTGTAATTGCCGCAGGTCTGGTTGCACGCAATGCCCGTAAACGTGGCCTGAAACGAGCACCATGGGTGAAGACCTCCTTCGCACCAGGATCCATGGTGGTATCGGAGTATCTTGAACGTTCCGGACTGAATGAAGACTTGGATGACTTGGGTTTCAACCTCGTTGGGTACGGCTGCACTACCTGCAACGGTATGTCCGGCCCACTGCTGAGCACGGAAATCGAAGACGAAATTCGTGCTCGCAAGCTGGAAACTGTGGCCGCGACATCAGGCAACCGTAACTTTGAGGGCCGAGTTCACCCACTTGCGCGTGAAGTTTTCATCATGTCACCTCCGTTGATCGTGGCATATGCGATTGCAGGTACCTACCTGATCGATCCAGAAAAGGATGCATTGGGTCTCGATGACAATGGCGTGCCGGTTTATCTGCACGAGTTGTGGCCGAGCGATGAGGAGCTAACTCAAATCGAAGCGGATAATCTGACTGCCGATTTGTTCGACAAGGCCTACGAAGATGTTCCGCGTGAAGCGGGCTTGATTGCCAGCGATCTGCGCGCCGGTGTCAGCGATCAATATGCTTGGCAAGAGAACAGCACCTACATCCGCAAACCTCCGTACTGGAGCGATGCCGTCACTGCAACCGATATCAGCAAAGACCTCAGCAACATGCGCGTTCTCGCCATGCTGGCGGACAACATCACCACCGATCACATCTCGCCTTCTGGTGCGATTCTCCCGGAAAGTGATGCTGGTCAGTACCTGCAGTCGCACGGTATTGCGGTGCCTGACTTCAACTCCTACGGCACTCGTCGCGGTAACCATGAGGCGGCGCAGCGCGCCACTTTCGCCAGCCCGCGCCTGAAAAACGAACTGCTTGAAGACGGTCGTGAAGGCCCGTGGACTTTGCTGTTGCCTGAAAAAGAAGTCACCACAATTTTCCAGGCTGCCGAGGTATACGCAGATCGCAAACAATCATTGATCGTTGTGGCCGGTAAGGAATATGGCAGCGGCTCCTCTCGAGACTGGGCAGCAAAAGGCCCGCGTCTGCTAGGTGTCCGTGTTGTTGTCGCCGAAAGCTTTGAACGCATCCACCGCACCAACTTGGCAGGCCTGGGTATTCTCCCGCTGCAATTCGAGCAGGGTGGCTCGCGCCAGAGCCTAGGGCTGAACGGACGCGAAACTTTCAGCGTTGAAGGCATCACCGATGATTTCCAGCCTGGTGCGAAAGTCACTCTTGTGATCGAGCGCGAAAACGGTGAAACGGAGCACATCACCGTAGTGAGCCGTCTGGATACCTTCGAAGACGTTCGTTACTTCCGCAGCGGTGGTCTGCTGCCGCAACTGCTTATCGAAAGTATGAAGAACGTATCCGCTAGCTAAGTAGCGCTGATCTGCTTCAGGAGAATTTTGATGACTCAAAGACGTATTCCAGCTGTATACATGCGCGGCGGATCCAGCAAGGGTGTGTTTTTTCTCGACCAGCATCTGCCACCGGCAGGTGCCGAGCGCGACGCCATTTTGCTTCGTGTAATCGGCAGTCCAGATGTATACGGCAAGCAGATCGACGGTATGGGCGGCGCGACTTCCAGTACCAGTAAGGTGGTGATCATCGGTAAATCCACTCGCGAAGACTGCGATGTGGATTACTTGTTCGGCGCTCCGGCTATCCAAACTCCGGTCATTGACTGGTCAGGGAACTGCGGCAACTTGAGCTCGGCGGTCGGCCCATATGCGATCTCTGAAGGTCTGGTGGTTGCACCTCGCGATGGTATTGCAGTCGTCCGGATCTGGCAGGCCAATATCCAGAAACGAATCATTGCCCACGTACCAATGTGTAACGGTGAAGTTCAGGAAGAAGGCGACTTTGTCCTCGACGGTGTCGCCTTCCCAGCAGCCGAAGTTGTTCTTGAGTTTCTGAACCCAGGTGGTTCAGATGGCAGCATTCTGCCGACGGGCAATGCCGTGGATGAATTGGACATCCCAGGCATCGGCAAACTGTCCGTTACGCTGTTGAATGCAGGCAACCCAACCATTTTCATAGATGCTGAAAAGGTGGGGTTGATTGGAACCGAAACTCAAGACCGAGTGAATAGTGACACCCAACTGCTCGCGCAACTGGAGACCATCCGCGCTCATTGCACTGTGGCAATGGGCTTGGCGGAAAGCGCCGAAGAGGCGACACGTTTGCGTCCCCATACTCCGAAACTCTGCATGGTTGCCAAACCTCAAGCCTACCAGGCGGCTGGTGGCAAACAAGTAGAGCCGTGCGATATCGACGTCATCGCGCGCATTCTCTCAATGGGCAAACTTCATCATGCGATCACTGGTACCGGTGCCGTGGCTGTTGCTGTCGCAGCGGGTCTGGATGGCACGCTCATCAATCGCCTTGTCGGTGATATCGGTGATCGCCAGGTACGTATGGGCCACACCGCAGGCAGCGTTGCAGTTGGTGCGAAAACGGCGTTGGAGGACGGAGCCTGGGTGGTTGAAAAAGCTGTCATGAGCCGTAGTGCTCGCCGGCTGATGGAAGGCTGGATACGCATTCCCGAAACTCTCTGATTCAGCCCATGCTCATGCCGGCAACACCCGGCATGAGCGTCGCTGTTTCAACAATAAATACAACAGAGAACCACACCATGAGTTCATCCGAAACCCTTCGTCACTCGATGCTGCGCCGCCAATTTATTCAGCTATCGGCCATTGCGGCGGGTGGCGCGTTGGCTGGTGGTTTCACTCTCTCAGCCCATGCTGCCTCCACAAGTGATGAAAGCAAAATGATGAACAACAAACTTTCGCAGACCCCTAGGTTTGCTTATGTTGGATCACGCACGACCAAAGAGCGAAACGCGCGTGGCGTCGGCATTACTGTTTACCGCTATGCGCCTGAAACAGGTGCGTGCACGCTGGTTCAAACGCTAAATGAACTTGTGAATCCATCGTTTTTGGCCTTTGATCAATCCCAGACCCACCTTTACTGCGTGCATGGTGATCTGAGCGAGGTCAGCTCTTTTGACATCGATGGCAAGACCGGGGAGTTGACCAAGCTGAATACAGTGGGCACTCAGGGCAAAAACCCAGTACACCTGAGCGTTGATCCCACCAATAAATTCTTAGCCGTTGCCAACTACGCAACGGGTGGCTTCGCGGTCTTTCCGATCCAGGAAGATGGACGCTTAGGCGAGTTGGTTCATCTGGAGTCATTGCCTGGCGAACCCGGCCCCCACAAAGTAGAGCAAACGAGTTCCCATCCTCACATGATTCCTTTCGATCCGTCGGGACGCTTCCTGGTAATCCCCGACAAAGGATTGGACAGCATCTTTGTTTATCGCATGAACCAGAACAATGCGAAATATGGCGCTACTCAGGTCAGTTTGATCAAGTCCCGAGACGGCTCAGGCCCGCGTCATGTGGTTTTCTCGCGTGCGGGCAGAAACGCTTATGTGGTGAACGAGCTCGACAGCAGTGTGACGGGCTACGCCTACGATCCTGAGCAGGGCGGGTTAACTCCACAAGAGATTGTCTCCACGCTGCCTGCGAGCTTCACTGGCAACAGCCGAGCGGCGGCTATTGTGATGGCACCTTCAGGAAAGTATCTGTACGTGTCGAATCGAGGCCACGATACGGTGGCTACTTTCGCGCTTGAGCAGAGTGGCGCTTTTACCGCTAAAGGACACACACCGTCGCAGGGTCGCAAACCACGTTTCATGAATCTGACCCCGGATGGCTCTCGCCTTTTCGTAGCCAATGAAGAAACCGACACCATCGTTGCCTTTGATGTCGATCAGAGCTCGGGTTCGCTCTCTCCCAATGGTCAAGTCATCAAGACTGGCAGCCCTGTTTGCATGATATTTAAAACTGTCTGATCGACCGGTCCCTGGCTTGGAGAGCTCATTTTGATCGAACTCATAAACTCGCCAGGGCTCTGGCTGGCGGTGATGCAAATTGTCGCCATCGACATTTTATTGGGTGGTGATAACGCAGTCGTCATTGCACTGGCATGTCGAAAACTCCCGGAAATACAACGCAATCGCGCCATCATCGGCGGTGCATTGGGTGCGATTTTGTTGCGGGTCGGGATGATTTTCTTTGCACTCCAGCTGCTTGAGCTGCCCTATCTCAAGCTGATTGGCGCTGCTTTGTTGCTCTGGATTGGCATCAAGTTGATGGTGCCTGAGGGGGACGACGCCCATGACGACATGACGGCGAGCCCCAAGCTATTAGGCGCGGTCAAAACCATCATCGTCGCCGATGCAGTCATGAGCTTGGACAACGTCATTGCTGTTGCGGGTGCATCTAATGGGAAGCTTGAGCTAGTGATCTTCGGTATCGTCATCAGCATTCCAATCATCATTTGGGGCAGCAAGCTGGTGCTCCATTTCATGGATCGATATCCGATCGTCATCACCCTCGGAGCTGCTCTTCTTGGCTGGATCGCAGGGAGCATGGCAATCAGCGATATCAGCCTGCCATCGGTGCCCGCATGGGCACATTACGTCGCCGGTGCGGTAGGTGTGCTCTTGGTATTGATGATCGGAAAAATCATAGTCACCAGAAATGAGGCTAGCGAAAGCACGCCAGAAAATGAAAGGAGCGAGTTGCCATGAAATTTGACGGTGCCGATGTGCGAACGGATTTGGCGCCTCATGGCGTGCTCCGAGTTGCGATAAATCTTGGGAATCCTGTACTGGCCAAACAGGATGAGCATACTGGCGTTCTATCGGGTGTCTCGGTGGCTTTGGCTAACGTGCTCGCGGATGAACTCGGAATCTCTATTTCACTGACTCCTTACGATGCTGCTGGCAAGGTGTTCGCTGTGCTGGAAGAAGACGCATGGGATCTGGCTTTCCTGGCTATCGAACCCGTCCGGGCTGAGAAAATCGCGTTTTCGAATCCCTACGTGTGCATCGATGGTACTTACCTCGTGAAATCGGAAAGTCAGTTCCATCGAGCTTGTGATCTGGATGTCGGCGGAAACCGCATTGCTGTTGGTCGCGGGGCGGCTTATGACCTGTACCTGACTCGAACGTTAAAGGATGCCCAATTGGTGCGAGCAACCACCTCGACAGGCGCTGTCGATACATTCCTGGAAATGGGGCTCGAGGCTGCCGCAGGTGTTCGTCAGCCGTTGGAACGGTTTTCCAGGGCGACTCCAGGCGTCCGAGTATTGACGGATAACTTCACTGAGATTCGTCAGGCGATGGCCATTCCCAAACACCGCATCGTCGCTGCGCAATACGTCCAAGATTTCATTGGTCGGCACTTGCGAAGCGGCTTTGTCGCCAAAGCTTTCAGCGAAACCGGTGAGCGTGACGCGAGGGTCGTGCGTCCATCTGAGTAACTTCTACGTCAGCAGTTGGGGCTGCCCCCAAAAAACGGCTGATCTATTGGTTCTGTGATTTTAAATCAGTAGGTGAGGTGAAAGATCGCCTCGATTATCAACGTAAGTAGAAATGGCAAAGGCTGCTGGTGTCGTTGTGCAACGTCTGGAAAACTAAGGCGTAAAAGAAGAAAGCCTGGATTTGCTTGAGTCCTTGCGCAAGTCTCAGATCCGGCTGATTTGATACTACCCAGCTCTTTTGCCAGCGCTTCACATGCGAGACGAGGACAGCATGGCGACATTGAAGCCAGCGGCTGCCAGCCGCCGCGATATTACCGCGACGCTTAAAGTTAACCGCCAATGTCCGATCTCCTGAGTGAGAGCTCGCCTCTTTAATCGCCGTCTTTGAGAGCTGGCGGGAATGAAGCAGTATTAGTTGATTAGCGCTGTCGTACGACTTCCTCTTAGTACCTCCGAAACCCCAGCGCTTATCAAGTCATCCATGTACGAACTATCAAGAGTAACGGTACATCGGGTAATGACCGCCTAGTGGCTCTGCAGCAGAATTCTTGGCAAGCGAGACCGGTAACGGACCGGATCGCAATACAAGAACAATGACTCGCTAGAGGAGCCACCATGTTTGGTATTGATACCCTCGGCTACATCGGATTCACGGCGCGCGATATCGGCGCATGGAAGAAATTTGCCCCTGACGTGCTTGGCCTGCAGATTGGTCAGGAGCTAGAAGACGGCACTCTGGTACTAAGAGCCGATCTGCATCAGCGACGTATTATCATCCACCCCGGCGACCATGATGATGTGGCTTATGTAGGTTGGGAGTGCCGCAGTAGCGCCGACCTGAACCAGCTGCGCGATGACTTGCGCGCGGCGCAGATTCCCTTCGACGAGGTCGACATCGAAGCGGCGCGAGCTCTCAGCGTGCGGGAAATGATCCGCTTCCGCGATCTCGATGGTGTGCTGATCGAAGCGCATTACGGGCCGACCCTGCTGGCCAACCAACCATTCGTGTCGCCGGTCGGTGCGCGGCCGTTTCTTACCCAGGAACAGGGCCTAGGGCATCTGGTGCTGGCCACTGATCGCTATCAGGAGCAGATCGACTTCTACCAGCGCGTGCTGGGCTTCAAACTTACCGACTCACTGATGATCTCCGGCATCAACCGTGAGGCGATGTTCATGCGGGTCAACGAGCGTCACCACTCTCTGGCCATCGTCGACATGCCGCCGTCCAATGGCCCGCGTCTGCATCACATCCTGCTGGAAATGAATTCCCTTGATGAAGTGGGCTTCGCCTACAGCCGCGCCAAGGCGGCAGGTGCGCACATCCTCATCGACCTAGGCCGCCACGTGAACGACAACATGTTCTCGTTCTACGTGCTGACGCCGTCCGGCTGGTCGGTGGAAATCGGCTGGGGCGGCATCCAGATCGACGACGAAACCTGGCACGTGACCCATTACCCCACCAATAGCAGCTGGGGTCATGAGTTCCGCATGCCGCCCGCTTTTCAAGCCTCCAAGTGATGCCCATAAGGATTCGATTGTGACTACGCATACTTCCGAAAGCACCTCCCGATTCATCGAGATCGACGGCCTCAACATCCATTACCACGACACCGAAGTGGGCGATCGCGTGCTGGTGATGCTGCACGGTGGCGGCCCCGGCGCCTCGGCCTGGAGCAACTACCGCACCAACCTGCCGGCCTTCGCCGAGCAGTACCGTGTCATCGCCTTCGACGCCCCGCATTACGGCCAGTCGGACAAGCCGCTTAGTGCCTATCAGGACACCGATTTCTATACCGAACTGTTTGGCAAGGCGCTCGACAAACTGGGGGTGAAAAGCGCGGACTTCGTTGGTAACTCCATGGGTGGCACCATTTCCCTCACCTTGGCGATGACCCGGCCGGAGCTGGTGGGCAATCTGGTGCTGATGGGGCCGGGCGGTTCGCCGACCATGTTCACGCCAATGATGACTGAGGGCATCAAGATTCTCGGTGGCTTTTACCAGGGCGAGGGCCCGAGCCGCGAGAAGCTCGAAGCAGCGATGCGCATCATGGTCTACGACCAGTCGATGATCACCCCCGAGTTGATCGAAGCCCGCTACCAGGCCGCGACCCATCCCGATCTGCTGAAAAAACGTGAGTGGAAAGGCCACCCGATGCTCAACCTCTGGCAGCGTCTAGTGGGCGCCGACCTGCAGCATCGCACACTGCTGATCTACGGCAAGGAGGACCGGGTGATCCCGTGGGACACCAGCCTGCTGTTGCTGCGTCTGCTACCCAACGCCAGCCTGCACGTGTTCCCGCAGTGCGGCCATTGGGCTCAGCTGGAAAAGGCTGACGAATTCAACACCCTGGTGCATGGCTTCTTGGAGCAGCGCCATGAGTGATCATCAAACGCTGGCCAAGCGCCTGCGGAGCGCGTACCAGGGCGGGGCTGTGGCGCCGCTGCGTGACGGCCTGGCGACCGATGATGCGGCCGGTGCCTATCAGGTGCAGGCGATCAACACCCGTCACTGGCTGGAGCAGGGGCGGCGCATCGTGGGCCGCAAGGTCGGCCTCACGTCACTCTCGGTACAGAAACAGTTTGGCGTCGATCAGCCGGATTTCGGCGTGCTGTTTGATGACATGTGGCTGCCGGACGGTGGCATGCTGAGCCCGTCGGCCATGCTGCAGCCACGTGTCGAAGCGGAAGTGGCGCTGGTGCTGGCCCGTGACGTGACCAGCCTGACGGCTAACGAAGACGACATCGCAGCCGCCACGCTGCATGCGGTCGCCGCGCTGGAGATCGTCGACAGTCGGATTGCCGACTGGAAGATCAGCTTTGCCGACACCGTCGCCGACAACGGCTCTAGTGCCGGTTTCGTGCTGGGTCGGCAAAGCCACGGCCTGGCTGGGCTGGATCTGTACAGCTGCGGCATGGTGCTGGAGGTCAATGGCGCAGTGGCGTCGGTCGGTGCCGGCGCCGCCTGCCTGGGTCATCCGCTGAAGGCCGCCGCCTGGCTGGCACGCACCCTGGCTGCCGCTGGCGAGCCGCTGCGCGCCGGTGACATCGTGCTGACTGGCGCGCTCGGTCCAATGGTCAGCCTTAACCCCGGTGACAGTGTGATGGCGAAGATAGGCGGCCTGGGTACGGTTGCCTTCAGCTATGGAGACGCGACATGAGCCGGAAACTGAAAGTCGCCATCGTCGGCTCGGGCAATATCGGCACCGACTTGATGATTAAGGTGATGCGTAACGCCAAGCACCTTGAAATGGGCGCGATGGTCGGCATAGATGCCAACTCCGACGGCCTGGCCCGAGCCGCCCGACTGGGAGTGGCGACAACCCATGAAGGGGTCGAAGGCCTGACCCGCCTGCCGGTGTTTGCCGAAATCGACTTCGTTTTCGATGCCACCAGCGCCGGCGCCCACGTGAAGAATGACGCCTTCCTGCGTGGCATCAAACCGGGGATCCGGCTGATCGACCTGACGCCCGCTGCCATCGGCCCGTACTGTGTGCCGGTGGTCAATCTGGAGCAGAACCTCAGCCAGCTCAACGTCAACATGGTCACCTGCGGTGGCCAGGCAACCATCCCGATGGTCGCTGCCGTGTCGCGGGTGGCCAAAGTGCACTACGCCGAGATTATCGCCTCGATCGCCAGCAAGTCCGCCGGCCCCGGCACCCGCGCGAACATCGACGAATTCACTGAGACCACCAGCAAGGCCATCGAAGTGATCGGAGGTGCGGCCAAGGGCAAGGCGATCATTATCATGAACCCGGCCGAGCCGCCGCTAATGATGCGCGACACGGTATTCGTGCTCAGTGAAGCCGCCGACCAGGCGCAGATCTCCGCCAGCGTCGAGGAAATGGTTGCCGCCGTGCAGGCTTACGTGCCGGGCTATCGGCTCAAACAGACTGTGCAGTTCGACGTGATCCCCGAGTCGGCCCCGCTGAACATTCCTGGCCATGGTCGTTTTAGCGGCCTCAAGACCTCGATCTACCTCGAAGTGGAAGGTGCCGCGCATTACTTGCCGGCCTACGCCGGCAACCTCGACATCATGACCTCCGCCGCGCTGGCCACCGCCGAGCGCATGGCGCTGGCCATGGGAGCCTCGGCATGAGCAAGAAACTATATATCTCCGACGTGACCCTACGCGACGGCAGCCACGCGATCCGCCACCAGTACTCGATCCAGAACGTGCAGGACATCGCGCGCGCGCTCGATCAGGCCAAAGTCGACTCCATCGAAGTCACTCACGGCGACGGCCTGCAAGGGTCCAGCTTCAACTACGGTTTCGGCGCCCATAGCGATCTGGAGTGGATCGAAGCGGCTGCGGACGTCATCCATCACGCTCGTATCGCTGTGCTGCTGTTGCCGGGTATCGGCAGCGTGCATGACCTCAAGGCCGCCTATGACGCCGGCGCGCGCACCGTTCGCGTGGCCACGCATTGCACCGAGGCGGATGTGTCCAGACAACACATCGAGTACGCCCGTTCGCTAGGCATGGACACCGTCGGCTTTCTGATGATGAGCCACATGATTTCCGCCGAAGAGCTGGCGCGTCAGGGCAAGCTGATGGAGAGCTACGGCGCGCAGTGCATCTACATGGCCGACTCAGGTGGCGCCATGAACATGAACGATATCCGTGACCGCATGCGCGCGTTCAAGGCAACGCTGAGCCCGGAAACCCAGACCGGCATGCACGCCCACCACAATCTTAGCCTTGGCGTGGCTAACTCCATTGTCGCGGTGGAAGAGGGCTGTGATCGGGTCGACGCCAGCCTCTCCGGCATGGGCGCCGGCGCCGGCAACGCGCCGTTGGAGGTGTTCATCGCCGCCGCCGAGCGCCTGGGCTGGCATCACGGTACTGACCTCTACAGGCTGATGGATGCGGCCGACGATCTGGTGCGCCCACTGCAGGATCGGCCGGTCCGGGTCGACCGCGAAACCCTCGGCCTGGGTTATGCCGGTGTGTACTCCAGCTTTCTGCGTCACGCCGAAGTAGCCGCCGAAAAATACGGGCTGAAGACCCTCGACATCCTCGTCGAGCTGGGCAGACGGCGAATGGTCGGCGGTCAGGAAGACATGATCGTCGACGTGGCGCTGGATCTGCTCAAGGGCACCACACCTGGGACGAATAGCCGACCCAGATGACTGTCAGGTTTTACCTTTTCTACAAATCCCGCTGCGGGAACAACAAAATGAATAGGAACTCGGTAATGAATACGTCTACCGTGAAGACCCCGTATGACCTGCGTACCCCCGTTCTGATCGCCGGTGCCGGCCCTGCCGGGCTGACGCTTTCCTTGGCACTGAGCCGCTATGGCATTCCGCACATGCTGCTCGAGATGTTTCCTGGCGCAGCCCACACGCCGCGTGCGCACATTACCAACCAGCGCAGCATGGAAATCTTCCGCGACCTCGGCATCGAGGAGGCCATCAAAGCCAAAGCCACACCGGCCGAAGGCATGTGGAGCAATGCCTGGATTACTACTTTGTCCGGCCCGGAAGTCTATCGCTCCGAGGCCTGGGGCGCCGGTGAAGAACACGCTGCGCGGTACGCCCAGGCGAGCCCCTGCGGTATGTGCAATATCCCACAGAACATCATGGAACCTGTGCTGATTGAGGCCATCGAGGATGCTGGCGTTGCTGACCTGCGTTTCAGCCATCGCCTGGAATCCTTTGTGCAGGACGAGGAGGGAGTTACCGCCACCGTCGTCGAGGTGCAGAGCGGCGTGAGCTACCAAGTGCGTGCCGATTATCTACTGGGCGCTGACGGTGCCCGCAGCAAGGTCGTCGAGGCACTGGCCTTGCCGTTCGAGGGGCAGATGGGCATTGGTGGCGACGCGGGCATTGGTGAAGTCATCTACGTGTGGTTCAAGGGCGACCTGGCCCGCTACTGTGCCCATCGTCCGGGCGCGATGTTCTGGTCTACCGACATGTACAACGGCGCCACCTTCGTCAACGTCGCCCCTTGGGACGAATGGATCGCCGGCTGGAGCATGCCGCCGGGTATGACCTTTGATGGCGACCCCGAAACCATTCGCAAGCGCGTGCAGTCGGTAATCGGCGACAACACCGTGGATATCGTGGTCAAGGGCGTGTCGCGCTGGACCATGAACAAGATGTGGGCAACTCGTTATGGCGAGGGCCGGGTGTGGTGCATGGGCGACGCGGTGCATCGACACCCGCCGATGAATGGCTTGGGTTCCAATACGTCGGTCGCCGACGGTTACAACCTGGCGTGGAAACTCAAACTCTTGCTGGAAGGCAAGGCAGGGCCGGAGCTGCTCCAGAGCTACGAGCAGGAACGCCAGCCGGTGGGTGAGCGCATCGTCAACCGCGCCTGGGATTCGGCGATGGGTTTCTGGGGTCGCTTCTATGCCGAGTTTCTTGGCATTCACCCAGGCGCCACGCCGGATGAGGTCAAGCAGTCGCTGCTGCTACTGCACGAGGACGGCCCCGTGGGTGATGCCCGCCGCGCGGGTTTCGAGCGGCTCAAACAGGAAGTTTTGGACCCGGCGTTTAATGCCCTGGGCATCGAGTTGGGCTACCGCTACCGGACTGGCGCGCGGGTCGACGACGGCTCGCCGGAACCGCAGGTCGACGGTCATCCGGACGTCGCCTATACGCCGACCACCTGGCCGGGCGCACGCCTGCCGCATGCCTGGGTCGAGAAGGGGCGTCGACGTATTTCCACCCTTGACCTGGTCGGTCGCGGCCAGTTCGCGCTGCTCACCGGTCGCGGTGGTGGCGCCTGGTTTGAGGCCGCGCAGACCGTTCTTCGTGACAGCGGTGTGGTGATCAACGTGCTGCAGATCGACTCGCGCTTTGGCGCAGTGCGCGATCCCCTAGGCTACTGGGCGCGAGTGCGCGGTACCGACGCCGATGGCGCCGTGCTGGTCAGGCCGGATGGCCACATCGCCTGGCGGGCGCAGACTTCGGCCGGTGCTGCGGAGTTGCCGGCGGTGATGGCGCAGTTGCTTGATACCGCGCATTCCGCAGGTGCCGAACAGGTGAAGCTGCAACGCCCTGACCTTGCGCTCGCCGCGCACGGCTGATTGCTCAGGAGCCTAAAGATGAACAACAAACCCTTGGTCGATGCGTGGATCGACGTCCACGCACACTTCAGCCCGCCACGTTCGACCGAGCAATACTCGGCGATGTGGCAGGGCCTGCAGCAGGATCACTGGTCTGGAGAACAGCCGCCGGAGTGGTCGCTCGAAGAGCGTCTGGCCTACATGGACAGGGTCGGCATCAGCATGCAGATGCTCAGCATGGTGGCGACCAATCATTCGGTGCTGGAAGCGAGCAACCGCTACGGCGCTGAACTGGTTGCCCGTTACCCGGCGCGTTTCGGCCTGCTGGCAGGACTGCCCACCGACGACAGCGAGGCTGCTCTGCGCGAACTGGCGCGCACCGACGCGCTGCAGGCGGACGGGTTCGCGGTGTATTGCCAGTACAACGGCGTGTTTCTTTCCGACCCGCATCTGGAACCACTCTGGATCGAGCTCAATACGCGCCAGGCAGTCGTGTTCGTGCACCCCAATCACGCCGTGCCGGGAGAGTTTGCCCGGCCCGGCGTGCTGTTGGAGGTGGCCTACCAGACAGCGAGCGTCATCACCGACATGCTATATGCCGGCGTGTTCAGGCGTTACCCAGGCATCCGGTTCATTCTTGCCCATTGTGGCGGTGCGCTGCCCGCACTGTCGGGAAGGCTGATCCTGCTCGGCAACGAGTCCTGGGTGCCCAACCCGCAGCGAGTTTCCCAGCAGGAAATGCGCGAGCAACTGGCAGCGCTGTACTTGGATACCGCGATGAGCGGCTCGTCGCAGAGCCTGTCTGCGGGCCTGGCGATGACCTGCGCCGAACACCTGGTGTACGGATCGGACTGCGGGGCTCCATGCACCGCTGAACACACGGCCATCGCCAATATCGAGCAGATACTTGCTTTCAATGGGCTACGGCGTGAGCAGGTCGAGCAGATCGGCCGTAACGCGCTGGCGTTGTTCCCCCGCGCGGCGAAGAGAATTAGCGACGCTCGATAGCCCCCTGAACGAATTCCGGTTGACGGTATCGGGCTGTCTGCAGCTAGGCGTTCCACGGCGCCAAGCTGCAGGCCGCCATGCTCCGCTGTCAAAACAAACAAAACGACAAAACTAAAAAACTAAAAAACTAAAAACAACAAAAATAATCGAGGCAACCTTCATGCGCGCAAAACCAACACGACGCTTTGTTCCGTTTCTGGCCGGACTGGCGGCACTCTTCATGCTGAGCACCGCTCTAGCCGGCGAAACACCTATCTACGGTGGCCCTATCGGCGGGACCGACATTGGCGCCGCGTATCTACCCCCTCAGCCAGGGCTGTATATGGGCGCCGGCTATATTGGTGTCACATCCGATGACTACCGCGACGTCAAAGGCGACAAGGTTCCGTTCGACACCGGCTTCGATGCGTCGGCCGGTGTCGTCGGGTTCAACTATGTCTATGACACCAAGGTTTTCGGCGGCAGTATCGCCACCTCTGCGCAGTTTGGTTATGGCCGTCGCTGCGTTCGTTTCGGCGAGCGCAACTGCAGTTCGGGTACTGCCGACATCTACAGCGACCTGTTTTTCTGGAGCAAATACCTGGGTGGCGGCGAGGCGGGCAATACCACGTTGGCACCGCTGCCCTACGGTCTGACTCTTGGTGGTGGTCTAGGTCTCACCATGCCCACTGGGCGCTATGACAAACACGAGCCGGTCAACACCGGTGGCAACACCTGGATCGTCTCGCCGAACCTGGCGGTGAGCTATCTGACCGGGCCGAAGTACTCGCTGGGTGGCGATGGCACCGAGTTAAGTGCGCGGCTGTTCTATTCGATGCCGCAAAAAAACAGTGCCACCGACTTCGACGCCGGTACGGTGGTCAACCTGGACTGGGCGATCACCGAGCGCTACGGTAACTGGCAAGTAGGCATCGCCGGGCAGCAGGCCAAGCAGATCGACGGTGACAAACTTCCCGACGGCACCCGCACTAACGACAGCAAATTCTCCTCCGGCTCGGTCGGTCCGGTGGTCAGCGTGTTCCTACCCAGCCTTGGTAGCCAGCTCAAGGTGAAAGCGGCTGCCAACTACGATGCGGAAAACACCTTTTCCGGCTACAGCCTGGTGATGATCATGGGCTGGAAGGTTTTCTGAAGCCTACTACTGCCGCGTTCTCCACAAGGCCGGTCCCGCGGGGTGCCGGCTTTGTCGCGTGCACGCGGCAGAATTTTACCTCGTCAGGCGGGGCTTAGCTGCGACCTCAATGGCCTTTGCTCACGGGCACCCCCACCGCGGCATCTGGCCGACATAAAAGCCGATGGACGCCCTCGAAGGGGTGCGCTAATTTGTCGCAACAACAATAATCAGGCACGCCATGCCTCTCTGCTCGTGCAGTTGGAGAAAGAGTATGTCTCAGGTAGCCAAGGCTATTGCACCCACGCTGAAAGTCCCTGATCAAGGGCTTTTCAAGTACCGCGACGAGGTCATGTGGTCGCTTTCCAATCCTGCGCGTTACCTGCCTTCGGAAGCAATCGATCATCTCCTGCGCTCCATCCGGTTGTCCGCAGCCGTGCCGGGGCATGCCAACCTCACCGCACCGTTCGGCGTGGATGTCAGTTACGGGCCGGATACCTTCGTGATCTATGAGGCCTATCGCGGCCGGTGTGTGGTGGCGTTCGACGCACCGGTGGAGTCCGTGACCTTCTGTCAAGGTGACATGCTGGTGCTGCCCTGCCACACGCGCCACAGGATCATGGCGCCGGAGCACACGCCGTGCATCGACATTCGTGATCTGATGGCCAGGCAGGTGGAGCCTCATCTCATCGACGCACAGGGCCATCCCTCGCTCGGCCTGCTGCTCAATCAGCACGTAAATTATGGCGGCGGCGGTGAGTTGTTCGAACTGCGCATGGTCATCATGTTCGTCGACAAGCAGACTTCTGGCGCGCTGATCAACGGTTTGCCGGGGCCGATGCTGTTGAAGAACTTCGCCGACCAGCACCGCTCGCTGCTCAACGCTATACATGACGAACTCGACGTACAGCGCGTCAGCCAATCGATCACCCAGCCTGCCGCCATCCGCTTGACCGAAGCACTACTGACCATCGCCCTCAAGGAAGCCACCTCGCAACCGGACGCCGGACCAATCTACAAGGGGCTGGCCGATCCTGCTGTCGCGCGGGTGATTTCCGCCGTGCTCAAGGAGCCACACAGAGACTGGGACCTGCAGGATCTGGTCGAGATCGCCCACGTCTGTCGCTCTGCGCTGACCAGCCGATTCAGCGCCTCGGTAGGCATGTCGCCGCGGCATTTCGTGAGTCACGTGCGCCTTGCCCGCGCCAGTGAACTGCTTACCAACACCAGACTGAGCATCGCCACGATTGCCGAGAAAACCAACTACAGTTCGGAAGCCGCATTTAATCGGGCCTTCCGCAAGTGGTGTGGTTTGACCCCTGGAGCGATGCGGGAGACTTCAGCACAGAGTGCTTAGGGGTAGGCTCTGTAAGAAAAGAGATGCCTTACAGAGTTCCTGTCCGTAGATGGCTGGAAACAATACAAAAATTTCAGCTTCCGAGCGGGCGCCGATTGGATTTCTCGGGGTTTTATACAACATCTAATACGTTTTCACACAGCCTCGGCCAGGAACGGACATCCACACAATAGCCCGAATGGGTTGCCGAAGCCTCTGGTCCAGCCTCACGAAAATGCATGGTAAAGAATCAGGCTGTTGGCGCCTACGCCGAATTACCCCAGTTGCTGAGATTTCACTCACCCAGTCTGATTCCTCGCAAATCCTTGCCTATGCTGGATTTTTGAAGGTTTGGAGATGGGGACGTCTTGCCTCGGCAGGTGGGTCAATTAGCGTCGGTGTAGGGTCTTGTTTGTTGGAGGTTTTTTAAGCACCTCGTAAATCCGCAGGTGGAGTTAATAAAATACAAATACAAATGCGAATACGTATCGAATGCTAATGATGTGGTATACCATGCGCGGCGATTATTGGCATGTATGCCCCCCATTTGGCTATTTTCACAAGGCTTCCTCGATGCGTCGTACGTTGGTTTCTATCTGTGTGCTTCAGGCGTTTTCCGTTCCTTCCTGGGCGGAGCAAGCGACAACCGATAAAGCCAGCCTGGAGCTGCAAGCGACCGACATCGTCGGCACGTCGGCATACGAAACTGCCCAAGGGCCGGTGGAGGGCTATCGAGCAACCCGTTCCGCCAGCGCGACACGAACTGACACGGCGATTCATGAAACGCCGCAGTCCATCAGTGTGGTGACCAAGGACGTTGTGGATGACATCGGGGCAACCCGGCTTCAGGACGCGCTCGACTACGCCGGCGGAGTGGGCCGGGCTAACAACTTCGGCGGTCAGGGGCTGACCACTTTCACGGTGCGTGGATTTACCACCGGCGAGTTCTATCGCAACGGTTTTCCGATCAACCGTGGTTACCCGAACATGCCGGATGCGAACAGCATTGAGCGGTTGGAAGTGCTGCGAGGCCCCGCAACGACTCTCTATGGCCGTGGTGATCCTGGCGGCACATTCAATGTTGTCTCCAAGCAGCCTCTGGCTGAGCGCAGCGTGACGCTGGGCAGCCAGCTCGATGATCAGGGGATGCGTCGCGGCACGCTGGATGCCTCCGGCCCGCTTGATGAAGAGGGTCGCCTGGCCTACCGCTTGAACGTGGTGGGAGAGGGCGGTGATACCTTTCGCGATCATGTTGAAACCGAGCGTTATGGTGTGACACCGGTTATTTCCTGGCAGGCTACCGACGACACCAAGGTGATCTTAGAAGGCGACTTCATGCGCAACAATCACCCCCTCGATCGCGGTTTGACACGCTATCCGAATCAGATCGGCACCGCGTCGCGTGACACCTTCTTTGGCGAAAAAAACGTTGGCAAGTTGCATAACGACAACAACATGGCGCAGCTACGTTTCGAGCACTTCCTGAATGACAGCTGGACATTAGGCGGTGGTTTCCAGTGGCTGGACGGCACCTTAAAGGGCAATGCCATCGAAGCGAACGGCGTCGCTGCGGATGGGCGTACGTTGGGGCGCAACTTCAACTATCGCAAGCTGGAGTGGACAGACAAGGATACTCAACTGAACCTCACCGGACATTTCTCTGCCGGCGGCTTCGATCACACCCTGCTGACCGGAGTCGAGTACGAGGATTACGACTACAAGTCCATCATCCAGCGCTCCAGCGGTGCGGTGGGTGCCTACCCGATTGATATCTTCAATCCGGTGTATGGCCAGCCACGTCCGACCCTGACCCGCACGCCGACCAACGACAAGGAAAATCTCAAGACCTATGCCGCCTTCGTTCAGGATCAGGTGGCGTTGACTGAGCGCTTGAAAGTCTTGGCAGGCGCGCGTTTCGAGCGCTTCGAGCATGACTACGAAACCTTCGTTCCGGGTGGCAGGAGCTGGGAAGCGAGCGACAATGCAGTAACGCCGCGTCTAGGTGTGCTGTATGACCTGACCGATACCGTGGCGGTGTATGCAGATACCGCGCGCTCCTTCAAACCTAACAGCGGGGCCAGTCGAGTGGGCGGCGGCTTTGAACCGGAAAAGGGCAAGTCCTACGAGATGGGTATCAAATGGGAAGCCCTGGATCGTCAGTTGAGTGTGGACGCGGCGATCTACCAGATTGAAAAACGCAATGTCCTGACCACCGATCCCGTGGACTCGACCTTCAGCGTGGCCGCTGGCGAAGTGCGCAGTCGTGGATTTGATTTGAACGTGGCGGGCAATGTCACCCCAGAGTGGCGGGTGATTGGCGGCTATGCCTATGTCGATGCCGAGGTCACCAAGGACAACGTGATCCAGTCGGGTACTCGGTTGATGAATATTCCGAAGAACAGCTTCAGCCTGCTCAACGTTTACGAATTCCAGGATGGCAGTCTGAAAGGGCTGGGTCTGGGTGTGGGTGGCAAGTACGTCGATGAGCGCGCAGGCCAGACGGCCAACACAGCATTTTCGATGGGCAGTTACACCGTCGTCGACTTGCTAAGCTTCTACAAGATCAACGACAAGGTCAGGGTGAGCCTGGATGTGAGGAACGTGTTCGACCGGGATTATGAGGAAGGCGCTTTCGGCAATGTCTACGCTTACCCTGGTGCACCGAGAACAGTGCAGGTTGGTATTTCCTACACCTTGTAACCTTACGGACTTCCGCAAATACTCGCACCTCTGATCCGAGTACCATGCGCTGTGTCTGCTCTTCTATTTGATATCCAGGCATAGCGCTATAGTCCTCGCGAAGTCACTTAAAAAGCCCCCAAATTTTCACCACTCGGATGCCTATAAATGGGATGGCGCTGAGGATCATCTCTATTTCAGCAGGGCTGCCGGGATATTTTTCGTATACGCGGTGCCCCACCGCGTTCCAGTCGTACCATTGGAAAAGCTCAATGAGGGTACACATAGAGGTAGAGGAATTTTTTGATCTTAAAAACTCCTTTTTTTCAACGACAAAGCGCAAGGTTCGATTCCTGTCTCGCTGCCTGGCGGCTGCGTGCCTGATACCGGGGACTATTGCCAATAAAATTGCTCAGGGAATAATCCCGCCTGAAGTGTGTTTTTCGGATATCGAAGTGAGCATCGAAAATCCTGCAGGCAGACTGGACGCAACCGTTGTTGCAAGGCTGGAAGGCAGTAAAATCGAGATTTGCAGTGCGGCATATCGACGTAGTGCGCAAATCCTGATGCGCGGTAGTGTTAGGCTCTACCGCACTTCTGCCGAATTGATTGGCGCTATGGGTGGCTGAAGGAATGGCTATACACCGCACACTCAGTGCCGCCACCAACCATCTATTGTCGCCAGTAGGGTTGCGGTCGGAATTGATCCTGTAGAAATCGCAAAAAGTTGCGCGTTCGCGCAGGCAGTCCCTCGCGTTGATGCGTCAGCGCAACGATATTGGCATCTGGCAGCTTCCAACCCGGCAGTAGTCGTATCAACGTCCCATCCGCCAGCGCATCAGCAACATCCCATTCAGAACGCATGATGATGCCGTGGCCTTCGCACGCCCATTGCCGGATAACGCTTCCGTCGTTGCAGCTCAACGCCGGACGAATGCGCACGTTGAGGGTGTTGCGTGCGCGTGTGAAATGCCAGAGCGTGACGTCTTCGTTGTTTTCACGTAGCGCAATGCAGGGCAGGGCAGCCAGCTGGTCGGGGTGTTCCGGTAGACCGTGCTGCTCAAGAAAGGCGGGTGAAGCGCATACGTACCGACGGTTGGGGGCAATGGAATGGCCCACCAAATTGGAGGCGCGCAGTTCTCCAATATGGATAACGACATCAAACCGATCCGCCGCTTCGACCATCGGTTGCTCGGACAAACTCAATGCTATCTCTACGTCTGGGTGCAGGCGCTGGAAAGCCGCCACCGCGGGCGCCACGTGCAGGCGCCCGAATCCGAACGGTGCGTTGACTTTCAGCCTGCCAACGAAGCCACTGCGTCGTTCATGCAGGTCCGCCAACAGAGTATCGAACTGCTCGACCAGCTCTGCCCCACGCAGGCACAAGAACTCGCCCTCATCGGTAAAACGCAGCTGACGGGCTGACCGGTCCAGCAATCGAATCGACAGTTTTTTCTCCATTTGCTGAAGTCGCTGGGTCACCGCCGAGGGCGTCAGACCCAGCTTGCGTGACGCGGCCAACAAACTCTCGCTCTCCCGGATGACCAGGAGAAAACGAATATCAAATGTCTCGTTCATTAAGAATCACTGAATATTAGAATTAGTATTATTAAATTTTAATCTGAAACTGGAGGCTTAGAATAGCGCCATTCCAGGAGACTAAACATGTCAGCACTCACTCATATCGAAACCCCCGCCCTATTGCTGGATCGCGATCGACTCGACGCCAACATCCAACGGATGCGCAATAAGCTGGCAGCATTCAACGTGGTATTGCGTCCACACGTGAAGACCAACAAATCGCTGGAAGTCACCGAGCGCCTGTTTGCAGGCGGGCGCGGGCCCATCACGGTTTCAACCCTGCGAGAGGCCGACTTCTTTTTCGAGGCCGGGTTTACCGACATTTTGTATGGCGTTGGCATTGCACCCAACAAATTCGCACACGCCGCCGCGTTGATCAGCAAAGGCGCGCAACTCAAGCTGGTTCTCGACAACCTGGACACCGCCAAGTTGCTGGCCGACTTCGCCCAAACGTCGGGGCATATTTTTGAGGTCTTGCTGGAAGTCGATTGCGACGGCCACCGTTCCGGCCTCGGCCCGCAATCACCGCTGTTGGTGGAAATCGCGCTGTTGTTGCGAGCCAACGGCGTCAGACTCTGCGGCGTAATGACTCACGCCGGCAAGTCCTACGACAGCCAGTCGATCGCCGAAATAAGAGCCTGCGCCCGACAGGAGCGCGCGGCGATTGTCGATGCCAGCCAAATGCTGACGCGTGCGGGTTTCAACCTGTCGATTATCAGTATCGGTTCAACGCCCACGGCGCTTTTTACCGAGGATTTATCCGGTGTGACTGAAGTTCGTGCGGGGGTGTTCGCCTTCTTCGATCTGGTCATGGCGGGTCTGAGTGTGTGCCAGGTGCAGGATATTGCGGTCTCGGTTCTGACGACCGTTATTGGTCATCAGGCTGAGAAAGGCTGGATCATTACCGATGCAGGGTGGATGGCACTTTCCCGTGATCGTGGTACCGCCAGGCAAACGGTCGATCAGGGATATGGCGTCGTGTGTGACGCCGCCGGCCAACCGATGGATGACCTGATTGTCAGCTCCACAAATCAAGAACACGGAATCATTTCATCGCGGGCCGGGACGCTTGAACCCGAGAGCTTGCTGCCGTTGGGCACGCTTTTGCGGATCTTGCCGAATCACGCCTGCGCCACGTCGGCGCAGCACGGTGGTTATCACGTTTTCAGTGAGGGACGCAGTCTCGGTTACTGGCCACGCATCACCGGCTGGTAATTCATTCATTCACCAGAATTCAAAACTTGATCGGTCAAGGTGGGCACATGAAGTTGATTACAGCAGAGAAGCTGCCTGTACCGGGTGGGCATTACTCGCACGGTGCAATGGCAGGAAAACTTCTTTTCATTTCCGGCCAGTTGCCGTTTCCACCGGATGCTCATGAATTTCCTGATGGAATAGAAGCCCAGACTCTTCAGGCAATGGCCAATATACAAGCGGTGCTTCAAGCCGCGGGTGCGTCGTTGAGTCATTTGGTCAGCGTACAAATCTACATCGTTGATGTTGCCTATTGGCCGATCGTCAACCTGGCTTATTCAACGCTAATGGGCGCGCACCGTCCCGCAAGAGTAATTATCCCGTGTGGTCCGCTCCATCATGGGGCTTTGGTGGAAATTTCAGCAGTCGCTGAACTTGCATGACTCTAAAGAAGGGCAGTCGTTATGAATTCAATTGAAAACAATGATCAGCAGGCTCCAGTCAAACTCGTCCTGTTCGATTTACTCACCGCTTTGCTCGACTCGTGGACGCTTTGGAATTCCGTTGCAGGCTCCGCTGAGATGGGGCGTACCTGGCGCATGGCTTATTTGAAGGCGACTTACGGCTGTGGCGCTTACCGGCCTTATGAAACGCTGGTCGAAGAAGCTGCGATCAGTGTAGGGCTGGGTAAAGAGGCCGCGCAAAATCTGGAGGCACGCTGGACCGAGTTGCAACCTTGGCCAGAGGCCAAACGCGTGCTCACCGAGTTGGCGCCGCACTACAAATTGGGCGTGGTCACCAACTGTTCGGAGCGTTTGGGACGCATCGCGGCGGATCTTCTCGGAGTGCCGTTCGACGTGATTGTCACTTCTGAACAGGCCGGTTTTTATAAACCCGATCCGCAACCTTACAGACTCGCCCTGCAAGTAGCCGGTGTCGAGCCTGCTAACGCCTTATTCGTAGCGGGTTCAGCCTACGATTTATTTGGTACGGAGAAAGTCGGTTTGCCAACCTTTTGGCACAACAGAATAGGGCTCGACGCTCCCGACGGTGCGCCTGATCCACTCATCATGCGTCCGACCCTCGATAGCCTGCTTGAGGATATTAGAAGCCTGAGCAAGTAGTGCTGCTGATCGCCGTCCTGCGCCCCGTCACTCTTTAAATCAACACCGGCAGGGGTAGTGCTAACAAAGGCGTCTCCGCCGGGCTCTTGCAATAGGCCGCCAACGCACGCGGTTGTTCCTGGTTTGAGGCGCAGTTAATGCACTTCGCCCAACTCAGCGGACTTTAACTTCAAAACAAATTCTTCCATCAAAGGAAGGTGTCTGTAACGGGTGCTGTTGTCCGAGGACTACGCACGCGTCCCAAGCGAGGTTCCGCCATGTCTGCTGAAACCCATATACGCAAACCGTTCTACAAGATTCTGTATCTCCAGGTCTTGTTCGCGATCGCAATCGGCATCCTGATTGGCCATTTCTATCCGGAAACGGGTACCACGTTAAAACCGCTCGGTGATGGTTTTATCAAACTGATCAAGATGGTCATCGCCCCCATCATTTTCTGTACGGTGGTCACGGGTATCGCCGGCATGCAAAGCATGAAAGCGGTCGGAAAGACCGGTGGTTATGCGCTTCTTTACTTCGAGATTGTTTCGACAATTGCCCTGTTGATAGGGCTGGCTGTAGTCAACGTCGTTCAGCCGGGCGCGGGTATGCATATCGATCCGTCCACGCTCGATGCGTCGGGGATTGCCGCGTACGCCGCCGCGGGAGAAAAACAGAGCACGATTCAGTTCCTGCTGCACATCATTCCCAATACGATTGTTGGCGCGTTTGCTGAGGGTGAGATCCTGCAGGTGTTGTTTTTCTCCGTACTGTTTGGTTACGCGCTGCATCGCATCGGTAACTATGGCCGTCGGGTGTTCGAATTCATCGAGAGCATCTCGCAGGTGTTGTTCAGCATCATGGGCGTGGTGATGAAAGTCGCGCCAATCGGTGCGCTGGGTGCGATGGCGTTCACAATCGGTAAGTACGGTGTAGGTTCTTTAGTCCAGTTGGGCTACCTGATGCTGTGCTTTTACTTCACCTGCGTGGTCTTCGTACTGGGAATATTGGGCGCGATCGCACGCGTCCACGGGTTCAGCATCTTCAAGTTCATCAAGTACATCCGTGAAGAGCTACTGATTGTCCTGGGTACTTCGTCGTCGGAGACGGCGCTGCCACTGATGATCGTCAAAATGCAAAAACTCGGTGCGCATAAGTCAGTCGTCGGTCTGGTCATCCCGACCGGTTACTCCTTCAACCTCGATGGCACTTCCATTTACCTGACCATGGCGGCGGTTTTCCTTGCCCAAGCCACTGATACGCCCATGGACATCACGCACCAAATCACGTTGTTGCTGGTCTTGCTCATTACATCAAAGGGCGCGGCGGGTGTGACGGGCAGTGGCTTCATCGTATTGGCGGCTACGCTGTCGTCGGTAGGGCATGTACCGGTTGCGGCGCTGGCCCTGATTTTGGGTATCGACCGCTTCATGTCCGAAGCGCGGGCATTGACCAATCTGATCGGCAACGGGGTAGCGACAATCGTGGTCGCCAAGTGGTGTGGTCAGTTGGACGAAAAGGTGCTTCAACAAGGACTGGAAGAGGGCCCCAGAGCAGCGGCTACCGCGCCGCCGGATTCGCTAACTGACGAAGCAACTGCGCGCACCTGATTTCGTGCGGTAAAGAACGCCCGTCCTTGCGACGGGCTTTTGCGTTCTGTCAGCAAGCCGTTCCAGAAGTCAGGCCAGCACATACCCATCAAGGGGGGGCGCTGCACGGAGAGGATCCGCCCCGTCTGCCATTGAGGGGACCGACTTTCAACATTTTTCAGTCAAAGCAGGCGTGGCAACTATCAGTACCAATCAACCGATGTCTCGCACCACATCTCGCATCTCTCACAAAAAAAATCTTGTCATTCTGAAAGTGCGAACCTAACATTGGTCGTGTGGCGGAACAGTATTCTCATATGAGAACTAGTTTGTCGCTGAGTATTCCGCAATTTCCAAAATAATTACAAAAAATGGAGATGACGATGACGGTTTTCCGTTCGTGTTTGAAAGAGAATCCCCCTCTTTTAACTCAGGCAAAGCAAATTTCCACTGCGCTAGTATTCCCTGTCTTGGCTGCTACATCGCTACAGGCTCATGCGCTTGGGGCGGACATTGGAGACTGGGTTCCCCCTACGCCCGGACACAATCTATTCGCCTGGTATGGCGTGAGAGCTGAAAATTCCGGAATCTATCAAAACGGCAAAGTCGTCAATAAGGAGGCGCAGCTAGATGCAAATGTGAGCCTCGTGCGATTTACCAATCCTGTGCATGTCGGTGATTCTTGGATTGGTAATCCTCAATTCGCGTTGCAGGTTGCAGAGCTGTCGCCCAAGCACATGAATGGGCCGAAAGACGCCTCGGGTATGGGGGATCCGTTTGTGTCCTTTCCGATTTTTTTCCCCTTGGATCGAGCCAACCGTGAGTATTTCGTCTTCGCGCCATTTTTGTATTTGCCGCTTGGCGAATACGATCACAAGGACTACCTGAACATCGGTGAAAATCGCTGGAAGGGCGTTTTTCAATTTGGCTATCAACGGGGGTTGAGTGAGCACTTCAACTTGGAATTGATGGGCGAAACGACTATTTATGGGAAGAACGCTGAGTATGGCCCTGCGAAGAAAACACTGCGGCAAGAGCCATTTTATGAGGCTCGGGCTGCCATTTCGTATCAGTTCAACAATGCCGGTAATACGCTGATCGGAGGTGGACTACTGCGTGACATTGGGGGGGAGAATGAGCTGGACGGTGTCGACCAACACGATCGGATGGACACCACGGCGTTTTACGTCCAAGCCAGTACTTTTGTCACCCCTAGTGACCAGATCCTGATGGGTTTCAGCCGCGACATTGATACCGAAAACGGTTTCAAAATGGGCCGCCAGTTCAAGCTCCGTTACCTCCACGTCTTCTAGAGAGTCCTAAGCACCCTCATCTGCTGACGGTGTTCCTGTTACCGAGCAATCCAGCGCTATCACCTCTACCTCTTCACTATCTTGTGGCCATCGCGCCACTTGCATCGAGTGAAAGATAGCGCTAGATTGTTCGTGATTACGAACAGAATTCACAAATAAGAACAATATGAGGTATGACGTTTATGTACCAACCCACCATCGTGATCGAGCCTACCGACACGACGCTCTTGTGTTCTGGCCCGCATGCACACACACATCATTGTGGTTCAATCAGTAACGCGAGGCCGTCGCGCGCTTTACGTTGCCTACTCTCTGCCCTGGCTTTGTCGGGGGTGTTTTCTGCGGCTCATGCTGACGATTTTGCGGTCGATGGCAAACGCATCGAGGCGCTGGAGAAAGGTGGTACTGAGTGGCTCAGCTACGGGCGTGATTACTCAGAGCAGCGTTTCAGTCCGCTTTCAGGCATTAACGAAGGCAATGTCAGCAAACTGGGGTTGACAGCATTTGTTGATCTGGGCGAAAACCGCGGCCAGGAGGCCACGCCGTTGATGGCGGACGGTGTTTTGTTCACTTCGCTTTCCTGGAGCAAGGTGATGGCCGTGGACGCAGCCACTGGAAGAGTGCTGTGGAAGTTCGATCCGGAAGTTCCTAAAGGCAAGGCCATCGATGCCTGTTGCGACTCCATCAACCGCGGCGTTGCGTTATGGGAAGGCAAGGTCTTCATTGGCACCCTCGACGGCCGTCTGATTGCTCTGGATGCAAAGACGGGTAAAAAACTATGGGATGAGCAGACCACTGATCCTGCTCTGGCCTACACGATCACGGGTGCTCCGCGTGTCGTTAAAGGTAAGGTGATCATCGGGAACAGTGGTGCTGACTTTGGTACCCGTGGTTACTTCTCTGCTTATGACGCGAATACCGGAAAGATGGTGTGGCGTTTCTATGTGGTCCCTGGCGATCCTTCGAAGCCTTATGAAAGCCCCGAGCTTGCCGAAGCAGCAAAGACTTGGAAGGGTGATGCGTACTGGAAGATGGGCGGCGGCGGTAACCCATGGGATGGTATGTCCTACGATCCCAAGCTCGATCTTCTCTACGTTGGTACAGGTAATGGAGGTCCATGGAACCGTGAGGTTCGTAGTCCCGGTGGTGGCGATAATCTCTACATTTCCTCCATTGTGGCGGTCCGTCCAGACACCGGAAAACTGGTCTGGCACTATCAGGAAACCCCTGGGGATTCCTGGGACTTTACATCTACCCAGCAAATTACTCTCGCGACACTCAAGCTTGATGGAAAGCCTCGCGATGTGATTCTTCATGCCCCGAAAAACGGTTTTTTCTACGTCATTGATCGAGCCACCGGCAAACTATTATCGGCCGAAAAATTCGGCAAAGTTACCTGGGCTGATCGTATTGATTTGAAAACCGGTCGGCCTGTGGAAAATCCGGCTGCACGCTATGTCGACAAGCCTGTCGTTCAATGGCCAAGCGGTTTCGGTGCACACAACTGGCACCCAATGTCCTACAGCCCGATTACCGGTCTCGTCTATATCCCCTACCACGAGGTGCCGGGTGCGTTGCGTAATCAAGCCAAGGAGTTTGTGTACCGTCCGCATCGTTTCAATACGGGCAATGGCTTCTCGGATGCTCGCGAGTTTCCAAAAAACCTGGTGCAGGGCTCCTTGCTGGCTTGGGACCCAATAGCACAGAAAGCGCGTTGGAGTGTGCCTCACCCCAACTACTACAACGGTGGGGTCTTGAGTACTGCGGGCAACCTGGTCATTCAGGGTAACGCCCGTGGGCACTTCAACGTGTACACCGCCGACAAGGGCAAAGAGCTTTGGGATTTCGATGCGCAGACCGGCATTGTCGCCGGCCCGATGAGCTATGAGTTGAACGGTGAACAATACATTGCCGTCATGGCTGGCTGGGGTGGGGCGGCAGCAACCGTAGGTGGCGAGGCTGCACAAGTCGATGGTCGTTGGAACAACAGTCGATTGCTGATCTTCAAGCTGGGCGGCACCGCTCAACTCCCCGCTATGCAAAAGAGAACAGCACGACCGGAGATAGACCCTGCGCAAATGTCCATGGACATCCCGGCAAGCACCGATCCAAAGGTGATCGAGGAGGGCGCCGTCACCTATGCCAACAACTGCCTCGCCTGCCATGGCGTCGGTGCAATGAGCGGTGGATTGACTCCAGACCTGCGTAAGTCTGACCCGGCGGTTTACGCGGCGTTGGAAGCCATTGTTCTCAAAGGGGCCCTAGAGCCTTTGGGTATGCCGAACTTCGGTAAATACCTGACCACTGATGATCTGGACAAGATCAAGGCGTATCTCGTGCACCGTCGAATAGAAAGCTTTGCCAACGCTAAAACTGCCGCAACGGCCAACAGCACCGAGGCATCGCCCAAGTAAAACCGCGAACGGTCGTCGTTGCGCCGCTATTGGCTCGATGGCCGTTTTCAACAACCCTTTGGTACGGAGAACACCATGAGCGTTGATAAAAGAATTCTTCCAGCCGTCGCCGACTTTCTGCTGCAACCGGGATTGCTGTTAATCGACGGGAAGTTCGTCGAATCGGCCAGTGGAAAGCAGTTGGATGTCATCAATCCAGCCAATGAGCAGGTTATCGCCAAGGTGGCCGAAGCGGATGTCGAGGATACCCATCGCGCAGTAAAAGCTGCGCGTACGGCGTTTGAAGGAAGCTGGGCCAATACGAGCGCGGCTGAACGCGGACGTTTGATCTGGAAACTCTCGGATCTGATTGAAGAGCATACGGAGCAATTTGCACAAATCGACTCGTTGGACAACGGTAAGCCGGTCGCCGCCGCGAGAGGCGGAGACGTACCGGTCGCAGTCAGCGTTTTCCGCTATTACGCGGGTTGGGCGACTAAAATTTCCGGTCAGACAAATGCGATCTCCTGGCCGGGCGATTGGCTCGGTTACACGCTTCGCGAACCTATTGGCGTCGTAGGGCAAATCATTCCCTGGAATTTTCCACTTGTGAGCGCCGCGTGGAAGCTTGCCCCCGCATTGGCCACTGGGAACACCATCATTCTGAAGTCGGCTGAGCAGACACCGCTTTCGGCAATTCTGCTCGGACAACTGATTATCGAAGCGGGATTCCCGCCCGGTGTGGTGAACATTATTACCGGCCTTGGAGAGCGCGTAGGTGCTGCGCTGGCGGCGCATCCCGGGGTAGACAAAATATCCTTTACCGGTTCGACGAGTGTCGGTCGTTTGATACTTCAGGCGGCTATCGGCAACCTCAAAAAGGTATCGCTGGAACTGGGTGGCAAGTCCCCTGTGGTGGTCTTTGATGACGCCGATCTTGAACTGACCATACCCGGAGTGGCGCAGGCGATTTTCGCCAACCAGGGTGAGGTGTGTACCGCAGGTTCGCGTCTCTACATACATGAGCGTATCTACGACCGGGTTGTGGAGGGCGTCGCTGAAATCGCTCGAAATATCCGTGTTGGGGACGGGCTCGATGAGTCGACAGAAATGGGGCCTTTGGTCTCGCGCCAACAGTTCGATCGCGTCGCACGGTATGTCGATATTGGTCAGTCCGAAGGTGCAGAACTCGTCGCCGGCGGTGCCCGAGTTGGAAGCTCGGGCTACTTCATGCAACCCACGGTTTTTGCCAATACCAATAGCTCGATGAAGATTGTCCAGGAAGAGATTTTTGGTCCGGTGGTGAGTGCTATGCGTTTCAGGGATGGAGATGTCGATGCCGTCGTTCGCGAAGCTAACGATTCGCCCTATGGCCTAGCCGCGAGTGTGTGGACCCAGAACATTGGCATGGCACACAAAGTCGCACGCCGACTCAATGCAGGGAGTGTCTGGATCAACTGCCACTCGGTGATCGACGCAGCGCAACCGTTTGGTGGCTACAAGCAATCTGGTTGGGGGCGCGAGCTTGGCGAAGAGGCTATTCATGCCTACACGGAGGTTAAGGCTGTCACTGCAAAGCTCTAAGCGAAATCAATCCTTTAACGTCAGTAGAGGGCGGGCTTGTGCCACGTCCTCGACTCCAAGATGCCGGGAAAAATAAGAATGAAACCTCAAGCATTGATAGATATAGGGAACGGTCCTGCCGTTATTTTTTGCCATGGCGCACTGATGGATAGCAGCATGTTCGAGCGCCAGACCCAGGCACTCAGCCCTCGGTTTCGCTGTATCAGCTACGACCTTCGGCCCGTTACTGAAGCGCCTTACAGCCTTTCGGATTTAGTGGATGGCTGTCTGAATTTAGCGGACGAACTTAAGGTCGAGCGTTTTGTTCTGGCCGGTCTGTCAATGGGCGGTTTTCTCGGGATGGAGTTGGCGTTCCGTCAGGACCAACGCCTTGCGGGCCTTGTCTTAATGGACACGATGGCCGCGGACTATACCGCCGAAGAGCGCACGTTGTTCTCGAGCATTTTCGATCCTCTCGACACAGATGGTCTGCTTCCGAAGTCCTTCATTGATCAGTTTGTACCCGTGATCTTCAGTCAGAACGCTGAAAATGAGCAGCCTGGTTTGATTGAGCACTGGACCAGAAGATGGGGCTCGCGCTCTGCCCGATCGATTTTGAACGAGCACCGCGCATGGATGGCAAAAGACGACTATCGACCCCGTCTTGAGGAAATTAAAGTCCCCACATTGATCCTTCATGGGCGCGACGATCGCGGGATCATTTTTCATCACGCTGAGGTTCTGCATCAGGGGATTTCAGGCTCCACGCTTATTGGGCTTGAGCGCGCGGGCCACGCCATCACCGAGGAGACTCCTGATCGGGTTAACCAGGCGTTATCTGATTTTTTGGGAAGGTTGCCTGCCTGGTAGTTACCTACTCAAGCATTCAGTCGCTGGTTCTCGCAGACTTCCATGCCGACCAGTGTTTCGCCAAATGACCCTCGCCGCGATCCAGTGGCTTTCTGAAAGGCCCTCACATCATGACTAACAAGACTTGGTTCATAACAGGTGCGTCTTCTGGCTTTGGTCGTGCCCTGACCGAAAAACTATTGGCACGCGGAGATCGTGTGGCGGCGACCCTAAGGAAGGTCAACGCACTTGAGGATCTTAAATCACAGTACGGAGATCAGTTGTGGATTGGTGTGCTGGACGTCACCGATACGAGCGCAGTGCGCAGAGTGATCAATCAAGCGTACGCCGAACTGGGACGGATTGATGTCATCGTCAACAACGCGGGTTATGGCGTCTCCGGGGCTGCCGAGGAGTTGAGTGACGAGCAAATTCACCACCAGATAAACACTAATTTGATTGGATCAATCCAGGTTGTGCGGGCTGCATTACCGCACCTTCGGGCTCAGGGCGGTGGCCGAATACTCCAGATAGCGTCGATGGGCGGCCAAATCACCTTTCCGAACCTTAGCCTTTACCATACGACAAAGTGGGCGCTAGGAGGGTTTGTTGAGTCCGTTGCACAGGAGGTAGCGGCATTTGGTGTCGAGTTCACGTTGGTCGAGCCAGGCAGTGCACGGACCAATTTTTTCGACGGAGAAAGGTTGATAAGCGCGGCACCGATGGGTATCTACGAAAACACACCCGCAGGCGAAGTCCGCCGCGCCCTGGCATCTGACTTCCCGCTCCCTGGGGATCCGCAAAAAATGGTCCAGGCGATGATCGACTCAGTAGATCGCAGTCCTGCGCCCAAACGCCTTGCGCTGGGCAGTGATGCCTATACACAAATTCGCGCCGCCCTTGTTGATCGTATCGCCGCGCTCGATGCCCAGAAGGAGATAGCCTTTTCGACCGACGTAGATACCTGACTTCAGCGCATTGCGCCATGTCCAACCAGCTTGCTCCCCGCCTTGGTGATCAATACCAAGAAAAGCCGTGCCTGTTGTGTTTTTATATGTAAACTAGGTTCGGCGGGGCGCAACTTTCACGCTGTGCCAGACGACTCACTTTGCAGCAGATCCAAGAGGGTAAACATGGCTAAGTCAGCGCTGCGCGTATTAGAAATCATGGAGTATGTGGCTGATGGTAAAAGCGGTGGAGCCACACACACCGAAATCTCAATAGCGCTGGGGATCCCAAAAAGCAGCCTTACCGGGTTACTTCGTGATCTTCAGCGACCAGGCTATCTTCAGCTTGATAAAGAGACCGGTCGATTTTCAATCGGATCCCAGGTGATGTTCCTCGCTCATGCGTACATCAAGGGGCTCAACATTGTGCGGGTAGGTTCGCCATTTGTGCATGACTTGTTCATGGACATTAACGAGTACACGACAATGGCGATCCCAAAAGGGGATAGCTGCGTAGTGGTCTGCTCCGAGACGCTCCCGTCGCCTCTCTCGCACTCTCTGAATCTCGGTGAGCACTTGCCGATGGTCAGTAGCGCATTGGGTCGCGCAATCCTGGCGTTCGTGGAGGAAGACGAACTCAAGGGTTACCTGAAACGCTTCAAGCCGATTGCCTATACTGAGCACACCAAGATGACTCTGGATGAAATTCGCCAGGAGCTGAAGGACACCCGGGAAAGTGGTATTTCGTGTGTCAAGGAAGAGTACCGCCTGGGGATCACCGGTTTCGCCGCCCCGGTTTTCAATGTCAATGGCCGTCCGATTGCTTCCATTGGCGTTGCGTTGCCTACGGGACGTAATAACGCCGCGCATGAGGAGCGAGTGTGTGCATTGCTGCTCAAAACAGCGAACGCACTGTCCCGCCGGCTCGGCGCAAAGCTGACCGCTTCGCCGGCTGAGATGTTCAAGGAAGAGGAGGTTGACGCCTAAGCGGGTTAACTGTTGTGTTGAAGGATCTGTCTGGCTCGTTCGATTACTGGCAGATCCACCATTTTTCCTTCAAATCTAATGGCGCTATTGCCCTTGGATTCGACAACTTTCATCAGCGCACACGCCCACTTCAACTCTTCGGCGGTCGGTGCAAATCCCTCGTGTACCGCCGTTACCTGTGACGGGTGGATGCAGAGTTTGCCGGTGAATCCCAGCGAACGGGCATAGCGACTATCCTCCAGCACCCGATTGGGATCGCTGGCACTGGTGCAAACGCCATCAATGGGGGATTGCACGCCGGCTGCACGTGAATGAATAACCAGCTGTGACCGGGCATAAAGTAGAGCATCGCGTTCGCCTTGAATGCCCGTTTCAACCTGAAAGTCGATGGAGCCGAATGCGAGTCGCGTGACACGTTCGTGACGAGCTATTTCGTAGGCGCGCATCAGTCCTTCTGCCGTTTCGATTAAGGCAATGATTGGCAGTCGTACCCCAAGCCGGGCCACAACATAGTCAATGTCAGCCGGACTGGATGTCTTCGGCAGCATGATGCCTACGGCATTGGCAGAAATAAGTGCGGCAAGGTCTTCGTCGAGCCATTCGGTATCCACCCCGTTAACTCTGACCATCACGGGTACAGCGGGCGGTGTTGAAAGCCATTCGGCGACCAGGTTGCGGGCGGCCAGTTTGTTTTCCGCGGCGACGGCATCTTCCAGATCCAGGATGACTACATCGGCACCTGCGGCGCATGCTTTTTCAAATCGCTCCGGGCGATCACCCGGAACAAACAAGTACGAGCGATGTGTATTCAAAATTCTTCCTCGTGGGTGTGAAGACCGACAGCTTTTTGAGCGGTCGGCTCAGGATCGATTAGCAGGTGAAAAGCGGACGAGGGTCAGGTCGGGAGTGATTGCTTCGAAACACGCTTTCACCTGCATGCCAATTTTCAATTCATCGGGGTAACCGAGACCGGTGATATTGCTCATGAAGCTCACACCCTCTTCGAGTTCGACCTGAATGACCGTGTAGGGGAGGCTGGCTTTCAGCTCAGGCCAGTAAGCCTTATGAAACGTGCAGAATGATTCCACCGTAGCAAGCCCGCTGGCTTCTACCCAATCGCTGTCTGTCTGGTGACACTTCGTGCATTGCGCGGTTGCCGGGAAGCTGAAATGACCGCAGCCATTGCATCTTTGCAGCAGGAGCACGCCACGCTTCGCACCGTCCCAATGAGGGAGGTTTCGGAGGTCATTAGGGGGCATCAAGAATGTGCTCATGAACGTTCTCTTCCATAGATGACGGAGGTCACGACCGGCGATGCCGCCATGTATTGAACGAAGTTCGGGGATTTGATTTGCCTGTCACCGCAATCGCCGCGCAATTGCCGAACGGCCTCCACATTCAGGCCCCAGCCTTGCAGGTAGGACTCGGACAGATGACCTCCGTTGGTATTGGCGGGGTAACGACCCTCCAGGCTAAGGTGCCCTTCAGCAACCCATGGACCACTCTGGCCTGGCTTGCAGTAACCAAATCCTTCCAGGGTGAACAGTACCGTGGGTGTGAAATTGTCGTAGATCATCAGGCTGTCGATGTCTTCTCGTCCAACGCCTGCCATCGCAAAAACATCGTTGGCGACTTTTGCCATAGGCGCTGCCCAAAAATCCTTGGGCGGAAAGCTTGAGTCGGTGAACTGAGAGGCTTGAGAGGCGCCATGAATGTAAACGGGGGGCTTGCGAAGCCCCTCAGCCAGATCGGCACGGGTGATGATCATCGCGACTGCTCCATCGTTGATCAGGCAATAGTCCAGCAGTCGCAATGGCGAGCAAATCTGTTTCGCTGCCAGATAGTCATCCATTGAAAAGCGTTCGCGCATCACCGCGTCCGGATTCAAGTGGGCATGATCACGAAACGTCATTGCGATCTTGCCGAGATGCTCCTCGGTCGTTCCATATAGATGCATATGACGCTGCATCATCAAGGCATGAAAAGCGCCGGGCGACGTCATGCCATAGGGTGCCCAGTGACCGTCAGTTGTGCCGTAGGCCCCGGCTGCGCCACCGTATTTACTCGGATCACCACCATAGGCAGTCCCCGCTGAAGCACCGTCATTCGCGTATACCAGAGCGACTGTATTCACTACACCGCTTGCCACTAAAAGTGCGGCTGTTTGAATACAGATTCCAGAAAACCGTCCGTGCCCGAGTGTCGATAGCGTGTAGCGCGGGTCAATGCCGCACAGCTCTGCGAAACGGCCGTAGCTTGGAATTCGATTGACGATCAAGCCATCAATGTCCGAATAGTCCAGACCACAATCGAACAAGGCCTCGCGCAACGCCCATTGACCAAGATCGTAAGCGTCGTATTCCGGTAGCCTGCCATATCTGGATGTGCCCACCCCGACAACGGCTGCCTTTCCTTTTATGTCGGGCGTACTGATGTTTGTGTTTTTCATATGCGATCGCCTCAATCGTTTCTTACTCAGCAAGAAACGCCTCGATTTGCCCTCGAGAGTCATCGATTTGTACTGCCCACATACCGCCAGCTTGAGCAGAGTCTGTTGAAGCCTCACCCTCGAGGCTCATGCGCGAACTCGTGATGTAGAGGGTTTGCAGATCAGCCCCGCCAAATGTGCAGCTCGTGGGGTGGGCAGTAGGGAAAGCAAGCTGCTGAGTGAGTTGGCCATCGGGTGCATATTTGTAGATAGCCCCGCCACCAAATACGGCCACCCAAACATTTCCATAGGCGTCCACGGTCAGCCCGTCAGGACCGCCTTCACCGCCGATATTGGCGAACACACGGCGATTGATGGCCGTCCCGTTTTTGAGGTCGTAGTCGAATACGTAAATGTTTTTAGAATGCGTTTCTGCGAAGTACATCAGCGTCGATTCAGGGTTCCAGCCTATTCCGTTGGACAGGACGAAACCCTGATCAACTGCCTGGACAGGTTGATCGATAGAGAGGCGGTAGAGCTGGCCGATTGGTCGCGATAGCTTGCGGTCCATGGTGCCAACCCACATGCGACCCAACCGATCGACCTTCCCGTCATTGAATCGCTCTTCTGCCAAGTCCAACGCGTACTGCTGTTCGATCAACGTCCCCGGCTCCAATGCGTCTACCAGGGCATAACCTCTGCGGAAGACGATAAGCAGACCACCGTTTTCACGCAGCGCCAGAACAGTCGGTGGCTTTGGAAGAGGCCAACTGGACGTTGTGTTCCGTGCTGGATCGAAGCGCCACAGCGTCGGCTTCGCCACATCAATCCACCACAGCACATTGTCCTTTGGGCTCCACAACGGGCACTCACCCAATTCATTTGCGCAATCAATGACGCAAGACACTTCAGCAGACATTTATTCCTCCAGTAGCCTTCCAGAACAAACGGAAGTGAGCATGTGTTGATCTTGAAATCGGCTCTCTAGATAGCACTTAGAGAGGCGATGCGATTGGATGAGTTCGTATGCAGCCCATGGACATACATCGCCAGTGCCGACAGAAGAGCCGGCAAGATCAAGGCGGTGAAGACGTTAGGCAGCGACCAGCCAAGAGCAAGCACTTGAGCCCCCGCGAAAGCACTGAGGATCGCCCCGAGACGACCGAACCCGACCATCCAGCTCGCACCGGTGGACCGTGCCTCCGTGGGGTAGAAGGAGGCAGCGAGGGCATTCATTCCTACGCTTCCGCCGATCATGCAAAACCCCACGCAGAAGGCGACAGAACACAGCAAAACGTAGTGTTCGGTTATTTGGCCAATGGCAAAAACTGCAAGACCACCAAAGAGAAAGGTGAGCATCAGGACGCGGGATTTATTCCAACGATCCATCAGCCAGCCAACGGAGAGCGCACCGCCTTGACCGCCAATCTGGAACATCGCCGTGGCGATGGCAGCATCGGAAACGGTGTAGCCACCCCCTTCCTTGATCAAAGTTGGCAGCCAACTGCTGAGCAGATAGATCAAGAACAGAACGAGGAAATAGCCTGTCCATAAGGTGTAGGTACCCAAACGGTACTCCCGGGACAGAACGATTCGAATTGAGGTACGGTCTTCCAGGGTAGGGCGCCCCAAATTGTAAGTGACTCCCTTGGTATCGATCTCTGGGGCGAGGCGAGAAATGATTGCCCGAATTCGTTCGATGCTTGCGTTCTTGCTGACCAGAAAACTGACGGATTCAGGCATCTTGAAAACCAGAATCATTGCTAGGAGGACGGGTAAGGCACCGCCAAGAAGCAGGACGCTGGGCCAGCCAAAGGACGGAATCGCCCAGGCGGAAATGAATCCGCCGCTGGCCGCCCCGCAGGTGAACCCACAAAGCGTGAGAGTGACCAAGAAGGAGCGTGAGCGCTCGGGAGAGTATTCGGCGATCAATGTACTGGTGTTAGGGATCGCTGCGCCAAGGCCAAGGCCAGTCAGCACTCTAAGAAGTGCCATCGACGTGACGTCGGTTGAGGCCATCGTTGCCAGTGTCCATACGCCGAAAAACATCACGGAGCTGACCAGTACGACTTTGCGTCCGTAGCGATCGGCAAGTGGGCCGGCGAGCATCGCTCCTATCGCTTGGCCTATCAGTCCGGCACTAAGAATGGCGCCTAGCTCCTGGTTACTGATGCCCCATTCCATTTTTAGTTGGGGAGCTATGAACCCCATGATGACCGCGTCGAATCCGTCGAGCACGATGATCACAAATCCGAGAAATACGACCCACTTCTGGAATCTGCCAAGCGGTCGGTCGTTGATCAGTTTGCGCACATCAATTATTTGGCTCACTGCTTTCACCTTTTGGGTAAGCACGTCATTGCGTGCTCCCTCTTTCTTATTTTATTTACGCGATTCAACTGCCGGGCAGGCATGTTTTTAGCGATGCGAACCGCAGCGCTAAGCGGCTTGCCGGGCAAATCAATCATCCAATTCGAGCGCCGAATCCTGTCGGCGTTTCCACCATCACTTTCAAGGTCTACGCAAGACTTCGTCGAAATCCCACGCTCGGTGTCGCTTGACGGTGTGAGAAAAATGTAGCAGCCTTTGTTCTCATGAGCAAACATAATTCCAGGATGTGAACATGCATAAGGGAAAAAGTAACTTAGGTCCGATCTTGCAGGATCACGGAATTCTGCAAAGCGCAGCTGCCGAGACTGCGTGCGGTATGAACAATTGGTGGAGAACAATTAAATGAACAAGATCCCCGAAAGCGTGACCCTGCCTCGTTTGATACGCGAGTTGGTAGCAAACCATTCCGACTGCGAAGCATTGGTGGGTAGTGGGCAGCGATATACCTATGAAGAGCTTGGTGAGGAGGTCATGAAAGTATCTCGACGCCTGATCAAGCTTGGGGTTGGCCCTGGAGACAAGGTCGGAATCCTGATGGGCAACCGCCCCGAATGGATTATCAGCGCCCTGGGCATAACGAATGTGGGGGCCACGATGGTGGCGATGAACTCATGGTCCACATCCCGAGAACTCGAGCACCTGATCAGGCACTCTGACTCCACGTTTGTGATCGCTTCGCAGCGCTACCTGAAACATGACTATGCCGCGATGCTCCAGAGCATGGAGCCGCTTAACGAGCGTTTCCCTTTGCTTAAGGGCATTTTGGGCGTCGGGGGTAACCTGCCAGTGGGCTGGCTCGCGTTGAATGACGCTGACAGCGACATCAACACAGATCTGGATGATGAGATACGGCGTGCCGGCGACAACGTTAATGCGGCTGACCTCGCGTTTCTTTTGTATACCTCGGGTTCCACCTCCACCCCAAAAGGTGTCCAGCTAAATCACGGATCTCTAATTTCCAACCCTTGGCAAATTGGTGAGCGCCAGCATGTCATTGCCGGTGATCGACTCTGGCTGGCCGTTTCGTTGTTCTGGGGGCTTGGCTGCGTTAATGCCTTGATGAACGTTCTGACGCACGGAGGCTGCATCGTTCTGCAAGAGTCGTTTGAGCCTGAAGAGGCCATGCGGTTGATTGCTTTGGAGAAGTGCACCCTGTTCTACGGCACGCCAAATATGGCGCAGGCCATGCACGAACATCCGTCACGCCCTGAGTTTGACCTCACATGTCTGCGCGCTGGCGCGACGCTTGGTACGCCCGAACAAATGACTCGGGTCATCGAGTTAGGCGCGATGAATGTCAGCAACATCTATGGTCTCACCGAAACCTACGGCAACTCGCATGTGACCGATGCTCACGATGACGAGGACATGCGTCTTCGCTCATGTGGTCGTCCGCTCCCGGGTGTGGAGCAACGCATTGTTTCTGCCGAAGGTGAAGACCTGCCGCCGGGTTCAATCGGGGAAGTACGGGTCAAAGGGCACGTGACGATGGGCTACTACAAGGACGAGGAGCAAACCCGGCTGGCATTTGACGAACAAGGTTTCTTTCGGACAGGGGATCTTGGATACGTCGATGAAGACGGTTACCTGTTCTTCTGTGGGCGCTTGAAAGAGATGGTTAAAACCGGTGGGATCAACGTTGCTCCGGCCGAAGTTGAAGCGGTTCTCATGACTCATCCGAACATCT
Organism: Pseudomonas silensiensis; assembly: GCF_050434865.1. Classification (NCBI taxonomy): domain Bacteria; kingdom Pseudomonadati; phylum Pseudomonadota; class Gammaproteobacteria; order Pseudomonadales; family Pseudomonadaceae; genus Pseudomonas; species Pseudomonas silensiensis. The sequence continues at coordinate 158,489 of NZ_JBNDJH010000004.1, forward strand.
ATCTGGCTTATGTCGTCGGAGTACCAGATGACTGTCGCGATGAGATTCTGGGGGCGGTCATTGTGCTTGCTCCAGGGGCAAGCTTGACTGAGACCGAGGTCGTATCGTTTAGCCGCCAGAACCTTGCTGCTTACAAGGTACCGAAGCTGATCCGATTCACAAGTGAGAGCGATCTGCCGCTTACCACCACCGGTAAGGTTCAGAAAAACAAGATTGCCAGTCTGTTTTTTGCACCGATCAGCGCTTGAGCCTACAAGGCCCATATCCACTCCTTGTATAGAGCGCCGAAAAATGACCCAGAAAAAAGATGATGAATTTACGAGTTGGATCGGTACGACGCAAACAAGCGTCGACCAGATTACTCGTTCCCCTTTGTCGCTACTTGCTGCGACGCTTGATCGACAAGAAAGCGAACGCTTGCAGGTGCCTTGGAGTTGGTTTTACTTCCTGCCCAACACGCCTACCGAAGAGTTGGGTGTTGATGGCCATCCTATGCGACAGGGTTTTCTACCTCCAATAACTCTGCCGAGACGCATGTGGGCAGGCAGCCGAATAGAAACCACTGCAATCGTGCCGAGAGTGGGAGACAGCATCCGTCGCATCAGCACAATTCGCTCTATCGAACGCAAGCGTGGGGGCTCCGGTGACCTGATTTTCCTTGGTCTTGAACATGAGGTCACAAGTAATGCGGGGCTCCTCCTACGTGAGCAACAGGATTTGGTGTATCGAGATGCTCCTGTACCTGGGGCAGTTCCTGCCCCTGGCAAAGCTGCTCGCACAGATGCCAAGTGGAGTCGTGAAGTGGTACCGACCTCGACGCTGCTGATGCGTTTTTCCGCGTTGACCTTCAATGCTCACCGCATTCACTACGACTTAGATTACGCGACTCAGGAAGAGGGTTATCCAGGGCTGGTCGTTCATGGACCTTTGATCGCAACGCTATTGCTCGATCTCGTATATCGGCACCTACCTGATATTCGGGTTAAGCAGTTCACCTTCCGGGCAGTGAGGCCACTCTTTGCAACCGCGCCATTCAAAGTGTGCGCGAGCCTGACTCCGCGCCCGAATCAAATCGATCTTTGGGCTTGTGACTCAGCGGGTTTTGTTACCACTGAAGCGTCGCTGGCTTACCAATAAAAATAGGACTGCCGAAATGAATAAACAACTCGATGGCTATCAGGATATTCGGGAAGCAATTCGTGGACTGTTTACCGACTTTCCAGACGACTACTTCCTGAAGATTGATGAAGCTCGCGTTTATCCGGAGGCGTTCGTTAATGCGTTGACCAACGCAGGTTGGTTGGCCGCGCTCATCCCTGAAGAATATGGTGGCTCCGGACTGGGGCTTGCCGAGGCATCAGTGATCATGGAGGAGATAAACCGCAATGGTGGGAATTCTGGTGCTTGCCATGGCCAGATGTACAACATGGGCACTTTGCTGAGGCACGGTTCTGATGAGCAGAAGGCTCGGTACCTACCTAAAATTGCAACGGGTGAGCTTCGGCTTCAAAGCATGGCCGTTACCGAACCTACGACCGGCACGGATACCACACAGCTGAGAACAACCGCGGTTAAGAAGGGCGACCGTTATGTTGTTAATGGCCAAAAAGTCTGGATTTCTCGGGTACAGCATTCTGATCTCATGATCCTTCTGGCGCGTACGACGCCGTTGGCTGATGTTCGTCGCAAGTCAGAAGGCATGTCGATATTTGTTGTCGACCTTGCAGACTCGATTGGTCGGGGGTTGTCGGTTCAACCCATCGCTAACATGGTCAACCATGAGACCAACGAACTGTTTTTTGACAACCTCGAAATCCCGATTGAAAACCTGATTGGGGAAGAGGGTAAAGGCTTCAAATACATCCTTGACGGGCTTAATGCAGAGCGAACCCTTATTGCGGCTGAATGCATTGGGGATGGCTACTGGTTCATTGACCGGGCTCGCAAATACGCGAATGAGCGTGAAGTATTCGGTCGCCCGATCGGCGTTAACCAAGGCGTTCAGTTTCCTATAGCGGACGCATATATGGAGCTGGAGGCGGCCAACTTGATGCGTTGGAAAGCTTGTCAGTTGTTTGATTCGCACCAGCCCTGTGGTGCTGAAGCGAACATGGCGAAATACCTTGCGGCAAAAGCCTCTTGGGAAGCGGCCAACGTATGCATGCAGACACACGGTGGTTTTGGCTTTGCCAACGAGTACCACATTGAGCGCAAATTCCGTGAAACACGGCTGTATCAAGTCGCGCCCATCTCAACAAACCTCATCTACGCCTACATTGCCGAACACGTACTCGGCCTTCCGAAATCCTACTGACGATCTGCGAGGAAACGCTCATGACAACCGTTCAATCGTCCATGGACTCACACTCTCGTCCGATTCGGGAAGGGCTTTTTCATGTCGATCCACCAAGTCTTTTGGGATCCGCATGTAATCAATGTTCGATCCGTACTTTTCCCGCTCGTTCGTTTTGCCCTGCGTGCAACTCTGATGATGTAGAGCCACAAGTCGTGCTCGCCAATGAGGGAAAAATCTATAGCTACACGGTCATTCGCCAGGCACCTGGTGGTCGCAAAACTCCTTACACACTGGCCTATGTCGATTTGACCGATGGGGTGCGGGTGATGGCTCAGATTGACGCACCCATCGATACGCTTCACATCAACATGCGCGTTCGTTTGGACATCCGCCCTGTTGGCGAACAGGACGGATGTGAGCTGATCGGCTACGTCTTCGTTCCTAAGGAGTGCGCACAATGAATACCAGTCATGTTGCCGGTGTTGGCATGGTTCGCTTCGGTAAATACGACCCATCTGTGACGTTCGAGCTCCTGGCGGTTGAGGCCGCGAACGGTGCTCTTCGCGATAGCGGTGCAACTCGTAATCAAATCGAAGCAGTCTTCGTAGGTCATGTGTTCGGGGGACCTGTTGCCGGCCAAAGGGTGGCGACAGAGTTGGGGCTCGGCGGTCTTCCGGTCAGCAATCATGAAAACTATTGCGCAAGCGGTGCCACTGCTTTGCGAGAAGCGTGGATGGCAATTCGCGCCGGCCTGTATGACGTTGTGCTGGTGATTGGCGCTGAAAAAATGACTGACCGTGTGAAGGGGGGCGTAACCCCTGATGCGAACGATCTGGATGCAATGCAGGGCTATGTGATGACAGCCGGGCATGCTCTGAGCGCACGTCGGTACATGGCTGACTATGGCGCGACCAGAGAGCAGATTGCGATGGTCGCGGTGAAGAACCATGCCCATTCAATGAACAATCCGTACGCACAGTATCAGCATCGAGTGACGCTGGAAGACGTGCTCAACGCGCGGCCTATCGCAGATCCATTGGGGTTGCTAGATTGCAGTCCAATTAGCGACGGGGCGGCCGCTGCAATTGTATGTAGTCCCAAAGGGCTAGCTAGGTTAGGGATTACTTCCGCGCGACCTGAGGTTCGAGCAATTGGGCTAGTGAGTGGCACACTTCGCAGCGGTCATTACGACGTCAATGAGGAGGATATTTCTCGTCGAGCAGGCTTACAGGCCTATGAGGCTGCCGGCATCTCTCCTCAGGACATTGACGTGGTTGAAATGCACGACTGCTTTACGATCGCAGAGATCGTCCGTCTGGAAGGTCTAGGCCTTATCCCCAAAGGCGAAGGTGCCGCCTGGACCGCAGATGGAAAAACTTCTATCGGTGGAAAGTTACCGGTCAACCCTAGCGGCGGCCTTCTTTCGCGCGGTCATCCAGTCGGTGCTACCGGTATGGCTCAGGTATGTGAGTTGTATTGGCAGCTCATGAGCCAGGCTGGGTTGCGGCAGGTTGAAAATGCTCGTCTTGGCCTTGCGTATTGCAAAGGTGGAACGGTCAGCGGAACCGATGGTGCATCGGTTACTACGGTGGTGATGTCGTTATGATAAAGGTTCTTCTCTTAGCCAATGGACTGGATACCAGTGATCTGGCCGAAGCGCTGGAGGCGCATTTAATTACACTGTGTCCCATCGAGCTAACTCTTCCAAAAGGAGCCTCTGCAGATGAGGAACAGATCGCATGCCTATTAGACGCACACTCTGATTTCGACGGTCTGATCATCGCCCCGTCCTTTGCTGCGAATGGAACGCTGACTGCCAGCCTGGACGATATGCTGGATCTTCTAGCGACAAGTTTTGTTTACGTTAAAGCAGCTTTGGCGTCATTCGAGGCACGCAATGTTTCTGGCCGATTGATTTCTCTGTTGCCAGGCAATGCAGCGATGGGGGATCCCGCGCAACTTGTGGACTCCACCTTGGCTGGCGCAATGCTCAGCCTCTTTAGGACATTGGCGCTCGAGCTGCGCAAGACGCCGATCACGGCAAATACGTTGATGTATGCAGCAGCGCCCAGCGAATCAGTTCCAGAAAAAATGATGCTCGCAGACACCCAGTCCCTCGCGGCACTCATCAGTATGCTTCTCGGCAAAGAAACACGTGGTGTTAACGGCCAGGAAATCTACGCGCAGGGAGCAGCAGATGTGGGGAGGTTGCATCCATGAGCACTTTACCGTCGAACGGCATCATCACCGGCGCTGCGGGTGGAATTGGCCGCGAGTTGACGTTGACACTGGCAAGCGCTGGTATTGATTTGATTGCTACAGACCTTGATCAGGATCGACTGAATGACTTGGTCAATGCGACTTATGACTTGCCAGGGCGTGTGATTGGGGTGGCTGGCGATATGCTCGACCCAGATCTGCCCTCAAGGCTCTGCAAAAGAGCACAGGAGGATTTTGGAGGAATAGAGCTATTGGTTAACTGCTCAGGATGGCTCAAGGACGCACGGGTACAAAAAATGCCAGCGGATCTTTTTCGTCAGCTGATTTCGGTCAACCTGATCGGGCCATTGCGTTTGATTGAGGCCGTCACGCCAATCATGAAAAAAGCAGGGCAGGGGCGCATTATTTCCATAGCATCGCGTGCGTGGCTGGGTAATTTTGGGTCCTCCGGTTATAGCTGCGCCAAAGGTGGGGTGGTTGGGGCCAGTCGTTCCTTGGCACTCGATTTGGCTCCAAGCGGCATTACGGTCAACTGTATTGCGCCAGGTTTCATTGAAACTCCAATGGCCCGTTCACTGCCGCCTCACATCCTCGAGCGAGTCCTTGACGCCATTCCCGCAGGCCGTGCGGGAACCGTTGAGGACGTTGCAGCACTCGTATTGTTTCTTGCTGGATCCGCTAGCGGTTACGTCACCGGCCAGACGCTTGTTGCTTGCGGTGGACGCAGCATCAGCGATCCGATCACGAAAATTTGAGAGACATGACATGAGCGAAAAAGAATGGCGTGACCGGTTTTATGAGGACTTTTCGGTGGGCGATGTATGCAAGCACCGAAACGCTCGCACAGTTACAACTTACGACAACATGATGTTTACGCTGCTGACTCAGAATCCGGCACCACTGCACCTTAATCATGAGTACGCGAAGGCCTCTGGTCATGAACGTATGCCTTTTAACTCGACATTTACTCTGGCTTTGGTTACCGGGCAGTCAGTTGCGGACTTGACACCTAACGTGATGACAAACCTTGGCTGGTCCGAAGTGAGGCTGCCTGCTCCTGCTTATGAAGGCGACACAATCTACAGCGAGTCGCAAGTGATCTCTCTTCGTGAGTCCTCGAAGCATCCTCAAGCCGGAATCATGGCGCTGAAAACAACCGGGTACACCCAAGAGGGGGTAGTGGTCATTGAATTCATCCGGACGGTGATGATTTACAAAGCCGGCGGGGCTCCGATCCAGCCTCGGCCCGAACCGATCAGGAAGTCATGAAGCGCTAGTGAGAGATTTGTAATCGGTGGCATCAGCGCCGATTACAAGCCTTCACCAGTCTCTCGTTTCGCTGTTCCCGAGCATGTCCTCAAAAGGACGTGGCGGGAAAGTCATGCCCACAAAAATAAAAAAGGTATGCACACATGTATCACGACAATCGTTTTACGCTGAAGGTCGCATCGCTTGGATGTTTGCTGCTCATGCCGGTTATGTCTGCCAGGGCGGACCTAATCAAAGATAGTCACTTGAGTCTTGATGCTCGCAACTTCTACATGAACAGGGATTTTCGCGATCCTTATCGCGATGTACCCGCACAACGAAAGAACAGCGATAAGGTCAAGGCGGAGGACTGGGTGCAAGCCTTCGGTTTACGTTTTGAGTCGGGGTTTACTGAAGGGCCAGTCGGTTTCGGACTTGATGCGCTCGGCCTGGTAGGCCTCAAGCTTGACTCTGGTGCTGGTACTACCGGCACTGGCGCACTTGCCTACAATCCAGCCTCGGGTAAGCCGAGTGACGAGTTCAGTTTTATGGGGCTTACCGCAAAAGCCAAGGTCTCGAAAACGCAGCTTGCGGTCGGCACCTTCCAGCCACTTTTACCCGTGCTCTTTCGCAACGATACACGTTCATTACCTCAGACCTTCGAAGGTGTTCAGCTTCAGTCGGACGACTTGAAAAATACCCAGGTCATGGCAGGCCGTTTTGACCGATCCCGCTATCGCGACTCCAGTGGTAACGATCGTATGAAGATGGCCGCGGATGGTGCTACGGGAGGCGTCGAAAGTGATGGATTTGATTTTTTGGGTGGGACTTATACGTTCACTCCGGCGCTTACTGGTACCTACTATTACGCCACGCTCGAAAGTAATTACTCGCAGCAGTATGCGAGCCTGATCCATAAGTTTTCGTTGAATGAAACTGTCTCGCTGACCTCTCAATTTCGGTATTTCGACAGTCGCCACCAAGGCAATACCAATGTCGACAACAAAAACACCGCGGGTATGTTGACGCTCGCAAACGGCCCACATTCCGTGGGCGTTGTATACCAGGAGCTGCATGGCGAGACCGGCATGCCATTCGTGTTCGGTGGAACGGATCCCTATACCTACAACACCTCGACATACACCAATTTTCTACGTGCCCACGAGCGATCATCGCAGCTCAAGTATGAATACAACTTTGTGGCAATGGGCGTTCCTGGCTTGACGCTTATGGGGCGCTATGTGACTGGAGACAATTTTGAAATTGCCGGCCAGTCAGCAACGGAATGGGAGCGGGACATCGACCTGAGCTATGTAGTACAGGACACGGCCCTAAAGGGCGTAAGGCTTCAGTGGCGTAACGTCATGTACCGCGGTAGTAACACGGTGGATGTGGACGAAAATCGGCTGATTGTCAGTTACACCTACGCGTTCTGGTAATCGACGACAGAACAGAATCAGGCAAGAACATCATAGAAGCGTCGTAACGCACCCAATAGATAAATCTAGAAACTGAACGCTACTGCGCTGTGGGGGCAGGGATTAAATCCTTGGCTGGCTCACAACGACCTATTGTCACCGCTCAAAGGATTCAGACACATGAACAACTCGTCGCTCTCAACGGTCAGAATGCTCCTTTTCGCCTTCGCCGCAGGGGCGATGATTGCCAATATGTATTATCTGCAACCGATCCTTTCCTTGGTTGCAGGGACATTCGCAATTCCAGTCTCTACATCAGGGCTTATCGTTAGCTGTACTCAACTGGGTTACACGCTGGGCATTTTGATGGTCGTTCCGCTTGGCGACGTGTTGGCGCGAAGAGGGCTGCTAACAGTCATGTTCGCTGTGAACGCTTGTGCGTTGTTGGTCGCAGCTTTAAGTCCAAATTTCGTAGTGTTCAGTTTGGCTGCACTCATCTCTGGAACAACGTCGTCGTCGGCAATGTTGATCGTTCCCTATGTCGCTTCGATCGCGCCTATCGAGCAACGTGGTCGCATGGTTGGCGTGGTAATGACTGGCGCGTTGTTGGCCATTCCACTCTCTTGGTTGGTCTCTGGAGGGATTGGAAATTTCGCCGGGTGGCGGATGGTATATGGGGTGGCGTGTGTCGCTGTGATCTTGCTGCTGTTCCTCTTGCGGCGGAGTTTGCCTCAAGAGCCGGAACGAAAAGGCCGGGATATTCATTATGGCGACCTGATGAAATCACTTGTGCAGATTAGCGCCAGGCATGCACCACTTCGTCGACGAGCTTTATACGGTGCTTTGGGGATGGCCAGTTTTAGTAGCCTTTGGACAGGGTTACCGATTCTGCTCTCACAACCGCCGTACAGCTTCCCGGCTTCCACCATTGGTTTGATTGGCATCACGGGTATCGCCGGGGCCCTGGTGCCAGGTTTGATTGGTCGTTTGAGTGATCAGGGGTACAAGGATCATCTGACAATTGGTCTGGCGCTTCTGATGTTGACTGGTTGGATATCGCTGTCGTTTTCCATGCTGGGGCTTTGGGTAATCATCTCGTCGGCAATTGCGCTGAACATTGCGGTAATGGGTTTGCAGATCACCCATCAATCCGTGATTTACAAGCTTGAGCCAAACGCCAACTCACGAATCACCGCTGTATTTGTGGCGGTAAACTTCATTGGTGCAGCGATCGGCTCTGCCCTCGCAAGTATCTGGTTGCGTCATTTTGGATGGAAGGGTTTGTGCTTCCTGGGCGCAGGTTTTCCTGCCTTTTTGCTCATCACCTATTGCTTCATGGAAAGAGCTGGAAGGCAGCAGGCGACTTAAGCAGTCCCCAATGACGCGACCTCTCGATGTACTTTTTGCATTGTTGAGTGGTCCCATTGATGCGATCTCTTTTACCAGAAAGGTGCTGGTCTTCTCGCCCCCTGTAGTGACTTGTAAGCGGGGTGTTATGGTGCTAGGCTTGTTCCTAATAAGGAATAATGTTCTTATCTGCGAACAAAAAGGCGTTTTACACAACGACACACATTCAAACAAAAATGAGGAAATATCTATGTGGACCAAACCTACCTACGTCGACATGCGTCTTGGATTTGAAGTGACTATGTACTTTGCCAACCGCTGACGCGCTGTGATGGGGCCGTCTCTTCGTCCACGACACGAGAGCAGCCCCTGCCATGTTGACCCCGGCCCAGTCGGGGTCAACTTCCTTAATGCTGGCAGACGATGTCATACAGTCCCTGGAGGCTGCTCATGAACAGTTCTGGTTGCAAGTCACCTGAACATTCAGTCGGGCTACCGCTTTGGCTGCTCGCTGAGCTGACATATCGCTGTCCGTTGCAGTGTCCTTACTGCTCCAACCCGTTGGATTTTTCCCGGCAGGGGCGGGAACTCACCACCGCCGAATGGATAGATGTATTTCGTCAGGCTCGCGAGTTAGGCGCAGCGCAGTTGGGGTTTTCGGGCGGTGAGCCACTGGTACGTCAGGATTTGGAGGAACTGATCCGCGCCGCTAGCGAGTTGGGCTACTACACCAACCTGATCACTTCTGGTATCGGCCTTGATGAAGCGCGTATCGAAGCCTTCAAGCGTGTCGGTCTTGACCACATTCAGATCAGCTTTCAGGCCAGCGATGAAACGGTCAATAACTTGTTGGCAGGTTCTCGTAAAGCCTTTGAGCAGAAGCGAGCCATGGCTCGGGCAGTCAAGGCTGCGGGTTATCCAATGGTGCTCAACTTTGTCACTCACAGACACAACATTGATCGAATCGACCAAATTATCGAACTCTGCCTGGATCTTGAGGCTGATTTCGTAGAACTCGCGACCTGCCAGTTCTACGGTTGGGCAGAGTTGAATCGTGTGGGGCTATTGCCGACCCATGCACAATTGCAACGCGCCGAGCGCATTACCAATGAGTATCGGGAGAAACTGGCGGCCGAGAAGCATCCCTGCAAATTGATTTTCGTCACTCCGGACTATTACGAGGAACGCCCCAAGGCCTGCATGAATGGTTGGGGCAGTGTGTTCCTCGACATCACGCCGGACGGTACGGCACTCCCTTGTCACAGTGCTCGTCAGTTACCCGTGCAGTTTCCGAATGTCCGCGAGCACAGCCTTGCGCACATCTGGTACGAGTCCTTCGGCTTCAATCGCTTTCGCGGGCACGAATGGATGGTCGAACCGTGCCGCTCCTGCGACGAAAAATCACGCGACTTCGGTGGCTGCCGTTGCCAAGCTTTCCAACTAACGGGTGACGCCAGCAACGCGGACCCGGTGTGTTCGAAGTCGTCTCATCACCACAAGATATTGGCGGCACGTCGGGAGGCTGAAGGTGTGGCCCCGCGGATCGACGAACTGGTGTTTCGCAATGAGCGCGCGTCTCGGATTATTGCGACCTCTCGCTGAACAGTTCGATGTTATCAACTTCTGAGTAACCAATAGTGCGGTTAAATGGTAATGAGGGTTTAAACCATCCCTTGATGGGGTCAAGGTTTTTGGAAAAAGTAGTTGCCCGAGAGATAAAAGCAAAACCCCGACAGGGCAAGCAAGGCTCCTAAAGAGTGGATGGTTGCAATAGGCGAAAGTTGATTCGTCGAAAGCGACAGCCACATACGCTCACTCGTATGTGTAGTGGCTGAAATTGTTCAGCTACTGTCTTAACTGGAGAAATGACATGACTGATTTTATCCCTACGCCGAACGAAATAGCTGGCAAAGTTGTGATTGTTACGGGGGCCGCAAGTGGTATTGGCCGCGCAATCGCCGAGCTGTTCCATGCTCGGGGCGCCAAAGTAATTGCTGAAGATATCAATCCAGAGGTGAAAAGCCTGGAGCGCCCAGGATTGGTTCCTTTCGTGGCTGATATTACCGTCGATGGCTCGGCTGAAGCCGCTGTTGCCTTGGCGATACAGCACTTCGGCAAGCTCGATGTACTGGTCAACAATGCAGGTCGGATCATCTACAAACCGCTCATTGAAATGACGCGCGAGGATTGGAGCTGGCAGATGGAGACGAACGTTACTGGCGCGTTCCTCCACTCGCGAGAAGCCGCGAAAGAAATGATGAAGCAAAAGTCGGGTGCAATCGTCAACATCGCTTCCTATGCCTCTTATTTCGCATTCCCTGGTATTGCTGCCTACACCGCATCAAAAGGTGCGCTCGCTCAACTGACTCGAACTCAAGCCTTGGAAGCAATTGACCATGGCATTCGTGTCAACGCGATTGGCGTGGGTGACGTAGTCACTAATCTCCTGAATCACTTTATGGAAGACGGTCCAGGCTTCCTGGAAGATCACGGTAAGTCGGCGCCGATCGGCAGGGCGGCTTCTCCTGGCGAAATCGCGGAGATCGTTGCGTTTTTGGCTTCCGAGCGTGCCAGCTTTATTGTCGGTTCGGTCGTTATGGCTGATGGAGGAATGAGCGTCGCTGTTGGAAGTTGATTTCTTGGTTGCGCAAGCGGCATAGCTCAGGCCGTGTCGCTTGATTTTGATCGAGGTTGCTTTAGCGCCGGAGGAAGACATGACCATGTTTGAAAAATCCAACTACCCACTAATTGATGTGCGCCGGCATTTGGAGACGGGGCCGATTGTAATGGTTAGTTCAGCCTGGAAGGGCGAGACGAATATCATGACGATGGGTTGGCATATGATGATACAGTTCGAGCCGGCACTGTTCGGTTGCTACATCTGGGCCGGAAACCACAGCTATGATTTGATTCGGAACAGCCAAGAGTGTGTGATCAATATTCCTACGGTTGAGTTGGCTTCAAAAGTAGTGGCTGTGGGTAATAGCACCGGAGATAAAATTGATAAATTTAGAGAGTTTGGTCTTACGCCGGAAAAGGCGGATAAGGTCAAGGCTCCACTTATTAAGGAGTGCTATGCAAATTTTGAGTGCCGGCTTTCCGATTCCAACTTTATCGGAGAGTATGGGCTGTTTGTATGGGAAGTGGTAAAGGCACACGTTGCGACTTCAGTGGAAAATCCGAAAACCCTTCATTATCGCGGCCAAGGCAAGTTCATGATTGCTGGGGAGACAATAAGTTTGCGTGAGGATTTTAAACCGCAGAATCTCTGAGCTGAACAAAGCCCGATCAATAATCCATTTAAGTGCTGTACTTTGTCGATTTTAATGGATTTTGCGCCCTGAATAAAAAGCGAGCGGTGTTCATTTTCGGTAGTGGCTTGGAGGAACGCCGGCTTCCCGTTTAAATACTTGGGAGAAGTGGCTGGCACTGCTGTAGCCAACGTCCATGCCAATATCAATGATGCTTCTTTCGGTTTCTATGAGGAGCTGCTTTGCTTTGCTCATTCTCAGCTTTATGAAGTATTGAGAGGGTGAATGCCCGGTCGCACGTTTGAACAGACGACTGAAATGGTACTCGCTCATTCCAATTTCATTAGCTAGATCAGCCAAACAAAAATCTTCTCCGAGCTTTTTCTCCATCGTGTTTACAACACGCTTCAGCTTGAATACCGGCAGCGCATTGCGATGAGCAATGTTTTCAGCTCCAGCGTCAAGATACCTACGGACCAGGTGCACGGCGATGCACTGAGCGATTCCTTGTATCAAGAGTGCGCTGGTTTCTCCCATGGTGGTCAGCTCAACTCTAAACTGTTCGAGTAATACCGACAGCGACTCGTCTCGACCTCCTGATATTTCGCGCAAACGAATTGAGCCTGCGGGTCCCTCGTGCGCTTCTTGGATCGCACGTTCGAGTAGTTGGAGTGCGATGTAAATATGCATGACCACAAAAGGCTCCGAGCCGGAAACGTGCCAACGCATTTCGTAAGGGACGGAGGAAGTGGTAAGGAAAAAGTCTCCCTTTTTCACTTCGTTTGAACTCCATTCCTCACCGGCTACCCGTTCTTCAACTGTTGCATCACCGGATAGAACCCAAACGATCAGCGGTTCTGCTACGGCGGGCACGATGAGGCTTTCCTCTATACGTTCTCGGTTAAAAATCTGGACCAGTATTTCTTTCGAGGAAATGCCGTCGGTTGCAGCAATGCGCTCACCGCGGATGTGTGCTTCTAAACCGCTTGCAGAGGTTCGCTCTACGGGCTCCACGACTCGTCTCCTTAAAGGCATCTATGAAAAATAAAATTATCATATGCCTCCGTGAGTAAAGGGCGAAGGCACCTGCGAAGGTACCACTTGGCAGGCAACATCTGCCGACAGTTCACTCCAAATGCCAGGCAGCTTTCCTCGCAATCAAATGGCCTTGGCCCCTTTGGAGGGCGACACCAGCGCGGCTTTCACCATGGAGCGGTTCAGCGTAGACGAACTGAAGGGGAGACCCGCTTACGTCACAATTTACCGAAAGTGGTGTCCAAAGAGGCTCTGCGAGCAAAAGAGGCAGAGATTCAGTCAGTTCAATCCAGAGGAAACCAAATTTGAGAATGGTGTTGTCGTGGATCTGCCGTATCCGACTGACGATGTGAGATTGCTGACAAAGACCGCGGTCGATGCGTTGGAACGTGTGTATCGACCTGGATTCAACTACAGCAAAGCCGAATTTTGCTGCTGAATTTCTGCAAACCCGGCGAGTACACGGTTTGCTGCGTCGCAAGCGACGGAGGCTGCAAATCTTATGGGAGTATTAGACAAGATCAACGAAAGGTGGGGGAGAGGTACGCTACGTTCGGCAAGTGTGCCTGCTAACCCTGCTTGGGCAATGCGTCGCGAGATGTTGAGTCAGAGCTACACGACCAAACTCGATGAGCCGTGGACGATCAGTTGTAAATAGGGTTAGAGATCAAAGATGGCGAGCCTTAGTACGTGGGGCTCGACAGGGAATGACTTAGCGATGTCAAGCCGTATGCCCAAAACAATTCCATTGGTTAGAAAGAGAATTTTTGTCTGTCATGGGAGATGTGTCATCTTCCTCAAAGCAGCCGAAAGCAGCTTCAGTTTTTTCGATCGCATCAAACGATATGGGTATGCATTCATGGCAACACAGCTAAGCGAGGAGGAAATGCGCCATGCGCTTTTCGGCTCACCTAAACAGTCTGAATCTGAGTCAATATTCATCGCTCCCACTCCTGTGCCTAGTCCGACGCCACAAGAAAAGCCAGTACGTCGAGCCCTTTCAAAATCTTTCTCGCCGAGGCTGCGGGTAACGCTGCGCGTTACGAGGGAGTTCGAAGGTGAGGCAGAAGTGTTCGTATACGATGCGAATACGTTAAGCACGATTGTCGCGGAACAAGCAGCCAAAAATGAGGCTAAGAAACAAAAGTTTCGCTATTTTGATGTCGTTTCGATCAAGCCGGTTGAGTCGTGATTGAGGCGCGATCAACCGTAAAGGGGACATCGGAGCGCGCCAGTACACCTGACGGTTTATCGCTCCTCGATCGCTAGGAAACTCGCGTTATCCGTATGCAGGGCGATCAAACAAAAGAGACACGTTGTATGCGCGCCTCCCTTGGTTTCGCGATAAGGAATAACGGAACCATTAATTACTTTCACAACCACTGTCAAGTACCGAATAGCTAGCGGTGTGACGCTGGCCCTTCAAATCTTCATAAACCAGGAGCACCGGAACCACACCACATTCCTTGCTTGTGTCGGTGACGCTGCTGGTTTTCGCGATATCCAAAAGTGTCCTGGTCTTGACCGGTTCGACAGCGGCGATAGCACTGCTAGCGAAGACGGATAATTACAGGGTGGAAAGGGTTTTCAGAGGAAGGCCTGCTTTGAAAGACTGACTTCCTCTGGGCGTGAAGCGACCGTAAGCGTCTGGGGAAGTCACCTTCCGAACTCCAGCATTAAGGGCGATGGTGTCCGTGTATTTTTAAGCGGACGCTATCGGCCTTAACGTCAGGATTTCCATGCGCCATCGAAGCTCTTATCTGAAACCCTTCAAGGCCCAGGTTGTTCAGGAATGCCTGCAACCGGTTGCAACCCTATCCAGCGTCGCCATCAGCCACGGCATCAACGCCAACGTGATCCGCAAGTGGCTGCCGCTTTACCGGTGCGCGTACCGCTGGGTAACCTCGATGTCGAAGGCGAGGGCTGCGGGTTGATCGAGGCCAGCTTCAGCTCTACGGCGGCCTTGGTCGGCTTCCTGGCCTGCGGGTTGATGCGCGCAGCCTTCGACGTCGCCCTGGATTTTTGCCGGACCGAACACCGTGGCGCAGTGCAGCCGATCATCGAGCACCAGCCAGTGGGTTATGCGCTGGCTGACGCCAAGAGCTCCATTGAGGCCGTTCGCAGCCTGGCCTGACGAGCCTGTTGGGCTCAGGACGCGCAAACTCCGGGCGCGTTGGAGCTGGCGCTGCATTCCAAGGTGTACGGCTCGGAAGTGGCCGTGCGGGTCATCACCGACCTGATGCGCGTGGTCGGTATCGAAAGCTACAGCCACGCAATGCCGATGGGCGCTTTGTTGCAGGATGCTATTGCCTTGCCGTTGTTCGATGGGGGCAACCAGGGTGTGCGTCGTCGTCAATTGCACACGCTGTTGCGTGATAAAGGGTACAGCGCGCTGGCCACATTCAGCTGACAGCGGCTCAATCTTTTGACCCAGAGCATTAGAACCAAGCCCCGCGCCAGTTTCGCGGGGCATTGTTTTAACCCGGGATATTTTTCGTCTACGCGGTACCCCACTGCGTTCAAGTCGTACCATTTGAAAACCCAATAAGGGTACACATAGAGATAGAGAAAATTTCGAACTTAAAATTTTCCTTTATTTTCAGCGACAAAGAGGAAAGTTCGATTCCGGCTTCGGCACCATCTTAAATCAAGGGTTTGCGGGCGAAAGCTGATGCAAACCCTTGTTTGTTTCTGGTCCGCTATTTAAGAGTTGGTCCGCAATTCACTTAGTTGGTCAGACTTTTTTGCCTTTGTGGTTGCGGTGGCGCCCGCCGGATCAAGCGCGGCGTAGTGAGGGCACTTTTCATCGCTCAAAGCATTTGCGGGATTGCTCATTGGCAATCCCCAGGCAGAAGCCTGCGTCGTCGGCTGGCGTGATTCGTAGAAGTGGGGTATTTGTGTTCGGCCCGGCATGGAGCCGGATCAAGGAGATCGAAATGGTGTTAGTGGAAAGGCCGTACCCAGTTGAATATGAGCATCGAGGTGTTAAAGCGAAGATTGATTTCGAATGGGATAGCGACAGTGATTCTGTGCCAACAGGACTTAGAATCGCTGTAGAGAACAAAGAAAACCGGGTTGAAGCAATCCGTGAAAATGCCAAGTACGACAGCTTCAATGAGGCGTTAGCCCGCGGCAAAGCATTGGCGAGGCTAGACATCGATTTGACTCTTGGGCCTGCTCCTTTGGCCTGAAAACAGTACTTCGCACAATAGGTGAGGGTGGGTCAGGCGGCTGCTGTCGATTCCGGCTTCGGGCACCATCTAAAATCAAGGGTTTGCGAGCGAAAGCTGATGCAAACCCTTGTTTGTTTCTGGCTTGCTGTTTTTTAGCCCGCGGCAGTTATCGACCCGGCCCGCTAACCCCTGGATTAGCGCCGCGTCGATCTTCGCCAGCAGGGTTGCCGGTATCGACAAGCCTTCTCTCCACCAAGACATTTTGAAGGGCCTGGCGGGCTGCAGCGTCTAGCTGGTCTTCTCTCTCCTTGAGTTCAAGCAAGATTGGGCTGGACCAGGTGCGATAGGTTTTTTCGGTATCTCGAATTGATGTCATCTGTCCCCTCCTTGATGAGTGCCCGCCAACACCGTCGGCGCAATTTCGATTCGATAGAACCCTAGTCGAGAAATCTGTTCGCCGCCAAAAAATGGCAGGGTGCTGGGGGCTTAAGAATCATCCAACTAACGCACACGCCGAGCGCTATAACGCCGAAAGCCGTCGCTGTATCGAAGAGGCGTTGGGTGCAGTCGAGGACGCGCAAGGATTGCAAGCAGCCTATTCGGCGCTGCCCGATCAGTATTACGAGATCGTTTTTGCTACACCGGCGATGCGTGATATCTGGTCCGGGATGCAGGCGGACAAACAGCTCATGGCGTTGGAACTGCAGGAGAGTCGTATTGCGGGCGGGTTATTGGCTGACGCGATGCTTCGGGTATTCCCCGACAGTGATGCGTTGCGGGTTCGGGAGTCTGCGTTTCTGATCTGGCATCTGGGGGAGGCGACGATGCGGCTGGCCATCTCATGCGCACCCGAGGAGGGGCGTGGTCTGGTCGAGGCCTTCCAACGCATGTCGTTGCTGGAAATCATGGCGCCAGCGGCCGGATCGAATGAGTTCGATCCGGCCACCGATGCTGTCAGCTAAACGAAAGGCTGACCGGTGAAACCACGAGGCAATCGTTGCAGTCCTTCCATGGCGGTGAGCCGTTCGACCCAAGCCGCACGCCAGTCATTGGCAGTGTGCGTAACTTTGGCTTTGCGTGCGGCGCGGCGTGCAGCGTTGCGTTGGTCTTTGCGCGCATCCTTGAACGCGTCGGTGTTGCGGCAGCTTCTGCATTTCACCCGGGTCAGTTCGCTGGTTGAAACGAGATTGCTGCCTTTGTGACCGCAGGCCAGATGCCCGCCGACTTTGAAGTGAGTAACCATCAGACGCCTCCTTGGTGACGTGTAATCGTTTGACCTCTAGCGTGCGGTGACGTTCGTTGCCAGCGTAATGGGCAAAAAAAGGCCCGCATGCGGGCGGGCCAGGGGATTCTTCAAAGGAGTCCGGTCAATCTAGAGCCTGAGATGTGAACGCAGCGTGAAACAGATTGCGCAGCCATAAAAAAGCCCAGCGCCAGGCTGGGTTGGGGATGTAGCAGGAAGTGTTCAGGCAAGGACGCACCCGGTGACGATAAGGTCGCCGTTTATGCGTCCTGAATCAGGCCGTGTCCTTGAGGATGTCCAGGTCGAATCATCTGAACCGCGGCAGGGGCGGGTCGACAGGTTTGAGCGACGACAGCGTATTGCGAATCAGTGGCGCGTCCTTCTCAATGTCGTTCAGACGATCACGGATTCTGAGGGCCGTCGGGTGCCCGCCTTGATGATCGACCCAGTCGGCGATTTCCTTGCATGCCGCTGCCAGGCGAGCCTGACGGGAGTCGAGCAGGGTGAGCAGTGTGGTGATGGACTCTTTTTCGGACATGGCAAACACCTCCGTTCAAGAAACCTGTAATTGGCAGCAAAAAGCCCGCGGGGGAGCGAGCTGTCTGCCGATGGGGTCGCTAATCCTTCAGCTTTTTTCAGTATAGACCCGTGAAAGGCAGGTAGCATCAGCCTTCTCGGACCGTCACTTGTGACCTGGCATTGAGCTGCCGGCATTCACGCCGGGCGTCTTCTTCATGGTCGAAACCGTCACCGATGAAGCCACGGGTTCGAGTATCGGCGATGCGATACCAGACGGCGGCATCGGGTGGTGGATGGCTGGTATCTCCGGCTCGGCGGCCATAGATGATGATCTTGTTGCAACGCTTCACAACGAAAATGTCTTCCATGGCTCACCACAGCTAATTCAGGTTCACAACAACTATAGAAGCCATTTGCGATCGTGCAAAAAATAGACAGGTCAGTTCGTCGCTTCAACGGTTGCGCTCATCTTCTCCAAAAACACCGCCAGCCCGACTTCCTCCGCCCTGAGCCCTTTGCGCGCTCGAGGCCTGGGCAGCTCAGCCAGCGCACCCAAAAGAAAACCATCGAGCACCGCCGGGTGGATGTAGCACTTGCGGCAGACGGTCGGGGTGTTGCCCAGTTGTTTGGCAACGTTCTTGACCATCTCCACCACATGCCGCTTCGCATCCGACTCAGGCTCCCACTGCAGTTCACGCAAAACCGCCAACGCCAACGCGCTACCGGCCCAGGTGCGGTAGTCCTTGGCAGTGAAGTCGGCACCGGTGAGGGTTTGCAGGTAGGCGTTGACGTCAGAGGAACTGACGGTGTGTCGCTCACCGTTTTCATCCAGGTACTGAAACAGGTTTTGCCCGGGAATTTCCAGGCAGCGTTTGATGATCCGCGCCAGGCGTCGGTCTTTCACGGTGATCTGGTGCTCGACACCGCTCTTGCCGCGGAACTGGAACAGGATCGCGTTGCCGTTGACCTCGACGTGACGGTTGCGCAGGGTGGTCAGGCCGTAGGAGCGGTTGTCCCGAGCGTACTGGGTGTTGCCGACCCGGATCAGCGTCGCATCGAGCAAGGTGATGACCGTGGCCATGACTTTGTCGCGACTGAAGCCGGGAGCCGCCAGCAGTGCTTCAAGCTGTTTGCGCAGTTTCGGCAACGCCAACCCGAAGTCCCGCAAGCGTGAGTACTTGTCGGCATCACGCACTTCTCGCCAGCGCGGGTGATAACGGTATTGCTTGCGACCTCGGGCATCTCGGCCGGTGGCTTGCAGATGGCCGCGCGGGTCGGCACAGATCCACACATCGGTGTAGGCCGGGGGGACGGCGAGGGCATTGAGGCGTTTGATTTCGTCTTGATCGGTAATGCGCTGACCCGCAGGGTCGAAGTAGCAGAACGTGTCGCGCAGTTTCTTGCGGGTGATGCCGGGCTGGGTGTCATCGACGTAATGCAGGTCGGATGGCAGCGCATCGGTTAGCGCGATGTCGGGCATGACGGTAGTCCTTGGCGAGGGATCAGGGGCCGTTACAGCCATTGACCGCGCGCCATTGCAGTCGTGCCAGCGGATTTACGCCAGCACCGCCACCGCCTTGATCTGTGCCCAGAGTTGCTGGCCGGAGTGCACGCCCAATTGGTCCCGGGAATAACGGGTGATCCGCGCCAGCAGCGGTGTGCCGTCAGCGTCCAGACGGATGAGCACATGGGCGGCATTGTCCGCGCCCATTTCACTGATCACAGTGACCGGCAAGCGATTGAGGATGCTGCTTTGCTCGATGCTTTGCAGGCTCAGGCTGACATCCCGCGCCTGAACCTTGCAGCGCAGCGCCTGACCCGGGGTCATCGGTGAGTGAGCCACGCGAATGTTCAGGTTCGTGTTCGGCAGTTGCAGGGTCAGCAACTGATAGTCGGGGTCATAGGCACTGACGTGCCCCTCGATGACCACGCCGGCGTCGTCGCCCAGCGCCAGGGGCAGGTCGAGACGGGCCAGCGTTTCGCCAATAGCGCCGCTGGCCAGCGCCTTGCCATTGCTGAGCAGAACGAGGTGATCGGCCAACCGCGCGACTTCATCTTGTGAGTGACTGACGTACAGCACCGGGATGTCCAGCTCATCATGCAGTCGTTGCAGGTAAGGCAGGATTTCGTTTTTGCGTTGGCTATCCAACGCTGCCAGCGGCTCGTCCATCAGCAACAGTTTCGGGCTGGTGAGCAGGGCGCGGGCGATGCCGACCCGCTGCCGTTCACCGCCGGAAAGGTGCTGCGGATGGCGATCCAGCAAATGGCCGATCCCGAGCAGTTCAGTCGCGTGTGCCATGTCGACCCGTCGCTGTGGGCGAGGAATGCGCTTGAGGCCGAACTGCAGGTTGGCCAGCACCGACAGATGGGGAAACAGGCTGGCTTCCTGGAAAACGTAACCCAACGCCCGTTTGTGGGGCGGCACGAAAATCTTCTTGCCGCTGTCCTGCCAGACTTCATCGTTGACCTGGATGAAACCCTGCTCGGCCTTCTCCAGGCCAGCGATGCAGCGCAGGCAAGTGGTCTTGCCCGAACCGGAGTGACCGTAAAGCGCAGTGACGCCGCGGCCGGGCAATTGCAGATCCACTTCCAGGGCGAACCCCGAGTACCTCAGTTTCAGTCGCGTATGAATCATCGGTCAGCTCCAGCCCGCTTTGGTTTTGCGACTGGAGTAGAGCGCCAGCAACACCATAAAGGAGAACACCAGCATCGCCCCAGCCAGCCAATGGGCCTGGGCGTATTCCATGGCTTCGACGTGATCGTAGATCTGCACCGAGACCACGCGAGTCTTGTCGGGAATATTGCCGCCGATCATCAGCACCACGCCGAATTCACCCACGGTATGGGCGAAACCGAGAATGGCAGCGGTGATGAAACCGGGGCGGGCCAGCGGCAGGATCACGCTGAAAAACGTGTCCCAGGGATTGGCGCGCAAGGTTGCGGCCACTTCCAATGGGCGAGTGCCGATGGCGGAAAAAGCGTTTTGCAGGGGCTGGACCACGAACGGCATCGAGTAGAGCACCGAGCCGATCACTAACCCTGCGAAACTGAACGTGAGGGTCCCGAGTCCCAGCGATTGGGTGAAGTGGCCGACAAACCCGTTAGGGCCGAGCGCCAGCAACAGATAGAAGCCAATCACTGTCGGCGGCAGCACCAGGGGCAGGGCGACGATCGCCCCGACCGGGCCACGCAACCACGAGCGGGTGCGCGACAGCCATAACGCAATCGGAGTGCCGATGACCAGCAGGATAACCGTCGTCAGCGACGCCAGTTTCAGGGTCAGCCAGATGGCGGAAAAGTCGGCACTCGATAGCGTCATTTAGAGTTGGTAACCGTAGGATTTGATAATTGCGGCGGCTTTCGGACCTTTGAGGTAGTCAACCAGTGCCTTGGCGGCCGGGTTGTCCTTGCCTTTGTTGAGGATCACCGCGTCTTGTTTGATCGGGTCGTGCATGTCGGCTGGAACGATCCAGGCCGAGCCGCCGGTGACTTTGCCGTCTTTGTAGATCTGCGACAAGGCCACAAAACCCAGTTCAGCGTTGCCGGTGGAGACGAATTGGTAGGCCTGGGTGATGTTCTGGCCTTCAACGATCTTGGTTTTGACCTTGTCGGTCAGGCCCAGCTTGGCCAATACCTGAGTGGCGGCCAGACCGTAAGGCGCGGCTTTCGGGTTGGCGATGGACAAATGCTGATACTGGTTGTCGCTCAGCACTTTGCCTTTGGCATCGACGTAACCTTCTTTCGCCGACCACAGCGCCAGGGTGCCGACGGCGTAGGTGAAGCGCGAGCCCTTGACCGTGTCGCCTTCGGTTTCGAGTTTTTGCGGGGTGGTGTCGTCCGCCGAGAGGAACACCTCGAACGGTGCGCCGTTCTTGATCTGGGTATAGAACTGGCCGGTGGCACCAAAGGAGGTGACCAGTTTATGCCCAGTGTCTTTTTCGAAATCGGCGGCGATCGCCTGAATCGGTGCAGTGAAGTTGGCAGCGACGGCGACCTGGACTTCGTCCGCCTGGGCGGACCCGAAAACGAACACTGCCAGCAGGGTTGCCAGGCAGGTGGGGGCAAAACGTGAGGCACGAATGGTCATGAAACGGCTCCGTGGTAGGCAAGTTCAACGAGGGGGTGAAACGCTATATAGCGGAATATATAGCGAAATGCCTGCAAACGGAATGTGTCGGATGCGCGTTGTTGAGACCACGCATGAACCTGTAGCAGCTGCCGAAGGCTGCGTTCGGCCGCGTAGCGGTCGTAAATCCAGCTGCCACCGTTAGCCTGAAAGACCGCGGTGTCTGGTTTCACGACCGCTGCGCGGCCGAACGCAGCCTTCGGCAGCTGCTACACGGACGTGTCCTAGCGACGAAGCAACTTAGCCAATCCTTCCTCAGCCAGACGCTGGGTCAGTTCAGCCGTGGTCATTTCAATGCCCAGCGTGAATGCCTGACCCGCCCAGAGATTGCTGAAATCCGCTTCCCCCTTGGCCCGCAATGGCATCAGCGCACCACCCGCCAGAGGGAAGGCCGGTGCTTTGTCGCTCATCGGCCCGAGTTCGCGCATCACCCGATTGAGAATGCCGCGCGCCGGGCGTCCGGTGAAAATGTTAGTGACAGCCGTTTCACTTTCCTTGGCCGTGTGCAACGCCTTGTGATGAGACGCGCTGACCTTGGCCTCTGGTGTGAACAAGTACGCCGTGCCCACTTGCACCGCCGAAGCCCCCAACAGGAACGCCGCCGCGACGCCTCGCGCATCGGCAATCCCCCCGGCAGCAATCACCGGCACTTTCACCGCATCGACGATCTGCGGCACCAGCGCAAAGAGGCCCACCTGGCTGCTCAGATCATCACTGAGAAACATGCCCCGATGGCCACCGGCCTCGTACCCCATGGCGATAATCGCGTCACAACCCTGCTGTTCGAGCCAGATGGCCTCTTCGACGGTGGTGGCCGAGGAAAGGATTTTCGCTCCAGTGGCTTTCACGCGATCCAGCAGGGATTTTTCCGGCAGGCCGAAGTGGAAGCTCACGACTTCAGGGCGAAACTCTTCGACGACCTCGCAGGCCGCACTATCGAACGGCGCTCGATTGGACACTGGCGTCGGCGCGTCGAAGTCCACGCCAAGTTCCCGGTAGTAGGGTTCCAGCAGATTCTTCCAGTCTTGAGCGCGTTGCTCATCGGCGGCGGGAGTCTGATGGCAGAAGTAGTTGACGTTAATCGGGCGCTGAGTGTGTTGACGAATCGTTTTCAACTCCTCGCGCAACTGATCGATGCTTAACATGGCTGCCGGCATCGAGCCCAGGCCGCCGGCATTACTGGCTGCGATAACCATGGCCGAAGTGGTCGCTCCGGCCATGGGCGCCTGGATGATCGGCAGCTCAATGCCAAGCAGGTCAAGAATGCGGGTGTCTGGCCATTTGCTCATTTGAAGGATTCTCCGACGTCATAACAGGGCAGGGACGGTAGGACCGTTTTTGTATCAGCAATGACTGATGCAAGGCCAGTCGAGTTTTCGTTCCCTGCGTCACTCTTGGCTGAAAGTCGAGTACGGTGAAAGGTTGCTATGTGTTATTTCAACTGCACGACAACTGAGTGATTCCATCTGGAGGCAGCAATGTTCCAAGGCATTTTGATCGACAAAGACGACAGCGGTTACCGGGCCACACTGCAACAGATCAATGACGATCAACTGCCCGAGGGCGATGTGACAGTACGTGTTGCGTACAGCACGCTGAACTTCAAGGATGGCCTGGCGATCACCGGCAGCAGCCCGGTGGTGCGAAAATTCCCGATGGTGCCGGGGATCGATCTGGCAGGCACTGTCGAAGTCAGCGGGCATCCAGACTACAAGGTCGGTGATCAAGTCGTACTCAATGGCTGGGGCGTTGGTGAAGGGCATTGGGGCGGACTGGCGCAGAAGGCTCGCTTGAATGGCGACTGGCTGATTCCGCTGCCCAAGGCATTCACCACGGCGCAAGCGATGGCCATCGGCACGGCGGGTTACACGGCGATGCTGAGCATCCTGGCGCTGGAACATAATGGCGTGACGCCCGAGCAGGGAGACGTATTGGTCACCGGCGCCAATGGCGGCGTAGGCAGTTTTGCCATCGCACTGCTGAGCAAGCTCGGCTATCGGGTGGTCGCGTCTACGGGCCGCACCTCTGAACACGATTACCTCAAGCAACTCGGCGCCAGCGAAATCATCGACCGCGCCACGCTGTCCGAGCCGGGCAAACCCTTGGCCAAGGAGCGTTGGGCGGCGGTCATCGACTCGGTCGGCAGCCACACCCTGGCCAATGCCTGTGCCAGCACGAAGGCCAACGGCACTGTCGCCGCATGTGGCCTGGCGCAAGGCATGGACTTCCCGGCGTCAGTCGCACCGTTCATTTTGCGCGGCGTGACCCTGGCCGGGATCAACAGCGTGACTCAGCCCAAAGCCAAGCGGATACTGGCCTGGAATCGTCTGGCCAAGGATCTAGACTTCACCTTGCTGCCGCTGATCAGCCACGAAATAGGTTTGAGCGACGTGATCGAGGCGGCACCGCGATTGCTCGCCGGTCAATTGCGTGGGCGGGTGGTGGTCGACGTCAATCGTTGACTGTTTCACCATCAATCAAACAGACAAATTACAGAGACAAGGATTATCGACCATGGATGTAAAGCAGCGTGAAGTACGGCCCTTTAGCGTCTCGGGCCTGCAAGTGCGCACCTGCAATGCCGCAGAGCAGCAACCAGACACTGCGCGCATCGGCCCGATGTGGGAACAATTCTTCGTTGAGGGAATCTTCGACAAGATCGCCCACAAACAGCCGGATTCGTTTGTGTACGGCGTCTATTCCAACTACGAGTCCGACGCTTCGGGCTACTTCGATGTGACCGCGGGGGTGGCGGTCACCGCGCCTTCCGAGGACTTTGCGCAGGTTCAGGTGCAGGGAGGCGAATACCTGGTGTTCAGCGCCCAAGGGGCGATGCCAGACAGCGTCATTCAGGCGTGGGGCCTGATCTGGGCCTACTTTAAGGACAATCCGCAGATTTGCCGCACGTTCGCCACAGACTTCGAGGTCTATACCAGCCCGGATTCAGTGTCGGTCTATATCGGCATTCAGGACTCAGACGGGTTTTCGCGCTCAAGCAACTGACGCTTGCGCTCCACACCCCAGCGATAGCCCGAAAGGTTGCCGTCGCTGCGCACCACGCGGTGGCACGGAATCGCCACCGCCAGGTTGTTCGCGCCGCAGGCTTGAGCCACGGCGCGCATCGCTTTTGGCGCGCCGATTCGTTGAGCGATATCGGCGTAGCTGGCGGTGCAACCAGCGGGAATTTCCCGCAGGGCTTGCCAGACCCGTTCTTGAAAAGCGGTACCACGAACATCCAGCGGCAAGTCCAGTCCCAGGGCCGGCGCTTCGATAAAACCTACAACCTTGGCGATCAGTTGTTCGAACGTGTGATCGGCGCCAATCAGATTCGCACGCCGAAACTTGTCCTGCAGATCGCAGACCAGTTGGTGCGGGTCATCACCCAGCAGGATCGCGCAAACACCCCGTTCACTCTGCGCCACCAGAATCGCCCCCAGGGAACACTGACCGACAGCAAAACGAATGTCGTTGTTCTGACCGGCCGCGCGGTAATCACCGGGTTTCATGCCCAATAACTGATCGGCGGCTTCATAGAAACGGCTGTTGGAGTTGAAACCGGCGTCATACAGCGCGTCGGTCACTGAGCCCCCATCCGTGAGTCGCTCACGAACCCTGCGGGAGCGATGGGCCGCAGCGTAACCCTTGGGCGTCAGACCGGTCACCGCTTTGAACACCCGATGGAAGTGAAAGCTACTCAGGCCCGCAGCAGAGGCCAACTCGCTCAGAACAGGCAGATTCTCCGCGGTTTCAATCTGGCGGCATGCGGCCGCCACGGTCGCAGCATGTTGCGCGGCGACGTCGCTTTGATCCTTCGCGGCGCGCTTACTAGGGCGATAACCCGCAGCTTGCGCCTGCTCGGCCGTATCGAAAAACTCGACGTTCTGTGGTTTCGGCAAGCGCGCCAGGCTGCTGGGACGACAGTAAATGCCGGTGGTTTTCACCGCATACACAAACTGTCCGTCTGCCCGGGGATCACGGGCGACGACGGCGGCCCAGCGAGGATCGTTCTCGGTGGCGATCTTTGTCGAATGGCTTGTCATGGCTTCATGTCCGTTGATCCGTTTCATGCAGATTAACCAGCCGACAGGGTCGCTGCACCCCGGGTCTTGCGGTCGAATTCGAAGGCTTCATCCAGCGGTACGAAAAGTGAAGTTGATCCGTTGTTCGCCCAGTCGCGGGTGTTGGCCGTCCTTGATCGGCAAGACGCCGTGATAACGCAAGCGATCCACGCCGCCCCAGACCACGATGTCGCCATGCAACAGAGGCACTCGTTGGCTTTTATCGCTGCGCTCGAAACCGCCGAACAGGAACACCGCCGGCAATCCCAGGGACACTGAAACAATGGGCGCTGCGTAGGAAACTTCGTCTTTGTCCTGGTGCAAAGACATCTTGGCTCCGGGAACATAACGGTTGATCAGGCATGAATCAGGCACGAAATCCGCGAACCCTGCTTCCCGCGCCGCCGCTTGTGCCAGTTCGAAAAACACCTCGGGCATTGTCGGCCAGGGTTTTCCGGTCAGCGGATCATGGCGGGTATAGCGATAACCGCTGCGGTCGGTGGTCCAGCCCAGCGCGCCGCAACTGCTCAAGGCCACCGACATGGTAAAGCCCCCGGGCGTGATCATCTGCCGAAACGGTGCCGCCGCCAGAACGGCGTCCAGTGCAGGCAGCAGCTGATCCAGCCAGGGCAGGGCAAAGCCTCTGAGGACGCAGGACTGTTCACCGATCCGATCGAGCCTGGGTTGCTGCTCGGGTTCGGCGTCGGCAAACAAGTCGAAGGTGATCGGGTTCATGGGGTCATAACGCGTCGTGAAAGATGATTCCAAGGGTATGCCGTTTTCCACTGTGCAGGCGACTCACGCCGTGGCGCAGGGTGACTCGGTAATAGCCACGAACGCCTTTGACCGGTCGTTGGTTGACGGCGAAGATCAGCGCGTCGCCTTTCTTCAGGCCAATGACTTGGGGGCGCGATTGCATTCGTGGGCGCTGTTCGGTCAGCACGAACTCGCCACCGGTGAAGTCTTCGTCCGGCTCTGATAGGAGAATCGCCACTTGCAGCGGGAAGACGTGTTCGCCGTACAGGTCCTGATGCAAGCAGTTGTAGTCCTGCGGTCCATATTGCAGCAACAACGGCGTCGGGCGTTCCTGACCGGCGGCATGGCAGCGTTCGAGGAACGCTTCATGGGTTTCCGGGAAACGGGTCGGCAGGTCCATGTGCTCGTACCAGCGATTGGCTATCGGTACCAGTCTCGGGTAAAGCGCACTGCGCAAACGGGCGACGATGTCCGGCAATGGGTACCGAAAGTATTTGTACTCACCACGGCCAAAGCCGTGACGAGCCATGATCACTTGCGAGCGAAACGGTTCGGCGCTGGCATACAGAGTGCTGATTTCATCGCACATCTTGTGGCTTAACAGCGACCGGATGATCGCGCAGCCATCCTGATCGAGCTGCTGTTCCAGCATGACCCAGTCCAGCCTGTCGAGAAATTGCGCACTCATCGCTGCGCCTCACGCTCCAGCAGCTGCCGTTTGCGCTCCAGCCCCCAACGGTAGCCGCCGAGGCTGCCATCCTGACGCAACACCCGATGGCACGGCACGATAACCGCCAGCGGGTTTGCTCCGCAGGCATTGGCCACCGCCCGAAAAGCCGTGGGTTGACCCAGTTGTCGCGCGATATCCAGATAGCTGGCGGTTTCACCCACCGGTATGTGCCGCAGGGCCTCCCAGACTCGCCGTTGAAAAACGCTGCCTGTCAGATCCAGCGGCAAATCCAGGGTGGTGCGTGGGTCTTCGAGGTGGCGCAGGGTTTGTTCCAGCGCAGGCATCAAGCCTTCATCGCGCTGCGGTGCTTGTGGGCCGGGGAAGCGTTGCGAAAGATCGCGTTCCAGCGTGGCCAGATCATCACCGATCAGCAACGCACACAAACCCTCGGCGCTGAACGCGAGCAGCAAGACGCCAAGGCTGGAAGTGCCGCTGATGAAGCGAATCGAGGAAGTAGACATGTTCTGACTCCTTAACCAAAGGTTGAGGTGGCCAGTCTAGGGAGCGGGGATGGAGGGAACACTCCGGCGCTTGCGGTTGAATTCCAGAGGCAGGAGCAGACGTCCACGTTGTCGCTCCGGATCCCGTTACAGCGCTTTGCTGACGCTTATTTCGCTGATGACGTCTTCGCTCGAGCCATGAAGAGCATCCAGCGCAGCCTTGGCTTCTTCTTCGGTGCCGTTTTCAAGCTGGGCAAATTCGAAGCGACGCTCACCGTTGAGTTTGTATTTGATGACGTACTTGGTCGTTTGAGCCACGGTCATACCTGCCTGTCTTGGTGTTTGGGTGTCACTCAGCTCAGTTTCGTGCTGGAGCGGCGGATGATCTTGATGGTGTGAGTCAGGGTCGGTTTGCGCGTCACGCTGATCGGCCGGCGGTTGACCGTGTCGATGGTGATGTTCCAGAAACCGGTGCTTGGCGCAGTAATCCGGGCCGGGAAGGTGTCGAATGCTCCACCATGGTAAGTGTGGCGACCGCCATTTTTGAAGCTGCGAAAATTGGCGTCGTTCATCAAGCGGATATTGCATGTTTGGGAGCATTGGATGACGACGATGTCGTCTTCGTTGAGGTGCTCGCGCTGGTGGATAAATTTCATGAGGCGCCTCCAGAAGGGCTTTTTCTACAAAATCAAAACGATAGCATGTGCGATTGGCGCAGTTTATCAGCCCGAACGGGTTATTATCCGGTCGTCGAGGTCTGCTTTGACAATTAAAAACAGTTATACGGAATTCTATGTGCGATAAACGCAGCAAGCCTCGGAGAAAAACAGCATTTGTACTGTCGGAGTGTCTTTATCGGAGGTTTTGTATGAAGTGGGGTGTACTGGTCCTGCCTATGGCGATAGCGATGAGTGGTTGTGCAACTGTCTCGGAGATCAATGAGACG
Source organism: Pseudomonas silensiensis (assembly GCF_050434865.1). Classification (NCBI taxonomy): domain Bacteria; kingdom Pseudomonadati; phylum Pseudomonadota; class Gammaproteobacteria; order Pseudomonadales; family Pseudomonadaceae; genus Pseudomonas; species Pseudomonas silensiensis. The sequence goes on from NZ_JBNDJH010000004.1 coordinate 187,295, forward strand.
CTGCCGACCATGAGCGTGATTTCAGGAAAGAAACCTCATGAGTACGCGCAATGCCTGACCGAAAAACTGGCCAGCAGCCGGGGCGCCCTGCAAGTCGAGCCGCACAAGGACGGAATGCGAGTCATCGTGCCGCAGAAGTTCTCCTCGGGCCCGGCCGCGGTATTTGATATCGAAGACCGCTCCACTGGCAGCAGCATCAAGCTGCATGAGCGCATTTCCAATGTGCCGTTGCGTCCCATGGATGTACGTAATGCCGCTACGGCGTGCATTTCCGGCTGATAGACTGTCGCCCGTCAGCACCGATGCCGCCAAAGCAACGCTTTGGCGGCATTGTCATTTCTGGAGTCGAGCATGAAGCGAGAGCAGGTACGGGAGCGCCATGCAGAGGGTCACATCTCTGCCACCCACGTGATTCAGAATCCGGCGAATCCGGGAGAATGGATCGTGTTTTTCAAGAAAAGCGCCGGGCGCAGTTATTTTCTGGTGGATGAAAACGACGAAGTCGAATCCTTCAGCAGCCTCGATGAGTTGATCGAGACGGTGCGCGGTCTCGGGATCAAGTTCGCCGAAATTCACATGTAGGGCAGTGCGCCTTACTTGCAGACCACCACGACGCTGCGGTTCTTGAAGTTGCCGACGTCGACACCCAGCGTCTTGTCGCTTTCCTTGGGCGAAGGTGATCCGTCGGTACCGACGATCCGATAGCCGGTGCCGGCGCAAGAGGCATCGGCTTTTTCGTAGCAGGTCGCCCAGGAATTGGCTTCCCCGGAGCAGTCGATTGCCAGGCCTTGCTCGCCGTTGTTCAGGTAGGTCGTTTCCGAAGTGGCGCAGCCGCTCAGGGCCAGTACCGCGATCAGGGGCAAAAATTTATTCATGTCGTTGTCGTCGTCAGAATGAAGGGGCTGAGCCTGTGACAGCGCTGGCATCAAAAGGTTATAGCGAATGGCCACTTGTTTGCAGGCAATCACAAAAAAGCCCTGCGCGAGCAGGGCTTGGGTCGAGTCGGGTGCTTCTCAGGACTTGTCCTTGCCGCGACGCTTCGGGGCTGGGTGTTCGAGCTCTAACACGGATGCCACTTCAATCGCCAACGCCTCGGTCGGGAAAGGCCCGGCAATATTCTCGCCACTGGCACTGTCTACCCACCACTGGCCGTCTTTCGCCTGATTGATCAGGAACCCGTTGACACTTTTTGCTACCGACATCTATCTGCCTCGTTGGCTGGTTCAATCGCGCAATGATAGCGCCAAATGCACTCAACCGGTGCTGATGGTGTAGGGTTGTGCTATTCGCGGCCGTGCAGATCTGATGGTCTGTGCTATCTATAAAGGCTGCGGAGCTATCTCGGGAACTATCCGCGAAAATATTTCTCTATGATGGCATTGGTTGGCCAGTGCGGGGCATTGTAAGGTGCGCGCCGCCTGATTAGACTGCGCCGAAACTCGTACACACAGCCCTATCAAGGACTTTTATGATCAAAAAATGCTTGTTCCCAGCAGCCGGTTACGGTACTCGCTTCCTGCCAGCGACTAAAGCCATGCCCAAAGAAATGCTGCCGGTGGTAAACAAGCCACTGATCCAGTACGGCGTCGAAGAAGCACTGGACGCTGGGTTGACCGAAATTTCCATCGTCACTGGTCGCGGCAAACGCGCTCTGGAAGACCACTTCGACATCAGCTACGAGCTGGAAAACCAGATCAAGGGCACCGACAAGGAAAAATACCTGGTCGGCATCCGTAAACTGTTGGACGAGTGCTCGTTCTCCTACACTCGCCAGACCGAAATGAAAGGCCTGGGCCACGCCATTCTGACTGGCCGCCCGCTGATCGGCGACGAACCGTTCGCGGTAGTGCTGGCGGACGACTTGTGCGTCAACCTTGAAGGCGACGGCGTCCTGACCCAGATGGTCAAGCTGTACGAGCAGTATCGCTGCACCATCGTTGCGATCCAGGAAGTGGATCCTCTGGAAACCAACAAGTACGGCGTGATTTCCGGCGAGCTGATCGCTGATGATTTGTACCGCGTTCGCAACATGGTCGAAAAACCAGCCCCGGAAGACGCACCGTCGAACCTGGCGATCATCGGTCGTTACATCCTGACGCCGGATATTTTCGAGCTGATCAAACAAACCGAGCCAGGCAAAGGCGGCGAGATTCAAATCACCGACGCCCTGATGAAGCAGGCGAAAAACGGTTGCGTGATTGCCTACAAGTTCAAAGGCAAGCGTTTTGACTGCGGTGGCGCTGAAGGCTACATCGAGGCCACCAACTTCTGCTTCGAGAACTTCTACAAGACTGGCAAGGCTTACTGATAGCCTCTGACCCACTTGTATTGAAAAGCCACCTTCGGGTGGCTTTTTCATTTTCCGTCCCCATATCGTTTGCAGCGCTTGCCCAACGGATGTCTGCGGGTATGCTTGTGGACTGCCGAGGAGATTGAAAAAATGGCCTACGATTTTGACCTTTATGTGATTGGCGCCGGTTCCGGCGGTGTGCGGGCTGCGCGTTTTGCTGCCGGTTTTGGCGCGAAAGTGGCGGTGGCCGAGAGCCGCTACCTGGGTGGCACTTGTGTGAACGTCGGCTGCGTGCCGAAGAAGCTGCTGGTCTACGGCGCGCACTTCGCCGAAGACTTCGAGCAGTCTTCGGGTTTTGGCTGGACGCCGGGCGAAGCGAAATTCGATTGGGCTACGTTGATCGCCAACAAGGATCGCGAGATTAATCGCCTGAACGGCATCTATCGCAACCTGCTGGTTAATAGCGGCGTGACCTTGCATGAAGGCCACGCCAAAATCGTTGATCCGCACCAGGTCGAGATCAATGGCGAGCGCTACACCGCCAAAAACATCCTGATTGCTACCGGTGGATGGCCACAGATTCCGGAAATTCCGGGGCATGAGCATGCAATCAGTTCCAACCAGGCGTTCTTCCTCAAAGAACTGCCCAAGCGCGTTCTGGTGGTAGGCGGTGGTTACATCGCCGTCGAATTCGCCGGGATCTTCCACGGTCTGGGTGCCGACACCACGTTGCTTTATCGCGGTGAGCTGTTCCTGCGCGGCTTCGACGGTGCAGTGCGCAAACACCTGCAGGAAGAGCTGACCAAGCGCGGCATGAACCTGCAATTCAACGCCGACATCGAACGTATCGACAAGCAATCCGATGGCAGCCTGAAGGTAACCCTCAAGGACGGCCGAGAGCTGGAAGCGGATTGTGTGTTCTACGCCACCGGTCGACGTCCGATGCTCGACAACCTAGGGCTGGAAAACACCGGCGTCAAACTCGACAAGAAAGGTTTCGTCGAGGTCGACGAGCAGTATCAGACGGCTGAGCCGTCGATCCTGGCGCTTGGCGATGTGATCGGTCGGGTTCAGTTGACGCCGGTCGCACTGGCCGAAGGCATGGCCGTTGCGCGTCGTTTGTTCAAGCCTGAGCAGTATCGCCCGGTCGATTACAAGATGATCCCGACCGCTGTGTTCAGCTTGCCGAACATCGGCACGGTCGGTTTCACTGAGGAGGAGGCCCGTGAGGCCGGTCACGATGTGGTGATCTTCGAAAGCCGCTTCCGTCCAATGAAACTGACCCTGACCGAATGTCAGGAGCGCACCCTCATGAAACTGGTGGTGGACGCCAAGACCGACAAGGTTCTGGGCTGTCACATGGTCGGTCCGGAGGCTGGTGAAATCGTTCAGGGTCTGGCGATCGCCTTGAAAGCTGGCGCGACCAAGCGCGATTTCGATGAAACCATCGGCGTGCACCCGACTGCCGCCGAAGAGTTCGTCACCATGCGCACGCCGGTCGCGGGTTAATCGTCCTTTTGCGGCTCTGATGCGTCTGGCGCTGTTGCAATGACGGCCGCCAGGCGCACGCGCTCATCGAGGCTCACCTGAGTCTTGAGCAACTCAATTTCCAGCGTTTTGTTTATCTGCGACTGTTCGTCGACACTCTGTTTCAGCGACTGGCTTTCCAGCAAGGCAGCGCGCAAGCGTTCCTGGAGGAGGGTGCGTTCGCTGTCGATACGGTTCACCTGTTCCAGCAGCTGATCCTGTCGAGCGTTGGTTTGCTTGAGTTGATCCTGCAGCAGGCTCAACTCTCTGAGGGTGCCACGGTTCTCCGTCAGCAAGCGCTCGTTGTCACGGTGCAGTTGTGTGATCTCATCCTGGCGCACCAATGCGCTCTGCTGGGCCTGGCGCAACTCCATCTGAATCTGCTGCACCTGGCTTTCGTGGCGGCGTTGCTCCTGCTCGCGCTGTTCTTTGACGGCGTTGCGATAGTGTTCCAGGGCGTCGCGAGCGTGCAGGTGTTTTTCTTCCAATGAGCGGATCTGCTCATCCTTGTCTTGCAAGCGTAATTCGAAATCGGCCAGCGCCTGGTTCAGACCGGCGTTGCGGGTTTGTTCGGTCTGCAGCATGGCGCGGGTTTCGAGCAGGGCCTCGGACTCTTGGGTCAGTGCCAGGCTTTGAATCTCGTATTGTTTATGCAATTCGCCATTGGCTTGTTGAGCTTCCGTCAGCTGTATTTCCAGCTCTTTACGCTGCTGATCGAACTGCGCGCGTGCCTGATCAATGGGCTCCTGAGCTTGTTCCTTGAGGCGTTGCGCCAAGCGTGAGACCAAGTCCGCCAGCTCGCCATCAATGGGTTCTGGCGGCACTTCGGTGCGCTCGGCGCCGTTATCCAGCTCCTTCAAATAGCGATGAATCGTGGTTTTCGAGCCCGTGTTGCCCATCTCGATCCGTACCGCATCAATGCTGGGGTTTTCGCCGCGAGCCAAAATTGCCAGGCGTGCTGCCTGGACCACTGCTTTATTAACGCCGCCACGAGCCATGAGTTCTCCTACGATTTCGTACTGTGGTACATGCCACCAAAGTACACAATGTACCACGCTAAAGTAAAAATTAAAATACGATGAGTATTCACGCGGGATATACTGGTATTACCCCGTGTGATCAGCCTTGCGGCGCGTTTTCACCCGCCAAAGCGGTACGTTTTAGAGAGTTGAGCCGATGACTGAGCTGGATCGTTACCTGCAAGCCGCCACCCGCGACAACACCCGTCGCAGCTACCGGGCGGCTATCGAGCATTTCGAAGTCAGTTGGGGCGGCTTCCTGCCGGCGACCAGCGACAGCGTCGCGCGCTACCTCGTCGCTCACGCAGGCGTGCTGTCGATCAATACCTTGAAGTTGCGTTTGTCAGCACTGGCGCAATGGCACAACAGTCAGGGTTTTCCTGACCCCACCAAGGCGCCGGTGGTGCGCAAGGTCTTCAAGGGCATTCGCGCGCTACACCCGGTTCAAGAAAAACAGGCCGAGCCGTTACAGATTCAGCATCTGGAGCAAGTGGTTGCCTGGTTGGAGCAAGAAGCGCAAACCGCGAAATCCGAGCACGATCAACCGGCCCTGTTGCGGGCCCGGCGCGACAGGGCGCTAATTCTGCTGGGCTTCTGGCGCGGCTTTCGTAGCGATGAGTTGTGCCGGTTACAGATCGAGCACGTGCAAGCGGCTGCCGGCTCAGGCATCACGCTCTATTTGCCGCGATCCAAGAGTGACCGCGAAAACCTCGGCAAGACTTACCAGACGCCAGCGTTGCAGCGTCTGTGCCCGGTACAGGCGTATATCGACTGGATCACTGAAGCTGCGCTGGTCCGCGGCCCGGTGTTTCGTGGCATCGACCGTTGGGGTCACCTGAGCGAGGAAGGGTTGCACGCCAACAGCGTGATCCCGCTACTGCGCCAGGCGCTGGAGCGTGCCGGCATCCCGGCTGAGCACTACACCAGTCACTCCTTGCGGCGCGGCTTTGCCACTTGGGCGCATCAGAGCGGTTGGGACTTGAAGTCGTTGATGAGTTACGTGGGCTGGAAGGATATGAAGTCCGCCATGCGCTATGTTGAAGCCAGCCCGTTTCTCGGGATGACACCGCTCGCGGAAAAAACCATTGGCGCTGTTAAGTAAGTTTTCTTCTATTAATACGTTCGGCTAATAGCGAAAACCAATGAGCAGCATGAGCTTTGCCAATGAGCCATCCGGCAATCGAGTCGGTAGGATCCACTCCATCAACTTCTCAACCCAACTTTTCAACCCTGACGGAGAGTCACCGATGCCTATCATCAACAGCCAAGTTAAACCGTTCAAAGCTGACGCCTTCAAAAATGGCGACTTCGTAAAAGTGTCGGACGCTGACCTGAAAGGCAAGTGGTCTGTCGTGTTCTTCTACCCAGCCGACTTCACCTTCGTTTGCCCGACCGAGCTGGAAGACCTGGCTGACAACTACGACGCGTTCCAGAAGCTGGGCGTCGAGATCTACAGCGTTTCCACCGATACCCACTTTGCCCACGCTGCCTGGCACAACACTTCGCCAGCCATCGGCAAAATCCAGTACACCATGATCGGCGACCCGACTCACGCCATCTCCCGCAACTTCGACGTACTGATCGAAGACGCAGGTCTGGCTGACCGTGGCACCTTCGTGATCAACCCTGAAGGCCAGATCAAAATCGTCGAACTGAACGACGGCGGTGTGGGTCGTGACGCTTCCGAGCTGCTGCGCAAAATCAAGGCTGCTCAGTACGTCGCTGCTCACCCAGGCCAGGTTTGCCCAGCCAAGTGGAAAGAAGGCGAGGCCACTCTGGCTCCGTCCCTGGACCTGGTCGGCAAGATCTAAGTCTGTGGATCGCATCATCAGGGCGGGTTTCCGCACCTAAGTAAGCTGCAACCGCCCAATAAAAACGCCCGGGCGAGATTCGCTCGGGCGTTTTTTTATGTCTGCTTTTTATGAAATACCAGAAAGGAAATCGCCCGTATGTTGGACGCCAATCTTAAAGCCCAGTTGAAATCGTACCTGGAACGGGTCACCCAGCCGATCGAGATCGTTGCCTCCCTCGACGACGGTGCGAAATCCCAGGAAATGCTCGAACTCTTGAAAGACGTTGCCAGTCTTTCCAGCCAAATTACCTTGCTCGACAACGGTGACGATGCGCGTAAACCATCGTTCTCGATCAACCGCCCGGGTGCCGATATCAGCCTGCGTTTCGCCGGCATCCCGATGGGCCATGAATTCACATCCCTGGTGCTGGCCCTGCTGCAAGTCGGCGGCCACCCATCGAAAGCCAGCGTTGAAGTGATCGAACAGATCCGTTCGCTCAAAGGCGAGTTCAACTTCGAGACTTACTTCTCGCTGTCCTGCCAGAACTGCCCGGACGTGGTCCAGGCATTGAACCTGATGGCCGTCCTTAACCCGAACATTCGCCACGTCGCCATTGACGGCGCGCTGTTCCAGGCCGAAGTCGATGACCGTCAGATCATGGCCGTGCCAAGCATTTACCTGAACGGCGTGAACTTCGGTCAGGGTCGTATGGGCCTGGAAGAGATCCTCGCCAAGATCGACACCAGCGGCATCGAGCGTCAGGCCGAGAAGATCAGTGCGAAACAAGCGTTTGACGTTCTGGTCGTCGGCGGTGGCCCGGCCGGTGCTTCGGCCGCGATCTACGCGGCTCGTAAAGGCATTCGTACCGGTGTGGCGGCTGAACGTTTTGGTGGGCAGGTGCTCGACACCATGGCCATCGAGAACTTCATCTCCGTGCAGGAAACTGAAGGGCCGAAACTGGCTGTGGCGCTGGAAGAGCACGTCAAGCAATACGACGTCGACATCATGAACCTGCAACGCGCCGACAAGTTGGTGCCGGGCAAGAACGGCGAGTTGCACGAAGTCCACTTCGCCAGCGGCGCGACCCTGAAAGCCAAGACTGTGATCCTGGCGACCGGTGCGCGGTGGCGTGAAATGAACGTCCCGGGTGAGCAGCAATACCGCAACAAAGGCGTGGCGTACTGCCCGCACTGCGACGGTCCGCTGTTCAAAGGCAAGCGAGTGGCGGTGATTGGCGGCGGTAACTCCGGCGTCGAAGCGGCCATCGACCTGGCGGGTATCGTGTCCCACGTCACACTGCTGGAGTTCGACGTGCAGCTGCGCGCCGATGCGGTTTTGCAGCGCAAATTGCACAGCCTGCCGAATGTCACTGTCATCACCCGTGCGCAAACCACTGAAGTGTTGGGCGACGGTCAGAAGGTCAACGGCCTGCGCTACAAGGATCGTCAGTCGGACGAGTTGCGTACCGTCGAGCTGGAAGGGATCTTCGTGCAGATCGGTTTGCTGCCCAACACCGATTGGCTCAAAGGCACCATCGAGTTGTCGCCTCGCGGTGAGATCATCGTCGATGCCCGCGGTGAGACTTCAATGCCGGGCGTGTTCGCTGCCGGTGACGTGACCACCGTGCCTTACAAGCAGATCGTGATTGCAGTGGGCGAGGGCGCCAAGGCTTCCTTGAGCGCATTCGATCACTTGATCCGGACCTCGGCTCCGGCATAAAACCCGACACTGAAAACACCAAAACCCCATGAGCGATCATGGGGTTTTTTGTGCCTCACACATTCCAAGTGTGGGAGGAATGTTACATCGGTGCAGGCTGGATGATCTCAACCCAGTACGCATCCGGGTCCTTGATGAACGCCAGGCTCTTCATGCGGCCGTCATTCAGGCGCTTCTGGAAATCGCAGCCCAGCGCTTCGAAGCGCTCGCAGGCAGCGACGATATCCGGCACCGAGATGCAGATGTGGCCAAAACCGCGCGGGTCGGTGTTGCCGTTGTGGTAAGCGAAATCCGCGTCGTTCTCGGTGCCGTGGTTGTGGGTCAGTTCGAGAATGCCGGGGATCGACTTCATCCATTCAGTGCGGGCAGCAGCGTCGGCCGGGATCTGGTTTTTATCGACCAGCGCCAAGAAGTACAGGCTGAACTCGGCTTCCGGAAAGTCGCGTTTTTCCACCAGCGAGAAACCCAAAATACGCGTGTAGAAATCCAGGGACTTGGTGATGTCCTTGACCCGCAGCATGGTGTGGTTGAAGACGAACTTCTGGGTGGCGGTGTCAGGTTGGGCAGTCACGCCTGGGAAGGTGTTCAATTCGTGCAGGCTCATGGGCCCTCCGGAAAATAAGTGGGGCTAACGAATGGCGACAATGATACGCAAGGGCTCGGACATCACCAAACCCAAAGCGTCGGCTATTGCCTGACAGACGGGCGGGGCTCAGACTTTACCGTTCAATCCGTGAGTGTTCATTGCAATGATTCGTTTCTGTAAATCGATGTTCGTCCTGATCTGCGTGCTTTCAGGTGTTAACAGCGCTCTCGCAGATGAGCCAATCATGACCTGGCCCAACGGCTGGGAGGTCGAAGCCGTCCCGCAAGATGAGGCCAACGCCCAAGTGTCCCGCCAGCGTGCGGTGAAGAACGATCAGGGCGGCACGCCGGTAATGGTGATGGAGTTGACCACGACTCAGGTGGAAAGTGGTCATCAGGTGAATCTGCAAGGCGTGTTGCTGGAGATGCGCAAGTCGGTGCAGAAGGACTTCTTTCAAGGCGGTTATCAAAGTGTCTGCAACAAGATTCACCCGACGACGTTGAGTCGCTTATCAGCGCTGGAAACTACCTGCACCATCACGCAGAACGGAAGGCATGTGCTCTCTCAAACATTGGTTGCTGCCGTGGATGGCGATAAGGCCTATGTTCTTTCCTACGCGGGGCAGGCTGAGGTTTATAAGGCAAGTCAGGAAGAAATAGACGCGGCCCGTAACAGCTTGAAACTTTAGTTAAAGATTTCAATGGCTGCCGGTTTCAGCGCATTCTGAAATTTTTAGATACCCAAACGGATTAAGCACAAAGTTAGTCAGCAAGTAGAGAGTTGATCGACGCCAATCGTTGCATTTAGAAGGCGTCCATGAAAAAGCCCTGCATTGGCAGGGCTTTTTTTATCACCGCGAGTGCTTAGCCACGCAGCCAGGAATCAACGGTAGCTGCACCGTATTGTTCCTTCCAGGCTTTCAGGCCGCGGTGGTTGCCACCCTTGGTTTCAATCAGTTCACCGGTGTGCGGATTCTGATAAACCTTGACCACGCGAGCGCGGCGGGTTTTAGGCGTTGCTTGTTGCAGACCGGATTTTGCCGGGTTCGGATCGAGAATGGCGATGATGTCGCGCAGGCTCTTGCCGTAGGTTTTCATCAGCCCCTGGAGCTTTTCTTCGAATTCGATTTCTTTCTTGAGCCCGGCATCATTCTTCAGGGTTTCCAGCTGCTTGAGCTGTTCTTGAAGGGCCTTTTCAGCTGCACGAAATTCAGCGAGTCTGGACAATATCTTTACTCCAATAGTGTGTTTGGCTGATACCAACCGCAAACAAAGCTATAAGCCAAGAGCCTTGAAGCGACCCGGTGATAATGGCTCACCTGCCAATCTAGAGCAGGCATGAAAAATTGTAGTAGTTAATTGGCCAAGAGTAAATCCTGTCTTTTTCTTCATGTAACAACAGTAGTATTTTGATTCAAATGGTGCGTGATCTCCTTGTCTCGTCGCTTAGCGTCGCTAGTTAATGGTGACTTAATGCGTTAATGAAGTCCGCGCCGGGCATCGACCGGCCGAACCGATAACCTTGCAAGAAGTTCACGCCGTGGGCGGTCAGTGGCATTTGCGAATGCTGGGATAGTTGGCCCTCGGCACGTGTGCCGCTCAACGGTAGTTCAGGCGCTCGGCCAGTTTGATAAAAGCCAGCGCCGCAGGGGACGACTGGCGCTGGTCGAGCACCGCCAGTCCAACTTGGCGTGTGACCGGTGGCGTTAGCGGTTTTTTCACGTAGCGACTGTCGCGATCATCGGGCAAAGAGCCTTCGGCAACGACCGTCAACGCATCGCCTCGGCCAACGGTGTCCAGCGTACTTAGTAGTTGCGAGCAGCGATAACGGATGTTCGGCGTCAGCCGGGCGGCACTGAATAGCCGCGACACCAGTTCCGATGAGCCGGCCTCGGTCAATACGAAGGGGTCGTTGCACAAATCGCTCAGGGTCAGGCTGTCGCGACGGGCCAGCGGATGATCGACGGGCAGCAGTGCAACCATTTGGTCCTCGATCAGCGCAAAGGTGTCGAACCGCTCCTCGGGCAACACCACGAAGCCAATATCGATCCGACGCTCCTCCAGCCACTGGATCACCTGCCGGTCCGGGCCTTCGTCGATGTGGACCTCGATGCCCGGGTGAGCCGCGCGGTAGTGCTGCAGGATCAGCGGCAGCAGTTTGATCGATGAGGTCGGGCCGAACGAGCCGAGGCGCAACGTGCCGCGTTTCATTCCGCGCGCATCGGCCGCTTCCTGGCGCAAGGTGTTGGCCAGGCCCAGCATTGCCCGGGCGCGCAGCAAAAGCTGTTGGCCGATGTCGCTGAGTTCGACCCGGGACTGATGCCGGCGCAGCAGTTCAACGCCCAATTCCTGTTCCAGCGACTTGAGGGCGTGAGAGACCGCGGATTGGGAAATCCCCAAGCGATTGGCTGCCGCCGTAAAACCGTGAAGCTCGGCGACCAGAGAAAAAATCTCCAGTTGGGTAAGGGTCATGAGTGTTTACTCATTTTACGATGATGAAGTATTAATCGAATGATACGTCATCTCCCCGATTTCTCGTTCTGGAAACCTATGACGACCTATGAGCAGAGCCTGTCCAACCCTTCGGATGTGCCGGTTTATCTGAAACTGGCTGCCGTCACCATGATCTGGGGCGGCACCTTTGTCGCCGGGCGATTTCTGGCCGACAGCCTCAGCCCCTTGTTTGCCGCCAGCCTGCGATTCTTGCTGGCCAGCGTGGCGTTGCTGGTGTTTCTGCTACTGGCCCGCGTGCCTCTCGCAAGGCCCAGCCCCAGGCAATGGCTGCAATTGGCGCTGCTGGGTTTTTTCGGGATCTTCTTCTACAACCTGTGCTTCTTTTATGGGCTGCACTACATCAATGCTTCACGGGCGTCATTGATCGTGGCGTTGAACCCGGCCGTGATTGGGCTGGCGTCATGGCTGCTATTTAAGGAGCGCTTGAACCGAGCGAAAGTCATCGGAATCGCGATCTGCATTGCCGGGGCGAGCCTGGTGATTGTCAGCCGCAACCCGCAGTTGTTGGCCGGCAACACCGACGCGTGGATCGGCGATCTGTTGATCTTCGGCTGTGTGCTTGGCTGGGGCGTTTATTCGCTGTTCTCCAAGGACCTGAATCAAACCCTGGGCCCGGTGCAAACGGTGACGTACTCGATTCTGTTGGGCACGCTGATGCTGTGGGTGACCAGTGCTGTTCGCGGGGAGTTGAGTGTGGCTGCACTCGCCAGCCTCGGACCAACGCAATGGATGAGCCTGATGTACCTGGGCGTATTAGGTTCGGCGCTGGCCTATATCGGCTATTACGACGGCATTCGCAAAATCGGCGCGACGCGTTCAGGCGTGTTCATCGCCCTCAACCCGCTGACCGCGGTGATCCTCGGTGCGCTGCTGTTGGGCGAGCAGTTGACCCTGGCGATGTGCCTGGGAGGAGGGCTGATCCTCGTGGGGATCTTCCTGTGCAACAAACCCCTTGCGCGAGCAGGGAAAAAGGGGATTTGATACAGAAGGCGGACAAACCTATTTACGCTGTGTAGAATCGGGTTACGCATATAAGAATAATCGTCTTCTGGCAGCAGAAGCCTCGCCCGCAAGAGCCTTGGGTCGACAATGAAGAGTTTTGGGTTTCAATTGATCTACGGTGACTTCCTCGCCCGCAGCGTGCGGGGCATCTCCTGCGCGCCACCCGCCGGTCTCAGCATTGCTAGCAACTAACGATCCGTTAATTGACAAGAAAATGATGAGGCGCCAACCATGGCAGATTTATACGAAAACCCAATGGGCCTGATGGGCTTTGAATTCATCGAATTCGCATCGCCAACCCCGAACACCCTGGAGCCAATCTTCGAGATCATGGGCTTCACCAAGGTCGCGACCCACCGGTCCAAAGACGTGCACCTGTATCGTCAGGGCCAGATCAACCTGATCCTCAACAACGAACCGCACAGTGTCGCTTCGTACTTCGCGGCCGAGCACGGTCCGTCGGTGTGCGGCATGGCTTTTCGCGTCAAGAATGCCCAGCAGGCGTTTGCCCGGGCCCTGGAACTGGGCGCCCAGCCGATTCATATCGAAACCGGCCCGATGGAGCTGAACCTGCCGGCGATCAAAGGCATTGGCGGCGCGCCGCTGTACCTGATCGACCGTTTCGGCGAAGGCAGCTCGATCTACGACATCGACTTCGTGTTCATCGAAGGCGTTGACCGCAACCCGGTCGGGGCGGGCCTGAAGATCATCGACCACCTGACCCACAACGTGTATCGCGGTCGCATGGCCTACTGGGCCAACTTCTACGAGAAGCTGTTCAACTTCCGCGAGATCCGTTACTTCGACATCAAGGGTGAATACACCGGCCTGACCTCCAAGGCGATGACTGCGCCGGACGGCATGATCCGCATCCCGTTGAATGAAGAATCGTCCAAGGGCGCCGGTCAGATCGAAGAGTTCCTGATGCAGTTCAACGGCGAGGGTATCCAGCACGTTGCCTTCCTCAGCGATGACCTGATCAAGACCTGGGATCACCTGAAAAGCATCGGCATGCGCTTCATGACCGCGCCGCCGGAAACCTATTACGAAATGCTTGAAGGCCGTTTGCCGAACCACGGTGAGCCGGTTGATCAACTGCAAACGCGCGGCATTCTGCTGGATGGTTCGTCCGAGTCGGGCGACAAGCGTCTGCTGTTGCAGATCTTCTCGGAAACCCTGATGGGCCCGGTGTTCTTCGAATTCATCCAGCGTAAAGGCGACGATGGTTTCGGCGAAGGCAACTTCAAGGCGTTGTTCGAATCCATCGAACGCGACCAGGTTCGTCGTGGCGTGCTCTCCACCGACTAAGCCGTTTCAGATGTAAAAAAAGCCCGGTCAGCAGCAATGCTGACCGGGCTTTTTCGTGCCGGTCCTACATCGATTTTCGTCGATGCCGGACCATATGTTTGAACCCTTCGAACACCAACACCACCACCGCCAACCAAATCGGGATGTACGTCAGCCACTCACCGGGCTTGATGCTTTCCCCCAGCAGCAACGCGACGCCGAGCAACAGCACCGGCTCGACGTAACTCAACAACCCGAACAGGCTGAACGGCAGCAGTCGGCTGGCGATGATGTAAACCACCAGCGCCGATGCGCTGATGACGCCGAGTAAAGGGATCAGCAGTGACAGCCACGGGTGTTGATCGAACACGGCGAAACCCTGCTCACCGCCCTGAACGAACCAGAACGCCACGGGTAACATCAAGGCCATGTCCATCCACAAACCGCCGAGGTTGTCGGTCGCCAGTCGTTTGCGCAGGATGAAGTAGAGCGGATAACCGATGACGACCAGCAAAGTCGCCCAAGAAAAACCACCGACCTGATACAGCTCGTTGAGCACGCCGAGGGAAGCAAAAAACACGGCAACCTTTTGCAGGTAAGACAGTCGCTCGCCATAGGCAACCCGCCCGGTCAGCACCATGGACAGCGGCAACAGGAAGTAGCCCAGGGACACGTCGAGGCTATAGCCGTTGAGCGGCGCCCACATGAACAGCCAGAGTTGCAGGCCAAGCAGCGTCGCGGAAACGATCAGGCCGGCAAGCAATTTTGGCTGGCCAACCAGCCGCCGAAAAAGGGCGGCCACGCGTTTCCATTCACCGGAGGCCACCATGAACACGGTCATGCAGGGCAGGGTCAGCAGCATTCGCCAACCGAAGATTTCCACGCCGCTCAAAGGCTTGAGCAACGAAGTGTAGTAATACATGACGGCAAACAGCACCGAGGCTGAAACCGATAGAGCGATACCTTTAGACAAACTGTCCTCGCGGGTTGAAGGTCATACGGGGCGCGCAGGATACGTGGTTTTTGTGCTGAATATTGGCCGAGTGATCAATATTTTCAACATCACTGCAGAGTTTCAAACCGTCGTCCCCTCACCCTAGCCCTCCCGAAACGTCGGACCGCCCGAAGGGAGAGGGGACTGACCGAGTGGCCTCAAGAAATTCTGCGACCTGAAAGACCTATTCGATTATGGATTCGACGCGGGACTTTCAGGTCGAAGCATATGCCAAACATCCCCCAATCAGTCCCCTCTCCCTTTGGGCGGTCCGACGTTTCGGGAGGGCTAGGGTGAGGGGAACAATCTCAAGCCGAACGCGGTTTCCGTCCCGACACAAAGTGGCTCACATCATTAAACCCCGGCGTCGAGGCATGCCCCGGCACAACCAGCGAATCAATAAACGCTTCATCCTCAGCCGTAATCTTCACCGCCAGCGCCTTAGTGTAGGCATCCCATTGTTCTTCGGTGCGGGGCCCAACGATGGCCGAGGTGACGGCGCTGTTGTTCAGCACCCAGGCGATGGCGAATTCGACGATGCCCACGCCGCGACCCTGGGTGTACTGTTGGATCTGCTGAGCAATGCGCAGGGATTCGACGCGCCATTCGGTTTCCAGAATGCGTTTATCTGCGCGACCGGCGCGGCTGTTGGCATCCGGCTTCACGTCCGGCGCGTATTTACCGCTGAGCACGCCACGAGCCAGCGGACTGTAAGGCACCACGCCAAGGCCATAGTTTTGCGCGGCGGTGATCTGCTCGGTTTCTGCCTGACGGTTGACGATGTTGTACAGCGGCTGACTGATCACCGGCCGGTCGACGCCCAGTTGATCGGCCACACGAATCACCTCGGCGATGCGCCAGCCACGGTAGTTCGACAAACCCCAATAGCGAATCTTGCCCTGGCGGATCAAATCGCCGATGGCCGACACCGTGACTTCCAGCGGCGTGTTGTGGTCTTCGCGGTGCAGGTAATAGATGTCGAGATAATCGGTGCCCAGACGCGTCAGGCTGGCATCGATGCCATTGAACAGGTGCTTGCGGCTCAGGCCGCTGCGGTTCGGAACGCCGTCCACCGGGCCGAAGCCGACCTTGGTCGCCAGCACCCATTCGTGGCGGTTACCGGCAATCGCTTCGCCGACGATCTCTTCGGAGCGGCCGTTGGTGTAGACGTCCGCGGTGTCGATGAAATTGATGCCCTGGTCCCAGGCCTTGTCGATGATCCGCAGGGAATCTTCGGTGCTGGTCTGTTCGCCGAACATCATGGTGCCCAGAGTCAGGGTGGATACCTGCAGGCCCGAATGACCCAGCGTGCGATAGCTCATGACGAAATCCTTTTACCGGTGGGAGAAAGGCTCAATCAAATACCAGAATGGTGGGGCGGGGCAAACGGAAATATCGAACATAGGGTGCCGATCGTTCCCACGCGGACGTGGGAACGATCGATGCGTTACACCCGCAACGTACGGGTCATGCGCAACGCCAGCAAACTCCCGCAAACAATCACACCCGCCAGCAGGTAAAGCGCGGCATCGGTCGACCCGGTGCTGTCCTTGACCCAACCCACCAGATACGGACTCAGGAATCCGGCCATCTGCCCCATGGAGTTGATCAACGCCAAACCTCCCGCCGCAGCACCCGCGCTGAGCAGTGCAGTCGGCACCGGCCAGAACATCGGCAGGCCGGTGAGGGCGCCCATGGTGGCGATGGTCAGGCCGAGGATGGCAATGGCCGGCGTAGTCGCAAAGTTCACAGCGATCAGCAGACCGACCGCGCCCATGAGCATCGGCACCACCAAATGCCAGCGGCGTTCTTTGCGCAGGTCCGCCGAGCGGCCGACCATCAACATGAACAGCGCCGCCAGCAGATACGGAATCGCACTGAGCCAGCCGATCACCAGGTTATCGCTGAAGCCCAGGTTTTTGATGATCGACGGCAGCCAGAAGTTGATCGCGTAGACGCCGCTCTGGATGCAGAAGTAGATCAGACCGAACGCCCAGATCGCCGGATTCTTGAACACCGCCAGCAGCGAGTCAGTGGTGGTTTTCGGTTTGTTGGCCAGGTCTTCAGCGTGGTCGGCTTCCAGCACCGAGCGCTCGAAAGGCGTGAGCCATTTGGCGTTGGCGTAACTGTCGCTCAGCAGGAAGTAGGCGAGGGCGCCGAGGATCACGGTCGGGATACCTTGCAGCAGGAACATCCACTGCCAGCCGGCCAAACCCGCCTGGCCTGCGCCGAAGTGGTTGAGAATCCAGCCGGAAAACGGGCTGCCTAGCAGACCGGAGACAGGGATCGCCGACATGAACAGCGCCATGATGCGGCCACGGCGGAAGGTCGGGAACCACTGCGAAAGGTACAGCACCACGCCCGGGAAGAACCCGGCTTCGGCCGCGCCGGTGAACAGGCGCAAGGTGTAGAACTCGGTCGGGGTGGTGACGAACAGCAGACAGGTCGAGAGCGAGCCCCAGACGATCATCATCAGCGCGATCCAGCGGCGCGGGCCGAATTTGGTCAGGGCCAGGTTGCTCGGTACGCCGCACAGCACGTAGCCGATAAAGAAGATCCCGGCCCCGAGGCCGTACACGGTTTCGCTGAATTTCAGTGCGTCGAGCATCTGCAGCTTGGCAAATCCAACGTTCACCCGGTCGAGGTAGTTGAACAGGTAGCAGATGAAAATGAAGGGGATCAAACGCAGGGTAATGCGTTTGTAGACGGCGTTTTTTTCGTCAACGATGGCCTGGGTAGCGGCGGCGCTCTGTGACATGGCGGGCTCTCTCTTTATTATGATTTTTTGCGATGCAAGGGTAACGTTGACCGCCCGGTGAGTCTCGGCCACCGCTTGGGTCATTGTCTTTGTGCCTGAGCACAGGGTTTGCAACCAAGGCCTGTGCGGGTGAACAATCCGCTCCATCACGCTTTCAAGGATCACCGCTATGTTCGAACTCGATCACGACCTGGCCCAGGACATCGTCGACCGGGCGATGGCCATCCTGCCGTACAACGTCAACGTCATGGACAGCCAGGGGCTGATTCTCGGCAGCGGCGAACCGGAGCGGGTCAACACCCGCCATGAAGGCGCGCAACTGGTGCTGGCCAACGGGCGAGTGGTGGAGATCGACGCCCAGACCGCGATTCATTTGAAAGGCGTGCAGCCGGGCATCAACTTGCCGCTGTTGCTCGATCAGCGCTTGATTGGCGTGCTGGGCATCACCGGTGAACCCGAGCAATTGCGCACCTACGCCGAACTGGTGCGGATGACCGCCGAGATGCTGGTCGGCCAGCGCAATCAGCAAGCTGAGCAACAATGGCGGCGCCAGCGATGCGACGATCTGCTGGCATTGCTGCTCAGTGAGGCCGGAGATTCGCCGCGGCTGATCGACGAAGCGCAGCAGCTGGGACTCAAACCGCAGATGACGCGGGTGCCGTATCTGTTCGAGTTAGGGATGGAACACGGTCCGGGACAAACCGTCGAAGCGCTCAGCGCCTGGCTGACTTCGCGCTACCCGGACAGTTGGTGCGTGAGTTCGGCCAAGTCCTCGTTGCTCTGGTGCCGACCGGCCAGCCAGGCGATCGAGAACGATCGGCTGCTGGAAAAACTCGATGGGCTCGGCTGGAACATTCTGCGCATTGCCGTGGGCGGGCAGGCCGATGGGTTGTCGGGATTGCGCCGCTGCTATCGACGCGTCGGCGACTTGCTGGCCTATGGGCGAGATGTGTTGCCGCACTCGCGTTTGCTGACGCTCAACCGTTATCGGTTGCCGGTGATGCTCTGGCGGCACCGCAACGACGACGCGCTGGACGAGTTGCTCAAACCCCTGCGCAAAGTCATCGCCAAGGATGGCAATGGCCAACTGCTGGCGACCCTGCGCAGCTGGTGCGATCACGACGGCCAGAGCCAGGCGTGTGCCGATGCATTGGGCATCCATCGCAATAGTTTGCGCTACCGGATGGAGCGGATTGCTGAGCTTAGTGGTGTTGACCCGTTAAGGCTGGACGGAATGCTCGCGCTTTACCTCGGCGTCCAGCTCCTTCCCCAAACCGACGCACCGAACACCAACCCGTAGCAGCTGTCGAGCAACGCGAGGCTGCGTTCGGCTGCGCAGCAGTCGTGAAATCATGCGCCGCGGAGCATCAGGTAAACCGTGCTTGCAGAATTTACGACTGCTGCGCAGCCGAACGCAGCCTCGCAGGCTCGGCAGCTGCTACAAGGAATGTGTAGGGACAGAGAGGTTTTGTGGAAATGAACAATAATCGTCATGGCCGCTTGTGCAGCGGACCGGCGTTATTGTTCGTGCCTGCTGGCAGCATGGAACGCATTGGAACTGGAGAATTCGCATGAAAATCGTCATCGCCCCCGATTCGTTCAAGGACAGCCTGAGTGCCCAGGGTGTGGCTGATGCCATTGCTCTGGGGTTGGCGCAGGTTTGGCCCGATGCGCTCCTGATCAAATGCCCGATGGCAGACGGCGGGGAGGGGACCGTCGAGTCGATTCTGGCGGCGTGCGAGGGCGAACTGCGCCAAACCCCCGTTCGTGGGCCACTCGGCGCAACGGTTGAGGCCGCTTGGGGCTGGCTGCCCCAGAGCCACACCGCGATCATCGAAATGGCCGAGGCCAGTGGCCTGCAACTGGTTCCGCCGGGCAAGCGTGATGCGTGCTTCAGCAGCACGTTCGGCACCGGCGAATTGATCCGCGCGGCGCTCGATGCCGGGGCGCAACGGGTGATTCTAGCGATTGGCGGCAGCGCCACCAATGACGGCGGCGCGGGTGCAATGCAAGCCTTGGGCGTCAAACTGCTGGACGCACACGGCCGAACACTGGCACCGGGTGGTCTGGCACTTGGACAGCTGGCCCGCATTGATCTGAGTGAAATCGACCCGCGCCTGGCCGAGGTGCGCTTTGACATCGCCGCCGACGTCAACAATCCACTGTGCGGCCCTCACGGTGCCTCAGCGATTTTCGGCCCGCAAAAAGGGGCATCACCCGAGCAAGTCGAGCAACTAGATCGAGCGCTCGGGCACTTTGCCGAACGCTGCGCTGAGGTCCTGAACAAAGACGTACGTGACGAGCCGGGCAGCGGCGCGGCAGGCGGCCTGGGGTTTGCCGCCAAGGCGTTTCTGGGGGCGCAGTTCAAGGCCGGGGTCGACGTGGTCGCCGAATTGGTCGGCCTGGACGATGCGATCAAGGGCGCCGACCTGGTGATCACCGGTGAAGGCCGTTTCGATGCTCAGACCCTGCGTGGCAAGACGCCGTTTGGTGTGGCGCGCATGGCTCGGCAGCACGGCGTGCCGGTGATCGTCCTCGCCGGGACGCTGGGTGAGGGTTATCAAGAACTGTATGAACATGGCATCGATGCCGCGTTTGCCTTGGCCAGTGGACCGATGACGCTGGAGCGAGCGTGTGCCGAAGCGCCACGTTTGCTGCGGGAGCGGGCGAGTGATGTGGCGCGGGTTTGGCGGGTGGCTTTGCGTAAGGCTTGAAAGTTGCGTTGGATTTTGGATCCACCCCTCATCGGAACGCCGCCCGCCCATCCCTCTCCCCACGGGGGAGAGGGGAAAGGGAGCCGATCTCCATAGATTTCAGATCCTGAGTTCGACTCGATTTTTCAGGTCGATGTAACTCGAAAGAACACCTCGGTCAGTCCCCTCTACCCCCTGGGGAGAGGGTTAGGGTGAGGGGCGGTTCCAAACTTGAAATATATTTCTCAACGCCCCGCAAAAATCCTCATCCCCAGCCGATACAGCTATCAGGCGCACACAAAACCTATTCCAACAGTGGCGCCAAACTGAACGCGCGTGCGCCACCGCCCGCGATTCAGCGATCACGCAAGGATGCTCGTAGCCCCATCACCCGAGAGTCATCCTATGTCACTGCGTAATCTGAATATCGCGCCTCGAGCTTTCCTGGGTTTTGCCTTCATTGCCTTGCTCGTCATCGTGCTGGGTGTGTTTGCCGTGAACCGCATGACGAGCATCCACCAGGCCTCCATCGACATGGAAACCAAGCAGCTGCCCAGCGTCGGGTTTCTCGGCAACCTGACGGAAAACGTCCTGCGTCTGCGCATTCTTTCTTTCCGGGTGTTGGTCAACCGTGATCCGAACGCGTTGCAGGAAGCCCAGACGCGTATCGGCGTACTGGTCGACAAGGTTCGCAGTGCACAATCGAGTTATGCCGCGTTGTCGGCCACCCCGGAAGAAGCGGCGCTGTACAAGACGTTCACGGCAACGCTGGACAGTTACATGCAAGCCCAGACCCAGATGCTGGAGCTGTCGCGGCAGAACAAGCTCGATGAGATGCGCACGCTGATCAACACCCGGATCAAGGACGGTACGGACCAGATGGGCGAGCAGCTGAACAAACTGGTGGCGCTGAATAATTCCGATGCGAAAGCCGCATCGGCCGCAGCGGGCGAGCTGTACCGCAGCGCGATTACCGGCATCATCGCCGTGGCGGTCATCGCGGCGCTGATGACCGTGCTGCTGGCCTGGCTGCTGACCCGCAGCATCGTCACACCGCTGAACCGTGCGCTGCTGGCGGCGCAAACCATTGCGGGCGGCAACCTGACCCACGTCATCGAGGTCGATGGCAAGGACGAACCGGCCCGTTTGCTCGGTGCCTTGTCCACGATGCAGGCCAGCCTGCGCAAAACCATCGAGCAGATCGCCGGTTCCGCCACCCAGCTGGGTGCCGCCGCTGAAGAACTCAGCACGGTCACCCAAGAAGCGTCCCGCGGCCTGCAACAGCAGACCAACGAAATCGAACAGGCCGCCACCGCGGTCAACGAAATGACCGCCGCCGTGGAAGAAGTCGCGCGCAACGCGGTGTCGACGTCCGAAGCCTCGAACCAGTCGACCCAGGCCGCCCGCGAAGGTCGCGACCGTGTGGTGGAAACCGTCGGCGCGATCCAGACCATGACCCACGATGTGCAAAACACCTCGGTGATGATCGAAGGCCTGGCCACTCAGGGGCGCGACATCGGCAAAGTGCTGGACGTCATCCGCGCCATCGCCGAGCAGACCAATCTGCTGGCCCTCAACGCTGCAATCGAAGCCGCCCGTGCCGGTGAAGCCGGGCGCGGTTTCGCGGTGGTGGCGGATGAGGTCCGGGCGCTGGCCCATCGCACCGCGCAATCGACCCAGGAAATCGAAAAAATGGTCGCCGGCATCCAGAACGGCACCGGCCACGCGGTCGCGTCGATGCAGCAAAGCAATCAGCGCACCCAGAGCACATTGGAAATGGCCCGCGCCGCCGGTGTTGCGCTGGAGCAGATCACTCAGTCGATCCAATTGATCAACGAACGCAACCTGGTGATCGCCAGCGCGTCCGAAGAACAGGCCCAGGTGTCCCGCGAAGTGGACCGCAACCTGGTGAACATCCGCGACCTGGCCACCCAGTCCGCCGCCGGTGCCAATCAAACCAGCGCCGCCACTCACGAACTGTCGCGCCTGGCCGTGGATTTAAATGCCATGGTGGCGCGTTTCGTGATTTGAGATAGGGTTGAGGCTTGGAACCCGCGCGACTGGAGAATTACATGCGCTATTCAGCCTTGACCAAACGAATTGCCGGTGACGGCGCAGCGGCCTGGCAGATTCATGACCGAGCACTGGAATTAATCGAGCAGGGCGTTGATGTGCTACTGCTGTCGATCGGCGATCCCGACTTCGATACGCCGCAGCCCATCGTTCAGGCGTGCATCGATAGCTTGTTGGCCGGTGACACTCACTACCCGTCAGTTCGTGGCAGTCGGGGGTTGCGCGACAGCATTGCCAACCGTCATCGACGTCGCAGTGGTCAAGCGGTGGATGCCGATCATGTGATCGTGCTGCCGGGCGCGCAATGCGCGGTGTATTCAGTTGCGCAATGCCTGCTCGACCCGGGCGATGAAGTGATCGTCGCCGAGCCGATGTACGTGACCTATGAAGGCGTGTTCGGTGCCTGCGCAGCCAAAGTGGTGCCGGTGGCGGTGCGTCCCGAGAACGGCTTTCGGGTCGATCCGGCGGATGTCGCGGCACTGATCACGCCTAAAACCCGCGCCATTTTGCTCAACAGTCCGAACAATCCTTCCGGTGCCAGTTTGCCGCTGATGGTCTGGCAGGAACTGGCATCGCTATGCATTCGTCACGACTTGTGGCTGATCAGCGACGAGGTCTACAGCGATCTTTTGTACGAAGGCGAGCACATCAGTCCGGCGAGCCTGCCGGGCATGGCCGAGCGCACGGCGACCATCAATAGCCTGTCCAAATCCCACGCCATGAGCGGTTGGCGGGTGGGCTGGGTGATCGGGCCCAAACCCTTGGCCGAACACTTGGTGCACCTGTCGTTATGCATGCTGTTTGGCATTCCGGATTTCATTCAGAACGCCGCGCAATTGGCACTGGATGAGGACCTGCCGGAAGTGGCGTTGATGCGCGAGGAGTATCGCCAGCGTCGCGACCTGGTGTGCGCGAGCCTGAGGGATTGCCCGGGCATCCGGCCGATTCGACCTGATGGCGGGATGTTCGTGATGATCGATGTACGCCAGACCGGGTTGTGTGCCCAGAGTTTTGCCGAGCGGCTGCTGGAAGGTTATGGCGTGTCGGTGCTGGCGGGTGAAGCGTTCGGACCGAGCGCGGCGGGGCATATCCGATTGGGGTTGGTGGTGGATCAACTGAAGCTGGCGGATGCGTGCCAGCGGATAGCGTTGTGTGCGGCGAACCTTCTGGAGGCGCGCCGGGCCTGAAGATTTGTACTGGCTTTGATGGCCTCATCGCGGGCAAGCCCGCTCCCACAGGGTTTTGTGAACGCCAAAGATCCCATGTGTGGAGCGGGCTTGCCCGCGATGACTGACTGACAGGCACCGAATTCCTCAGTCTTTCCACGCCCCAGTGTTCACCAGATTTTTCGGCCGCTCACCCGCCAGCGCCGCCAGCAGATTGTCCACCGCACAGGTGGCCATCGCCTCCCGCGTTTCGTGCGTCGCCGAGCCAATGTGCGGCGTCGCCACCACGTTGTTCAGTTGCAACAGCGGCGAGTCGGTGTTCAGCGGTTCGCGTTCGAATACATCCAGCCCCGCAGCGCGAATCTGCCCGTCACGCAAGGCCTGGATCAGCGCCGCCTCGTCCACCACCTTGCCCCGTGAAATGTTGATGAAGATGGTTTCGGGGCGCATCAGGGCAAACTGCTCGACCCCGATCAGCCCTTCGGTTTCAGCGGTCAGCGGCAATGTCAGGCAAACGAAATCAGCCTGCTGCAACAGCTCCGGCAAGCTTCGGTATTGCGCGTTGAATCGCTGCTCGACCGCCGGTTTTGGCGAGTGGCTGTGATAGATAACCGGCATGCCAAAACCGAAATGACCACGCTGGGCTAGTGCCTCACCGATCCGCCCCATGCCAATGATGCCCAGGGTTTTACCGTGCACATCGGTGCCAAACTGCGCGGGACCGACATTGCGCTTCCACTGACCGGCGCGAACCATGTTCGCCAGTTCCACCACGCGCCGGGCGGTCGCCAGGATCAGCGCGAAACCGGTGTCGGCGGTGGTTTCGGTGAGCACGTCCGGGGTGTTGCTGAGCAGGATCCGTCGTTCGGTCAGGTAGTCGATGTCGTAGTTGTCGACCCCCACGGACACGCTGGCAATGGCTTCCAGGTCAGGAGCCAGATCCAATAATCCGGCATCCAGTTTCAGACTCGCACCGAGTAACCCGTGGGCGCGGGGCAGGGCCTCGCGCAGCGTTGCCAGGCCGTCGGCATTGAGGTTGTCGATCAGCGTCACCTCGGTCTGCTCGTGCAGGCGAGCCATCAGCAGCGGCGAGAGTTTCTTGTACAGCACAACCTGCTTTTTCATCATCGTCATCTCAACTTCAATTCAGGAATGAGCAGCCGTCGACCGTTGCACAACGGCCTTGGCCACGACCCGGTCACTGGCGCCGGGCTTGAGGAAAATCGTCAGCACCACCGAGAGCATCAACGCGCCGCTCATCAACAGATAAGAAGCACCCGGCGAGCCGGTGGAGCTGTTCAAGTAGCCCACCAGATACGAACCGCCAAACGAACCGAGCGCGCCCATGCTGTTGATCAGCGCCATGGCGCCACCCGCGACGTTGGCCGGCAGGATTTCCGGGACGATGGCGAAAAACGGTCCATACGGCGCGTACATGCAGGCACCCGCAATCACCAGCAAGGTGTAGGACCACCAGAAGTGTTCAGCGCCCAAAGCGTAGGATCCGTAGAACGCAATCGAGGCGATCAGCAGTGGCGGCCAGACAAAGCGTTTGCGCTTCTGCAATTTGTCCGAGCCCCAGGACACCAGCAACATGCCGATCACTGCCGCCAGATACGGCAGCGAGGAAAGCCAGCCGGCTTCAATCATGTCCATCTGCGCGCCGGCCTTGAGGATCGACGGCAGCCACAGCACAAAACCGTAGACACCAATGCTCCAGCAGAAAAACTGCAGGGCCAGGATGATCACCTTCGGCGAGCGAAAGGCTTCGGCGTAGTTCTTCACCGCTTTGATGCCGACCTGTTCGGCAGCCAGGGCGCTTTGCAGATCCTGCTTCTCTTGATCGGTCAGCCACTTGGCTTGTGCGGGACGGTCATCGGCCAGACGCCACCAGATAAACGCCCAAAGCACCGCCGGCAAACCTTCTATGATGAACATCCAGCGCCAGCTGAAATGCTGCACCAGATAGCCCGACACCACCGACATCCAGAGCATGGTCACCGGGTTGCCGAGGATCAGGAAGGTGTTGGCGCGCGAGCGTTCGGCACGGGTGAACCAGTGGCACAGATACACCAGCATCGCCGGCATCACCGCGGCTTCGACCACGCCGAGCATGAAGCGAATCACGACCAGCCAGTAGGCGTTGGAGACAATCCCGGTCAACGTGGCCAGGCCACCCCAGAGAATCAGGCTGACGAAAATCAGCTTCTTGACGCTGTGCTTCTGGGCGTAGATCGCGCCCGGCACCTGGAAGAAGAAGTAGCCAAGGAAGAACAGCGCGCCGAGCATCGACGACAGGCCCGGAGTGATCATCAGGTCGGCGGCCATCCCGGAGGCGGCAGCGAACCCGTAGTTGGCGCGGTCCAGGTACGCCAGGCTGTAGGTGATGAACACGATCGGCATGATGTACCACCAGCGGCGGGCGGCGAGTGTTGCGGTTTTCATAGTGGTGCTCCTGAGCTTGTTGTTTTTGTCGCAGCAGGTAACGGTTTAAAGATTTTCAGTGACTATGCGGGCCTATTCGCGAGCAAGCCCGCTCCCACATTTGAATCGGTGTCGTACACAGAATGGGAGGGCAAACCCGATTGAATGTGGGAGCGGGCTTGCTCGCGAATGGCGGCCTCAAACTCAACAGACATCTCAAGTCGAGTGGGCAACCCTTCCATATCCCCACGGCTCTGCACCGCGCGGCTGCCAATCCAGTTGGCACGCTTCACGGCGTCGGCAAAGCTGTGGTTTCCCAGCAGGGCGCTGATCATGCCGACGGCAAATCCATCGCCGGCACCGACGGTGTCGACCACGGTTGCCACCGGCACGCCTGCTACAAACCCCTGATCCAGATGGGTGCGGTAATACGCACCGTGCGGGCCAAGCTTGATCGCCACGGCTTCGGCGCCCAGGTCGAGGTAAAACGCCGCGATGTCGGCCGGGTCTTCGAAACCGGTCAGCAAGCGGCCTTCACTCAAGCCCGGCAGCACCCAATGGGCGAGGGCGGCGAGGCGGTTGATCTCGGTAATCATCTGTTGCTCGCTGGCCCACAGGCTCGGACGCAGGTTCGGGTCGAAGGACACGCTGCGCCCGGCATCGCGCATGCGGGTCATCAACTCGAAAGACATTTCCCGGGCCGTTTCGGACAGCGCCGGCGGAATGCCGGTGGCGTGCAAGTGTCGAGCGTTGAGTAACTCAGGCGCGATCGACTGCCGCGACAGATGACTCGCCGCCGACCCACGGCGGAAATACTCGACCACCGGATCGCCGCCATCGTCGGTGCGCGACTTGAGTTGAAAACCGGTGGGGTGCGCGGTGTCGATGGCAACGTTGCTGCAATCCAGACCTTCTTTCTCCAGCGTATCGATCACGAACCGGCCCAGCGAATCGGCGCCCACCCGGCTCAACCAGGCCACGTTAAAACCCAACCGCGACAAGCCAATGGCGACATTGCTGTCGGCCCCGGCAATGCGCTTGTGGAAGTGGCCAACGTCGGCCAAATCACCGTTCTGCTCGGCGACAAACATCGCCATGGTTTCGCCGAACGACAGAATATCGATCTCAGACATGAGCGCTCTCCAGACGGGTTTGACCGAGGCGGGCGAGGGTGGCGACATGCTCGGTGGTCAACTGCACCAGGTCGTCGCCTTGCAGCGGATACTCCGCCGCTCGCATAACGCCTTGGGCCATGTGCCGCAGCAGTTGTTCCCACAGATGCAGGTCGCTGGCGGTCGGCGGTATGGCGACCAGTTTGCCGTCGGCCCGGCGTGTCACGGCTTTGCAGTGCACGTAGCCGACGTGGCGACCGAGCAACCGCGCGGCGCTGGCGGCGGACTGGTCTTGCCAATGCCAGTTGCCGATGTCGAAGGTCATTTTGACCGGCAGGTTGTGTTGCTCGACTTCAGCGAAAAAACGTTGGAACGGTTCGATGCGGCCACCGTGCAAGGTTTGATCGTTTTCCACCAGCAACTGCACCGCACTTTTGCCCAGTATGCGGGACAAGGTCTGGAGGTCGCTGTTGTCGGTGAAATAGCCCAGGGACACTTTCAGCCATTTGGCACCGAATGCCTGGGCCCGCTGTAACGCAGAGATCAGTTCGGGATTGGGTTTTGACTGGCCGGCCAGCCACAATTCCATCGGTGAGGAATACACGCTTTCGAGGCCTTGGGCCTGCGTGGCGTCAGCCAGTTGCGCGGGGTCTTCGACGGTCAGCAGTTCTTCGCGCCATTCGATGCGCGTGGCGCCGGAGGCGGCCAACACGTCGATAAACGATCCTTGGCCACGTTGGCGAACAAGGTCGGCGCCGTAACTCGACAGGCTGATGGAAACGGGTGGTTTATTCATTGTTGTATACCTCTGAAACCGGTTTCATTTTTGTTCAAAAAAATAGGGCTGCTGACTTAAGTAGCGATTTTCGTCGACCCACGCACAATCAACCGCGCCGAAAAATCCAGGGTCCGCACTGGCCCGACATCACCGCGCAAACGCTTGAGCAAACACTCGAACGCACTGGCGCCAATTTCGGCCGTCGGCTGGGCGAGGGCGGTGATCCCGCTGCCCACCAGTGGGTACCAATCCAGATCATCGAGGGCGATCAGGCCGACGTCCTCGAACAGATTGCACTTCAGTTCACGCAACGAATGGGTGCTGGCCAACGCGGCGATGCCGTTGGCGCAGAACAGCGCTTTCGGGCCGGGGCCGGGCGTTTCGAGGAAGGTTTTCAGTTTGGCGGTCAGTTCGCTGCCGGTTTCGACGAGGGTGCCGCGCAGGGTCGGGCGTTGTTCGATCTGCGCCTTGAAGCTGCTGACCCGCTCGATCCGCGAACTGGTGCCGTCAAACGGCTCGGTCACCAAAAGCACATCGCGATAGCCGCGTTCTTGCAAATGGGTGAGGGCCATTTCAACGGCGGCAGGATTGTCCAGCCCGACCAGATCGCTCTCGAGCTGCTCGACCTTGCGATCCACCAACACCAGCGGCATCTCCCGATGCAGTTCTCGTAACTCATCGCGGTGATGACCGAGGGTGTTCACGATCAAGCCTTCGATGTTGTAGGAACGCAGCAGGGCCAGGTGCTGGCGTTCCTGCTCGTCATCGCGGTCGGTGTTGCACACCACCAGGCTGTAACCGTGCTGACGGCAGGCGGTTTCCACCCCGTGCATCACGGCAATCGAATAAGGGTTACGGATATCGGCCACCAGCATGCCAATCAGGCGAGTGCGCCCGCGTTTCAGGCCGCGGGCCATCTGGTTCGGGCGATAGCCGAGTTCGGCAATCGCCTGCTCGATACGCAGGGCAATGGCATCGGAGAGCAGGGCGCGGTCATCGCCGATGAAGCGCGAGACGCTGGCCTTGGAGACCTTGGCGTGTTCGGCGACGTCGAGCATGGTGACGCGGCTGCGCTGGGCGGCGGAGAAGTCGTTCACGGTTTTTAACCTTGTTATTGGTGTTTGTGCAGGCTGGCTTTGAAACCGGTTTCAGAAGACACCATTAACCTGAAAACGTCAAGCCAGTGACATCCCAATGCGTCGGATAAAACCGACAAACGGTAGCTTTACCTGTCAGATATGACAGTAGCCACACCACTGAACTCGGCGCTTAATTTCTTTCAGTACCAAAGGATAATTTCGTGACCATCAAAGGACCTTCGATATGGCGCCTAATAAACCACTGACATTCGATGCGCCGAAAGTTAAAGGTGTAGCTGATCCCGATGTTGATCCGGAGGGCTATATCCCACTTCCATTGCTGCCCAAAGGTATTGATGTGATCGTACCTTTATGGCCCGACCCGGCGACGGAGCCGGGGGAAAGGGACATTTTGACGGTTCGCTTTGAGCAACCCGGACAACCATCTGTAAAGATAGAAAATACTTATACACCGACGGACATGAAGCCAGAATTTATCATTCATATTGGTCCAGAGCACTTGCTAAATAATGGTGTCGTGGAATTGTGGTATGAATTGCTTAATTCGGCCGATAATCCATCCTTTTCATTTCGCCGAAAACTGACAATAGATCACACTCCAGTGCCGATTGATCTTAAAGAGGTTGGTTTTTTATATTTAACTGATTGGGGTTATTATAATTGCATCACCGATCCACCAATATGGTTTGGCATACATTTTGTTGTTCCACCGCTAACCTTGTTTAAAGTTGGCGATAAATGCGAAGTTACATGGAGAGGGTATTCCACATGGAATGGCAGTGGCGATGAAATCGTTGACGCACGTTGGATTAACGTGCGTCAAAGCTTGAGCGATAAAGATATTCGGGAAGGATATCCACTCGTCGTTGAACCCTACGACATACATATAGAGCCGATGGTAAGCTCTTCCGCTACCGTTGTTTATCGAATCTATCGTGGAGCCAGGCTTGTAGGTCAGTCAAAAACAGCATTGGTCAAAATCGACAGAATCATCAGTGGTCAAGAACTCCCATGTGGGCCTTGAACAATGTTGAGTGATGTGCGCTGCGCAGGACGTTGTAAATCGTATTCTTTGATCCCGGTAAGTTCTACTTAAATGTGATGGCAGGAGATTTTAAAGATGAACAGCAGAGTTGATAAAGCCATATTGTCCCGAAGCGCTGTGCTTCAGAAAAGTTACGGTGCGGGAGGCGTATTCGCAAACCCCGTCGGCGTCACAATTACAGCTCAAACACTTCCCGGAGGTGACTTGCGCATCCCGCTGGCGGCGCTGTCCGCGCCGCTCAATTACACCATTCCGCGACCCACGGAGCCTGAGGATCCGGATGATATGATTGAGTTTAGAATCCGTGAGAAAGGTACGCTCAACTGGGAGGAATTAGAGGCCCCGCAAGATTTAGGGCCTATTGCTGGCAGGACATGGCCTTTGCCCAAGACAATTCCAATGACCCCGTGGATGGTCGAGAAAAACACACCTGAATCCCCTACTGAATATGAAATTCAATACGTTTACTGGTATGGCGCGGTGAATGATGGACATTCGGACATCGTTACATACGTTATTGACCGAACAGCACCCTATAGAGTGAAGCAACCACCTTCGAACCTGTCTCCGAAAGCGGCTACCTTTCCAGTCGATTTGCCGCCGACCGCTGTTATCGATGAAGCCTACATAGGTAACAACACGAACGGAATCACGTTGACTGCCGCAGCCTATGGGAACTATCACGCCACCGACGTGTTGCTGGCCTGGGTGGGCAGAGCCCCGGATCCTGTGCGTGACCAACCGGTGCTTGAAATTGATTTACCCTCCACGCGCGAATTCACAATCCCCATCGATGTATTTGTCAATGCTGAAGAAGGTGTTAATACAGTCATCTATAGAGTGAGGGATCTTGTAGGTCACTTGAGCAAAGTATCGAGTCCAGCTTCGCGTGAAGTGAAGCGCATTGCCGACCCTACTGTGTTTGAACCACCCGTGGTGCCATTGGCCAACGACGATTTGATTGATTTGGCTGACTGCCATCTGGGGGTCAAACTTGAGGCGACGGTGCCCGCCCCGTATGCTGCAACGGACACTCTCATGGGTTACTGGGGCACAGAGGAGCTGGGTGAAAAGCTTGTGAGTACTGCCGTTGATGGAAAACTGGTTTGGGATGTTCCGTATTCCACCATCAAGTCTGTATATGGCAATACAGATGGCGATGAAGAAACCGAGTTCAGTTATGCCATGTTTCGAGGTAACCGTCGTCTTGGTGGAAATAATGACAAGACACTCGTCAATATTCACTATATCGGACCCATTAATCCGAGTGAGCCGGATCCCGTGAACCCTGCTTTGGACCAACCTGTACTGACGTTTCCAGGGGGCAGTACGGATAAGGTAGAAGAAGGGGATTTCGGTAAGGAAGCAACGATTTCAATTAAATTGTTTGCTGCTCCGCCTACTGAAGAAGGATGGTTGGTTGCGATTTATTATAATAACGTGCAAGTGGGTACGCGCATCCCCTTAGCCCCGGGTCAGGAAAATACTACACTTACGCAACAGCTTCCTTGGGATACAATCTTTGCTCAAGGTCCCGGAGACAAACCTTTACATTGGGTACTTCATACCGCATTGAATCCAAACCCGACTCAGTGTGTACCCAAAGATATTCCTGTAGACGCTTTTCCTATTCAGACTCTCGCACCCGAGGTGCAGAATCTTGCAGGCCCGCTGCGTAGAATCGGTTGTTCAACATTGAACTTCGTCCCTCCTGGTGATGGCACCACACGACGCAATCTGAGAGTTACCATCCCGAAAAGTGCTTACACGGTAGCGGGTGAGACGATCACGTTAAGTTTTGCTGCATATACCGATGCCACTCCACCGGTTCTTGTTCCTGGTACGGAAACCACTGCAGATTTGCTGGTACCTGACCCGTATCCGGAGGCGGGGGCTGCAGTCGATATCGGTATATATGGCACTCATTTCAAACCGGCGAATCGGACAAATGGTGTACTCACATACACCATTACCCGAAGTGGCACTACGCCCACTCCTGCTTCAGCGGAGGCTAGACATTTCATGCTGTTTACTAATAGCGAGGGGCAGTACTGCGAAGAAGTAAATCCTGTTCCATGACGTTCGCCACGGACAATGCGGCTAGATGATCTTAGTCGCATTGTTTTAAGTTGCTTCGAGATCTGTCAGAAAAATCCGATGGCGGATTTTTCGATGCTGAAAAACAGATAAGTCCTACAGAGATGCGCGTAGCTTCACGCTAGCCTAACGACACTCATTTTCATGGCCTCCTACGCAAGTGGCAGTGGCCCGGTTTTTTAGATGACAGGTGTCTACTATGCAACGAAATTTAATTACGGAGCCTCCTTTTCCTATCAGGTGGAGTTTGATATTTACTTCCATGCTGTTGCCATTCTCATCATTGACCATGGCAGGAAACCTTGTTGGAGGGACCACAACTATTACCGGGGGCGTTCCCGAGCAATGGTCACTTAACTCAAATGCCACATTGAACGTCAATGGCGCTCAGACGCTGTTCATAAACACTGACAGTTCGACACTCAACGTCAATGCAGGTATCACTCAACAGATCGCAGCCCGCAACGGCGCTCAAGTTAACCTGAGCGGAGCAAACGTCTCGGGCGTTGGCGGTCTGGCTGCGGTGGTACTCGTCAATAGTCAGGCCAATATCGTCAACAGCACGATCACTGGCAATCGTGTCGGGCTTCAGGTTGTACGCAACGCGAATACTTTGACGGGGTCTACCGCCACCGTTAGCGGCAAAAGCAACATAACCGGTGTGACGGGCGGAGCCCTGGTGAGTGCATTCAGTCGCTTGGATGTCACTGATTCGACGATTCAGGGAACAGGTGCCAGCAGTTACGGATTGAGGTTGGCCAGCGGTCAGGCCACGGCCACTGACAGCACGATCATAGGGGGGCAAAACGGTGTGACGATCGGGCTTGACGCGAATTCTATTCAGCCCGCGACGCTGAACCTCAACAATACAACTGTCGAGGGCGTCACCGGTTCGGCCATTCAGGTTGATTTCGCCAGTGCGGGGTCTTCGACTGCGACGATCACGCTGAACAACTCCCGGCTGGTGGCAGGCAACAATACCTTGCTGGATGTACGAGGAGGTGCTACTGCCTCGTTTACTGTCAATAACAGTACGTTGAGCGGCAATATCGTCAATGAAGCAGGCAGCACTACTGACCTGGTTTTACAGAACAGTTCGGTTCTGACAGGCAACCTGGAAAATGTCTCCCGCGCAACCATCAATGATTCGTCTCGATGGGTACTGGTGGGCGATGGCCAGATAGACAATCTGACGTTGAACGGTGGCACCGTACGCTTCGGCGCCGACAATGCTTTTTATCAATTGAATGTGGGGCAGCTCGCGGGCAATGGTCGCTTCGAGTTGGGAACTGACTTCTCTACGGGGCAGACTGATTTGCTGAATGTGACGGGGACGGCGAGCGGTCGTCATGAACTGATTATCAGTAGTTCTGGTGTGGACCCCGCCGCCGGTCAACCAGTTCGGGTGGTGCAAACAGGTGGCGGCGATGCGCAATTCTTTATGGCTAGGGAGGTAGACCTCGGGGCCTTTTCTTATAGCTTGGCGAAAAGCGGCAACGACTGGATTCTCGATCCCGCGACAAGGACAGTCAGCCCCGGCGCGCGTTCAGTGCTGGCTTTATTCAACACGGCATCGACAGTGTGGTCCGCAGAAGCTACGTCTCTGCGTTCGCGCATGGGGGAGTTGCGTTTCAATGGGGGTGAGGGCGGCGCCTGGGGCCGCACCTATGGCAACAAATACAACGTGGCCGATGGTTCAGGTGTCGGATATCAACAAACCCAACGAGGTTTTACGTTGGGGGCCGATGCGCCGCTGCCATTCGGCGACGGACAATGGCTGATAGGTGTGATGGCGGGGCATAGCAAGTCCGACCTGAACCTAGATGGCGGCACTTCCGGTACCGTCACCAGCAACTATCTAGGGACTTACCTCACCTGGATTGATGCCGGTAGTGGTTACTACCTGGACGGAGTTCTTAAATTGAACCGCTTTCGCAACGAGGCCAAGGTTGGCTTGAGCGATGGACACAGGGCCAAAGGTGATTACGATAATACCGGACTGGGTGGTTCCATCGAGCTTGGGCGCAATATCAAACTGGCTGATGGCTATTTCATCGAACCCTACACAAAGTGGTCCGGTGTGGTCATTCAGGGCAGGAGTTTCACTCTGGACAACGATATGCAAGCGGATGGAGACCGCACACGGTCATTGGTGGGTGAAGCCGGCATGACAGCTGGACGCACTTTTGCCCTGGAAGGCGATCTGCAAGTTCAGCCCTATGTACGGGTCGCGCTGGGTCACGAGTTCGCCAAAAATAATGAGGTCAAGGTTAACGACAATGTGTTCAACAATGATCTCTCAGGGTCTCGAGGTGAGATTGCTGCAGGTTTCGCTGTCGCCATGACGGATCGCCTGCAAGTTCACATTGATGCGGACTACAGCAAAGGGAAAAACATAGAGCGGCCAATCGGCTTGAATATGGGTGTTCGTTACGGTTTTTAAGCAAATAAATGGCGGCGACTCAATAAAAAAGGAAGCTTAGGCTTCCTTTTTTATTGAACGTTTCTTTCATGACTTTGTCAGGCGGCCTGTCTGATGCTTTTGTTTTTACGAGTGCTGGAGGTATCGCTTTTTGCATTGAATTGGAGATTGAGGGTTAGCGTTTTATCGTCGTCACCATCATGGTTTTCCAGAAGGACGTCTTTGAGTTCTCCAGAGAAAACACCTGTGGTTTTATCGAACTTGATGTCAATCGTTCCGCTGAGCTGCATGTAGATGACGGGTTCTGGCGATACGCTATTGTCCACAAAGGTTACCCGCACCTCACTGGAGTCCGGGCTGACAGTATAAGGGCCATCTGCCAAGTCTTTCCTGACTGACACGTACACTTCTTTTGTGGTGAAATCCGGACTGGGCGCACGTTGCCTGGCGAACATGACATGAGACTCGCCGTGCGGTGGTGGGAAAGTCTCTGATTTCAACTCTACCAAGTGCGCATTGAACGTGATTCCCTCGCCAATTGTTCCACTGCAGCTACCGGATCGGGTGATGTTATTGATCCTGTTCATTAAAGTTGTCTCCGCGATTATGACTCGAAATATCCTGGCAATAAAACGTCCGGGATGACATATCAGAGCGCTTAAAAGCTAACTTGTAAACTGTCAAACCTGACAGTTTACAAGGTCTTCTAAATGTGATTTTTTCTCCGTTGGCGTGGGACAAATTTTTACTGTCCGATCCATACACTTAGCCACGTCGAACCTGCCAGCAATATACCCATGGACCGATTAAAGTTTCGCAGGGCTTTGGTTGAACGAAGCCATTGATTGACGCTTGACCCAAGAACTGCCCAAGCAGTCATACAAGGCAGGGCTATAACGAAAAACGCAAAACTCAAATAAACGATGTGATCCAGGCGATCGGCACCGTTGTCGGAAAACACGCTGACGACCGCCATGGCCATCATCCAGGTTTTCGGGTTTACCCATTGCAGGCCTGCGCCAGTCAAAAGGTCTGGACGCCGATGATTTTCGGATAAGTGCGGATCGAGGGTTTCGGGTGTCGAATGGAAAATCTGCCAGGCCAGGTAGCTCAACCAGGTAACACCTGACCACTGCATGGCGTGTTGTAGCAACGGACTCTGCTTCAGGGATTCGCCCAAACCATACCCCACCAGCAGGACGACGACAGCAGCGCTGGCGCAGGCACCAAAGATGATAGGCAAAGTTGCCTTGAAGCCATACCGGGCGCTGTTGCTCAGCACCAGAATATTGGTCGGCCCCGGCGTGATGGAGGCGACGAAAGCAAACAACATAAAGGGTAGCAAGGTCGGGAAGGTGGACAACATGGCAGCGGGCTCCGTGGATTAACTCAGGAGCCGATCCTCACAAAGTCCGGGTCATGCGTCTGGAAGATTTGAGCAGCGCTTGCGATACAGCGCTGGCGTCAAACCATATGCTCGGACAAACCAGCGGCCCAGGTGACTCTGATCGGCAAACCCCAGTTCCATCGCCACCGTCGCTGGTTGCTCGCCACGGGCCAGCATTCGCCGGGCGGTCGCCAGGCGCAATTGCACGAGGTAGGCGTGCGGGGCGATGCCATAAGCGGCTTTGAAAGCGCGGGTCAGGCGGAAGCGATCAACGCCGGTTGCGGCGGCCAGCTGGTCGAGGCCGATGTCGTATTGAGCGTTGGCGTGCAGGTACTCCCGTGCCTTCTGCGCCACCAGCGGCAGGCGCGGATCCTCGCCATAGCGGGCGCGCCAGTGCAGGTGACTGGTCAGGCGTTCGAGCAAACCGTCGAGGGCGGTCTGGCGGACGATTTTCAGCTCACCGTGATGCAGGGTTTGAAACGCCAGGCTGGTGGCGTGGGCGAGTCGCGAGTCGCTGGCCAGGGTGTTGGCGAAACTCAATTGACTGTTGTCGGGGGCATTTTCGAAGACTGCACTGAGTTCACGTTTCAGCCACTGCGGGTCGAGGTACAGCATGCGGTAGGTGAAACCGTCTTCGGTCGGTGCTTCGCCGTCGTGGATGTCACCCGGCTCGAGCAGAAACACCTTGCCCGGCGTGCTTTGGTGCTTTGCCCGCCGACAGTGAAACTGCTGAACCCCTTGTTCGGTGACGCCCACCAGAAAGCTGTCATGCCAGTGCGGGTCGTAGGCATGGCCTTCGAAATGCGCACGCAGGGTCTCGATGCCGGTATCGGCGTCCTGGGCCAGGTCGATCCAGTTGTGAGTCGTCATGCTGCACCTGTGAGACGGATAGCCGACTTATTTAACGCCTGCGCCGAGGGCGATGACTAGAACGTTTGTGCAGGGATCAGTTGAACAGTCCCGCCGCGATGTTGATCGAGAACCCGAGAATGGCCGTGTTGAACAGAAAGCCGATCAGCGACTGCGCCAGGACAATCTTGCGCAGATCCCGAGTCGCCACGCCGACATCGGACGTCTGGACCGCCGCACTGATGGTGAACGAGAAATACAGGAAGTCCCAGTAATTGGGCGTTGTCAGACCTTCAGCAAAACGCAGTGCCGGGTCTTTGCCACTCCAGGTGTAGAACAGCCGGGCGTAGTGCACGCTGAAAATCACCCCGATCAGCAGCCATGAACCGATCACGGTCAATGCAGTAAAGCCGTAGTGCAACAGCTTACGGGTGGTTTCCAGGTCCTTGCTGCCGGCCAGTTCGAAGGTGATGGTCGCCAGGCTGGCAATTGCAGCGACGCATACAACAAACAGCACCAGCCCGGCGTTTTCGTCTTCGACCTCGGCAATGCGTTTCACATCTGGCGCTTTGGCGCGCGCGGTGAGCCAAAGCATCAGGACCAGGTAAGTCCAGACCCCGGCATTCCAGCCGAAGAGGATTTTGCTGATGATCGAGTCGGCTGGCGCCAGTATGCCCACGGCAATGCCGAGGGTGGTGGCGGCAGACAGGCGAGGGTGGGTGCGGGCGAGGAAGGGCATGTGAACTCGATGCGTCAGGGCTTTGCAAACACCTTAGCCCAGCGCAGTTCGTTGTGACCACACTCGAGAGAACAACACGAAGCCTGTGGGAGCGGGCTTGCCCGCGATAGCGGTGTAATGGTCAAAAGAGATATTGACTGTTATGACCTCATCGCGGGCAAGCCCGCTCCCACAGGGAATTAGGTGTTGGTCAGGTTTTCTTATGGCGCCTGCGCACAAACTTCATCACCACCACAAAAAACACCGGTACAAACACCACCGCCAGCGTCGCCGTCATCATCCCGCCAATCACCCCGGTGCCGATGGCTTGCTGGCTCGCCGAACTGGCACCGGTGGCAATTGCCAACGGCACAACACCAAGAATGAACGCCAGGGACGTCATGACAATCGGCCGCAGGCGCAGGCGTGCGGCTTGCAGCGTGGCGTCGATCAAGTCGTGGCCTTCGTCGTACAGGCTCTTGGCGAATTCGATGATCAGGATCGCGTTCTTCGCCGACAGGCCGATGATGGTGATCATCCCGACCTTGAAGAACACGTCGTTGGGCATTCCGCGCAAGGTCACGGCCAGTACCGCGCCGAGCACGCCGAGCGGCACCACCAGCAGCACCGAGGTCGGAATCGACCAGCTCTCATACAACGCGGCCAGACACAGGAACACGATCAGCAGCGACAACCCGAGCAGGATCGGTGCCTGACTGCCGGACAAGCGTTCCTGCAACGACAGCCCGGTCCATTCCTGACCCAATCCCGCTGGACCTTGCGCCACCAACCGTTCGATTTCGGCCATGGCTTCGCCAGTGCTGTGACCGGGCGACGGTTCGCCGGAAATGCTGATCGCCGGGTAGCCGTTGTAGCGAGTCAACTGCGCCGGGCCCTGAGTCCATTTGGCCTGGACGAAGGCCGACAACGGCACCATTTTTCCGGTGTTGTTGCGCACGTGAATCTTCAGCAGGTCGGCGACCTGACTGCGCTGATCGCCTTCAGCCTGAACCACCACACGCTGCATCCGCCCCTGATTGGGGAAGTCGTTGATATAGGCCGAACCGACGGCGGTGGACAGCACATTGCCAGTGTCGGCAAAGGAAACACCCAGCGCGTTGGCCTGTTTGCGGTCGATGACCAGTTGCACCTGCGGCGCTTCAGCTAGCGCGCTTTCGCGCACGTTCATCAGGATCGGACTTTTCTCGGCGGCAGCGAGCAATTCACTACGCGCCTGCATCAGCGTGGCATGGCCGAGGCCGCCGCGGTCCTGCAAGCGGAACTCGAAACCGCTGGAGGTGCCCAGACCGTCAACGGGCGGCGGCAGTACTGCAAATGCTACGGCGTCCTTGATCTGGCTCAACGCGATGTTGGCGCGGTCGGCAATGGAGCTTGCCGAGTCGTCGCTACCCCGATCAGACCAGTCTTTGAGCGTGGTAAACGCCAACGCCGCGTTCTGGCCGCTGCCGGAGAAGCTGAAACCGAGAATGACCGTGCTGTCGCCAACGCCGGGTTCAGTGGCGTTGTGGGCTTCGATTTGTTCAACCACC
Source organism: Pseudomonas silensiensis (assembly GCF_050434865.1). Taxonomy (NCBI): domain Bacteria; kingdom Pseudomonadati; phylum Pseudomonadota; class Gammaproteobacteria; order Pseudomonadales; family Pseudomonadaceae; genus Pseudomonas; species Pseudomonas silensiensis. Next base: position 226,197 of record NZ_JBNDJH010000004.1, read on the forward strand.
TGCACCGTGCGGTTCTTGCTCGCGCCCGGTGGCAGTTGAATGTCGGTGATGGTGTAACCCTGATCCTCCACCGGCAGGAACGAGGAGGGCAGTCGACTGAAGCACACGCCCAATCCGATCAGCAGCACGCCGTAGATCAGCAGGTAACGGCCAGAGCGCTTCAACGCATAGGCGACCCAGCCCTGATATCGCTCGGTCAGTTGCTCGAAACGTCGGTTGAACCAGCCAAAGAGCCCGCGCTTCTCGTGATGTTCGCCCTTGGCAATCGGCTTGAGCAACGTTGCGCACAGTGCCGGGGTCAAGGTCAGGGCGAGGAACGCCGAGAACAGAATCGAGGTGGCCATCGACAAGGAGAACTGACGGTAAATCACCCCGACCGAACCCTGCATGAACGCCATCGGAATGAACACCGCCACCAGCACCAGCGTGATGCCGATGATTGCGCCGGTGATCTGCTTCATTGCCTTGCGTGTTGCCTCTTTGGGCGACAGGCCTTCGGTGGCCATGATGCGCTCGACGTTCTCCACCACCACAATCGCGTCATCCACCAGGATGCCGATCGCCAGCACCATGCCGAACATGGTCAGCACGTTGATCGAAAAGCCCAGCGCCAACATGGTCGCAAAGGTGCCCATCAGCGCCACCGGCACCACCAGGGTTGGGATCAGCGTGTAGCGGATGTTTTGCAGGAACAGAAACATCACCGCGAACACCAGCAGCATCGCCTCGCCGAGGGTGTAAACCACTTTGGTGATCGAGACTTTGACGAAGGGCGAGGTGTCATACGGGATCTTGTATTCCACACCCGCCGGGAAGTAGCGCGCCAGTTCGTCCATCTTCGCCCGCACCAGCGTGGCAGTGCTCAAGGCATTGGCGCCCGGGGCCAATTGCACACTGACGGCGGTCGACGGTTTGCCGTTGAGGCGGGTGGAGAACTGGTATTCCTGACTGCCGATCTCGACGCGCGCCACGTCTTTGATGCGCACAGTTGAGCCGTCGGGATTGGCTTTCAGGACGATGTCGGCGAACTCTTCCGGTGTCGACAACTGGCCTTTGACCAAAATGGTTGCGGTGATTTCCTGGGTGGTACGGGTCGGCAAGTCGCCGATGCTGCCGGCCGACACTTGCGCGTTCTGCGCGACGATGGCGGCATTGACGTCAGCCGGGGTCAGGTTAAAACCGATCAGCTTCTGCGGGTCGATCCAGATTCGCATCGCCCGTTCGGCACCGTATAGCTGCGCCTTGCCGACGCCGTCCAGACGCTTGATCTCGTTCATCACGTTGCGCGCCAGGTAATCGCTGAGCGCCACGTCGTCGAGCTTGCCGTCGCTGGAGGTGAGGGTGATCAACAGCAGGAAACCGGCGGAAACTTTCTCCACCTGCAAACCCTGCTGCGTCACCGCTTGAGGCAGGCGCGACTCAACCACTTTCAGGCGGTTTTGCACATCGACCTGAGCCATTTCCGGGTCAGTGCCCGGCTGGAACGTCGCGGTGATGGTGGCGCTGCCGAGACTGCTCTGGGATTCGAAATACAGCAGATGGTCCGCGCCGTTGAGTTCTTCCTCGATCAGGCTGACCACGCTTTCGTCCACGGTCTGCGCCGAAGCGCCGGGGTACACGGCGTAGATTTCGACTTTCGGCGGCGCGACGTTAGGGTATTGCGCCACCGGCAACTGTGGAATGGCCAGGGCGCCGGCCAACAGGATGAACAGGGCAACCACCCAGGCGAACACCGGACGATCGATAAAGAACTGCGGCATAAAGAAGCGTCCTGCTTACTGACCAGAAGCCTGGGCAAGTGGAAGAGGGGTGTCGTCGATCTGCACTTTGTCGCCGGGGCGGGCGTGCTGCAGGCCTTCAGTGACGATGCGGTCACCGGGCTTGAGCCCGGCGGTGACGATCCAGCGATCGTTCTGCACAGCGCCCAGTTCAACCGGTTGCTGGCCGACCCGTTGTTCGGCGTCGAGCACCAGCACTTGGGCGATGCCGGCACTGTCACGCTGGATGGCCCGTTGCGGCACGCTGATGCCTTGCTGAATGACCGCTTGCTCCAGACGCACGCGCACGAAGCTGCCCGGCAGCAAGTCGAGGTCCGGGTTGGGGAATTCGCTGCGCAGAATGATCTGACCGGTGCCCGGGTCGACGGTGATGTCGGCGAACAGCAACTTGCCCGGCAATGGATAGAGGCTGCCGTCGTCCTGGATCAGCGTGGCTTTGGCCTGGTCCTGACCGACCTGCTGCAACTGGCCGGAACGGAATGCCCGGCGCAGGTCGTTGAGTTCGCGGGTCGATTGGGTGAGGTCGGCGTGAATCGGGTTCAGTTGCTGAATCAATGCCAACGGTGTGGTTTCGTTCTGCCCGACCAGTGCGCCTTCGGTCACCAGTGCGCGGCCGATGCGCCCGGAAATCGGCGCCGTGACCGTGGCGTAACCCAGATTGAGTTTCGCCCGTTCCACGGCGGCTTTGTTGGCGGCGACGTCGGCAGCCGTTTGCCGGGCACTGGCCCGGGCGTTGTCATAATCCTGACCGCTGACGGCGTTGCCTTCGATCAACTGCGCGTAACGCTGCTCTTGCAGGCGGGCCTGGAACGCATTGGCTTCAGCCTTGCGCAGTGCCGCTTCGGCACTGTCCAGGTCAGCCTTGAACGGCGCCGGGTCGATACGGAACAACACTTCGCCTTTTTTCACATCGCTGCCTTCACGGAACGCCCGTTGCAACACCACCCCAGCAACCCGGGCGCGGACTTCGGCAATGCGTGGCGCGGCAATCCGCCCGCTCAGTTCACTGGTGATCGACAGGGGGCTGGCCTGGATGGTTTCGATGCGAACCGTGGCCAGAGGCGCCTGTTCTTCGGCCGTCGAAGCCTTGTCACAAGCGCTCAGCGTCACCGCCAGTGCAATCAGGCTGAGCCTGGCAAGCAGATTCTTTGACATGTAATACCCCAATAATGACCCCCAGCATCCTACGGGGAGACGACGAGGGTAGCGGTGAAGCTTTGTAGGCGCTGTGTGAAATTGTGTAAGGGTTTTACTCACGGGCGGGCGCAGGCGTATATCCTTCACGGCTTGAAACTTTTTGCGACGGTCAGGCCGCCTTCGCGAGCAAGCTCGCTCCCACAGAGATCTGAGTGGACACAGACTTTGTGAACACCACCGGACACTGTGGGAGCGAGCTTGCTCGCGATAGCGGTGTATCAGTCGCCACTGCACTTTCTGGAAACACCCATGCCCAACATCCTCCTGGTCGAAGACGACACCGCGCTCTCCGAACTGATTGCCAGTTACCTGGAACGCAACGGCTATAGCGTCAACGTGATCAGCCGTGGTGACCATGTGCGCGAACGTGCGCGGGTCAATCCGCCGGACCTGGTGATTCTCGACCTGATGCTGCCGGGGCTCGATGGCTTGCAAGTCTGCCGCTTGCTGCGCGCCGATTCGGCCTCGTTGCCGATCCTGATGCTCACCGCCCGTGACGACAGCCACGATCAGGTGCTGGGCCTGGAAATGGGCGCCGACGACTACGTCACCAAACCCTGCGAACCGCGCGTGTTGCTGGCCCGGGTGCGGACTTTGTTGCGGCGCAGCAGCCTCACCGAACCGCAGACGGCCAACGACCGCATTCTGATGGGCAATCTGTGCATCGACCTGTCCGAGCGCACCGTGACCTGGCGCGAGCAACTGGTCGAACTGTCCAGCGGTGAATACAACCTGCTGGTGGTACTCGCTCGGCATGCCGGCGAAGTGCTCAGTCGCGACCAGATTCTGCAACGCCTGCGCGGCATCGAGTTCAATGGCACCGACCGCTCGGTGGACGTGGCGATCTCCAAGCTGCGACGCAAGTTCGACGACCACGCCGGCGAGGCGCGCAAGATCAAGACCGTGTGGGGCAAGGGGTACCTGTTCAGCCGCTCCGAGTGGGAATGCTGAGTCGATGTTCAGAATCCTGTTTCGCCTGTACCTGGTCACCATCGTTTCGTACAGCGCGGCGATCTATCTGGTGCCTGACGTGGTGATCAAGGTCTTCCAGGAGCGCTTTGTCACTTACAACCTCGATTATTCGCGCGGGCTGCAAACCCTCATCGTCAAACAGTTTCACGCCGTGCCCCCGGAACAGTGGCCGGCCTTGGCCGCGGAGATGGACAAGGAATTCCAGCCCCTGCACATCGTCCTCACCGGTAACGACGATGCCGATTTTACCCTTGATGAGCGCAAGCGTTTGCAGCGTGGCGAGAACGTCGTGCGCATTGGCGACTGGGGCTGGCGCACCCTGGCGGTGTCGCCGCTGAACGAGCGGACGGTGGTGGAGATGGTCGTGCCACCGGACCCGGTGGACGTCAGCCTGTTGTACTGGAGCATCAACGTGCTGATCGGCGCGACCATGCTCGCCTGCCTGTTGCTGTGGTTGCGCCCGCACTGGCGCGACCTGGAACGCCTCAAAGGTACGGCTGAACGTTTCGGCAAGGGCCACTTGAGCGAGCGCACACAGATTTCCAAAAGCTCCAACATCGGTAGCCTGGCCAACGTCTTCGACACCATGGCTGGCGATATAGAAAACCTGCTCAACCAGCAGCGGGACCTGCTCAATGCCGTCTCTCACGAATTGCGCACGCCGCTGACACGACTGGATTTCGGCCTGGCGCTGGCACTGTCCGACGATTTACCCGCCGCCAGTCGCGAGCGTCTGCAAGGTCTGGTCGCGCACATTCGAGAGCTCGATGAGCTGGTGCTGGAACTGCTGTCCTACAGCCGCCTGCAAAACCCGGCGCGGCTGCCGGAGCGGGTCGAGGTGTCGCTGGATGAATTTATCGACAGCATTCTTGGCAGCGTCGACGAAGAACTGGAATCCCCGGACATCGTTATCGATGTGCTCCTGCACGGACAACTTGAACGCTTCGCCCTCGACCCAAGGCTGACTGCCCGCGCTATTCAGAACCTGCTGCGCAATGCGATGCGCTACTGCGAAAAACGCATTCAGATTGGTGTGCAGGTGTGTGCCAAGGGGGCTGAAATCTGGGTGGACGATGACGGGATCGGTATTCCGGATGAGGCGCGTGAGCGGATATTTGAACCTTTCTATCGACTGGATCGCAGTCGGGATCGGGCCACGGGAGGCTTCGGTCTGGGGTTGGCCATCAGTCGTCGGGCGTTGGAAGCTCAAGGCGGCACGCTCACCGTCGAAGCGTCGCCGCTGGGTGGGGCACGGTTTCGTTTGTGGTTGCCCACCTCAGTCTGACGCATTCTGTGTAGCAGCTGCCGAGCTGTGGTGAGGGGATTTATCCCCGTTCGGCGGCGAAGCCGTCGTAATCCATTGGACGCGGTGTGGCTGGAAAAACAGGGGCCGCTTCGCAGCCCAACGGGGATAAATCCCCTCACCACAGCTCGACAGCTGCTACAGGGGGTTAGCCTGGCACTTCGGTTGATGCAATCAACCCAACCCCAGCCACCTGCATCCGTTCGATCGCCGCGGCCAGTGAGCCGTCCAGATCAATCGCCCGACACGCATCCAACACCACAAACGCGTTAAACCCTGTCGCCCGCGCATCCAGCGCGGAAAACATCACGCAGAAATCGAGTGCCAGCCCAACCAGATAAACCGTGTCGATACCGCGTTCCTTCAAGTACCCGGCCAAGCCTGTGGTGGTCGTTCGGTCCGCCTCCAGAAACGCCGAGTAACTGTCGATGTCCGGGTTGCAGCCCTTGCGGATGATCAATTGGGCGTGGGGCAGATCCAGATCCTTGTGCAACTCGGCACCGGGCGTGGCTCGCACGCAATGGCCCGGCCAGAGCGTCTGTTCGCCGTAAGGCAGTTGAATGACGTCGTAAGGCGTGCGCCCCGGGTGGCTGGAGGCGAAGGATGCATGTCCCGCCGGATGCCAGTCCTGGGCGATGATGACTTGGTTGAACCGGGCGCCGAGGCGGTTGATCAGCGGGACGATCAGATCACCTTCGGGTACCGGCAACTGGCCGCCGGGGATGAAGTCGTTCTGTACGTCGATGACGAGCAAGGCTGTGCGTGAAGAGATTGGCATGGGTAGGTTCCTCCTTGGAAATGAGGCCCCCAGCATAGTGTCAAAACAGATCACGCGCTCAGCCGGCTTCGCAACAGCTTGGCCATGTCCTCCAGATCCGCTACCGGGTTATGCCCGATCAACATCCAGGCATGTTCCATGTCAGCCCAATAGACAATGTTCATCCCGTACCGGCGCTCTTGGGCGAAATGCCGGCTGCCGCTGTTGGAGCGGGTGACGCACAGCGCCATGGGGCCGTGCGCCGGGTCCAGGTAGGTGATTTGGGCAATGGCGACGCCGTCGTACTCGAGGATTTGCGCGCGCTTGAACTCAGACCGTGGCAGGGCCAGTTTCGCCGGCACAAGATTAAGGCCAAGACGTGCATCGATGGTCCGCAGTTGCGCCTGTTGAGCGGCTTCGTCAGTGGCCAGGTGGTCCAGGGTTTGCGGCACGTAAAGCGACATGTACTCGGCCACCAGCCCGCGCCAGTTTTCCTTTTGCTGGCTCAACTGCCAACCGAGGAACAGCCGATCCGCCACCACACCACTCAACACCAACCCGGCGGCCGCCGCGAGAAACCAGCGCCGATTCATGGCTGGGCGTTCAGGTGAAGGCAAGGTGTCGAGCATCGATTGCAAGCGGTCCACGGGCGCCTGTCGACCCAACTCGTCGTAGGCCTCCTTGAACGGCAGGCTGCTGCGGGCCAGCCATTGCAGGCGCAGGTTGAGCGTCGGGTCCTCGGCAATGGCCGCGTCGATGCGGGTGCGCTGTTCGCTGTCGAGCTGGTTGTCGAGGTAGGCCACCAGTTGCTCATCCGAGGGTACCGTCGGGCGTGCGTGATCGTTCATCGACGTTCTCCTGTGGAAGGGTTCGGCACGGTGTGCAATGGCGGGTATTCGGCCAGTTTTGCGCGTGCCGCAGCCAGGCGACTCATGACAGTGCCGATGGGTACGTCCAGCACGTCGGCCACTTCGCGATAGGACAAACCTTCGACGTAGGCGAGAAACACCGTTTCGCGTTGGGTTTCGGGCAGGGCATCAACGCGCCGGATCACCTGAGCCGCGAGGACATGGGTTTGCGCCGCGTATTCACCGTCGAACGACAAAGCGTTGTCGGCATCCACCAGCCCCTGTCCATGACGCACCCTTCGGGAGCGAACTTCGTTGAGCCAGATCGAGTGCAGAATACTCAGCAACCAGCGGTCCATGCGCGAGCCCGGGACAAACTGCCCGGCACGCTCGAGCGCCCGCACGCAGGTGGCCTGCACCAGGTCTTCGGCGACATGCCGTTGCCGGGACAACAGCAAGCCGTAGCGCCATAAACGCGCCAGGTGCTGGCCCAGTTCTGCCCGTATTGCCTGATCGCTGGCGATGGCGACCTCCGTCTGCTCGGTGTGTCAGGTTTTCGATGAATCGTTGATGGATTCGGCCAGGTCCTGGTATTCCTCGCAGGTGGTGCTGCCGCAGATGGTTTTGATCTGCTGCAACTGCTCTTGCGCCAGATCCAGTCGACCTTTGACCACATACGCTTCGCCGAGGTATTCGCGAACTTGCGCGTAGTGGGGATCAAGTTTGACCGATTGCAGGTAATAACCGATGCCTTCGTCGGTGCGCCCCAGTTTACGTGTAGCGTAGCCGCGATAGTTCAAGGCCTTGGCGGTATTTGGCTGTTTTAGGGTGTCGAGCAGGGCCAGGGCTTCTTCGTAGCGACCGTCCTTGGCCAGCCGATAAGCGTAATCGGTACGGTCGGCGTCCGGTACCAGGCTGCTGGTTTGCTTGAGGCATTTTTGCGACCGGGAGTCGAAGACCTGCCCTTTGGGGCAATTGGGTCTTGCGGGAGCGTCATCGCCACCACCATTGGCGAACGCCAGCGAACTGGACAATGCGATTGCCAGCAGCAACTGGACGGTTAACACAGCGAAACGGGTGTTCATGGGCGATGCTCCACAGGTTAATTCGCTTCAGTTCGGTTTGAGTTGTTCATGGGCAATTCTCAGGGTCGATGAAAGATGAACACCACAGGGTGAACAATTATTCATTTCTTTCTGGCGGTCTGTGCAAGGAAAGCTCAAATCGAGGCGTTATGCTCGACAGCATTCGTTGTCGATCTGGAGCACTGTCATGAAAGATCAGGTCCATCACTCGGCGGCTGCCGGCTATAAAACCGGCGCTGATACCTACGTTCGCGGTCGTCCGGACTATCCGCCGCAAGTGGCCGATTGGCTCACGGGCACCCTTGGTTTGAACGCGAACAAAGCCGTGGTTGATCTGGGCGCCGGCACTGGCAAGTTGTGATTTTCAACCGCGTGCGCTCCACCAGTTTTGTGGCGGCATTACCGGCGGTGGAGCGGGCGAAGGTTGATCAGCAGATCAGGGCGCTGATCGCGGCGGAGCCTGATCTGCGTGGCAGAGACGTCGTTACGGTGCCCTATGAGACGGCAGCGTTTGTGGCGGTGAAGGGCGGTTAGCCCAACAACCGAATCGGTTGTCCCGCAGACCAGGCCTGAATGTCCTCGATCATCTGCGAGAAAAACTGGTGGTAGTTCTGCTGACTGACATACCCGACGTGGGGCGTGGCCAGCACATTGTCCAGGGTTCTGAACGGATGATGAGGCGGCAAGGGTTCCTGGTCGAAAACGTCCAGCGCAGCGCCTGCCAGTCGCCGTTTCTGCAATGCCTTGATCAATGCGGACTCATCGACAATCGGACCACGGGCCGTGTTGACCAGCAGTGCCGTGGGTTTCATCCAGTCCAGCGCCTGGGTGTCCACCAAGCCTCGGCTGCGATCGCTGAGCACCAGATGGACCGACAGCACATCGGCTTGCTCGAACAGTTCCTGCTTGCTGACGTAGGTCACGCCGACCTCGGCCGCACGTTCGGCGGTCAGGTTCTCGCTCCAGGCAATCACCCGCATGCCGAACACCTGACCGAACTGGGCAACGCGAGCGCCGATGCTGCCCAGACCCAGGATCGCCAGGGTCTTGCCGTGCAGGTCGCCACCCAGGCTTTGCTGCCATAAACCGGCGCGCAGGGCCTTGGCTTCGACCACCAGATTGCGGGTCGCGGCCATGATCAGTGCCCAGGTCAGTTCCGGCGCGGCATGTTTGTAACTGTCGGTGCCGCAGACTTGAATACCCAGCGCGGCGGCGGCTTTCAGATCCAGGGCGGCGTTGCGCATGCTGCCAGTGGCCAGCAGCTTGAGTTTCGGCAAGCGCCGCAACAGGTCCTCGTCGAACCGGGTGCGCTCGCGCATCACGCAGATCACCTCGAACTCGCCCAGCCGTGCCGCCAGGGTCTCGTTGTCGGCAGGGTAGTCATGGATGAAGCGAACTTCACCGATGTCGTCCAGCACCGACCAGTCCACCACATCACGGGCCACGTCCTGCCAGTCATCAATCACCGCAATCTGCACTGCCATCAGCCTTACCTCATCAATGAACGGGGTTGGTTTTGTTCAGCCAGGCGAGCAGGGCCTGGTGGAATTGCGCCGGTTCTTCCATTTGCGGCGCGTGGCCCATGCCGGGGAATTCGACCAGCGTCGACCGGGGAATCAGCTTCGCCACCTGCTTGCCGAGGACGTCGTAGTGACCGAGTTTCGCCTTGACCTCGGGCGATGCGATGTCGCTGCCGATGGCGGTGGTGTCGGATGTACCGATCAGCAATAGCGTCGGCATCTTCAGGTCCTTGAACTCGTAGTACACCGGCTGGGTGAAGATCATGTCGTAGATCAGCGCCGAATTCCACGCCACCGGCGTATGCCCCGGTCCTTTGTTCAGCCCGGCGAGCATGTCTACCCAGCGATCGAATTCCGGCTTCCAGCGACCGCCGTAATAGGTGTTGCGTTCATAGGTGCGGATGCCTTCGGCCGTGACTTTGAGCTCGCGTTCGTACCATTGATCAACCGTGCGATAGGGAACGCCGAGGGCTTTCCAGTCTTCCAGGCCGATGGGGTTGACCAGTGCCAGTTGTTCGACTTGATCGGGGTATTGCAGCGCATAACGAGTGGCGAGCATGCCACCAGTGGAATGCCCGAGAATACTGGCTTTCTGAATGCCCAGGGCCTTGAGCAGCTGCTGGGTGTTGGTTGCCAGTTGCTGGAAGCTGTACTGATAGTTGTCGGGTTTACTGGAGGTGCAGAAACCGATCTGGTCCGGGGCGATGACCCGGTAACCGGCCTCGCTCAGGGCCTTGATCGAAGTGTCCCAGGTGGCACCGCAGAAGTTCTTGCCGTGCATCAGCACCACGCTGCGTCCATTGGCCTTGCCGTGGGCGGCGACATCCATGTAACCCATTTGCAGGGATTTGCCTTGGGACTCAAAGGCGAAATGCTTGACCGTGTAGGGGTACTCGAAGCCTTGCAGCTGCGGGCCATATTCCGGCCCTTCGGCGTGGGCGATGACGGGCAATGCAGCGGTCAGCAGCAGGCCGGGCAGCCAGCGGGAGCGGGTGAGGGGCATGGGGGAACTCCATTGGAAATCGGCCGATGCTGGATCGGCATGATTAGGGCGACATTAAACACAGGCAATCGCCGTGGATGATCGTTCAACCCATCCAGCCCACTGTGGCCATGGCCAACACACCATAACGGGCGCCTTTGGCAAGGGTCACGATCAGCAGGAATCGCCCCAGCGGCTCGCGCATCACGCCGGCCACCAGGGTCAGCGGATCACCGATCACCGGCACCCAGCTCAGCAGCAACGACCAATGACCGTAACGCTGATAATGGACTCGGGCATTTTCCAGATGGCGCGGGCTGACCGGAAACCAGCGCCGATCGCGAAACCGCTCGATACCGCGCCCCAGCCACCAGTTCAGCAGTGACCCCAGGACATTGCCCAATGTCGCCACGGCAAGCAGCGACCAGAGCCAATACTTGCCGCTGAGCAACAGCCCCACCAACACCGCTTCGGACTGCAAGGGCAGCAAGGTTGCCGCACCGAATGCGGCGAAGAACAGCCCGATGTACGCACCGAACATCAATGGGTGGGGTAGTCCGCCACCACCACGTCAGTGCCGTCTTTCTTCAGGCCGATCACTTGATACGCATCGCTCATGCCGTCCATTTCCATGCCGGGTGAACCCATGGGCATGCCGGGGGCGGCAACGCCCAACAGATCGTTGCGCTTGCTCAAGGCCAGCACCTGGTCGGCGGGGACATGACCTTCAACGAATTTGCCGTTGATCAAGCCGGTATGGCACGACGCCAGACGCGGAGGTACGCCGTGCTGTTGCTTGAATTCGCTCATGTTGGCTTCGACGTGATCGTCGACTTTGAAGCCGTTGGCTTCCAGATGGCTGATCCATTTTTTGCAGCAACCGCAATTGGCATCGCGGTGGACCTCGATCGGGATCAGGTCGGCGGCCTGGGCCAGGGAGGAAATGAACAGGGCGCTCAGGGCGACCAGACGCAGGTGGGTTCGCATGGGGAATCTCGTTTCGAATGGCGGCCAAAAAAATGCATTCTGACCATTTTAGCCCGCATCGAGGCAGGAGATTGTTTCGAAGTAATACGAGTTTCAGCAGCCACGCATTCTTTGCAGCCTGCGTCCGGCTGTGAAGCAGTCGTAAAATCAGAACTCACGGTGCATCAGCCAGATCGTGTAAGCCGGATTTACGACTGCTACGCAGCCGGGCCAAGTGTCCGTTACCGGTCAAGCAACTTCATGACTTCCTCCGGGTAACGTAAGCCCGCCGTGGCATTGGCCGGGAATATCGCTTCCAGCGCTTGCAAGTCTTCGCCGCTGAGTTTCACGTTCAGCGCGGCCACATTTTCTTCCAGGTATTTACGCTGTTTGGTTCCCGGAATCGGGATCACGTAATCACCCTGAGCCAGTACCCACGCGAGCGCCAGTTGGCCAGCGGTCACGCCTTTTTCTGCGGCCAGGTCCTGCACTTGCCGCACCAGCAACAGGTTCCTGGCGAAATTCTCGCCTTGAAAACGCGGGCTGAAACGACGGTAGTCGTCTGCCGCGAAATCATCGGGGCTTTTCAGCGCTCCGGTGAGAAAGCCACGGCCCAAAGGGCTGTAAGGGACGAAGGCGATCCCTAGGCGCTGACACGTAGCCAGACAACCGTTTTCCTCCTGATCACGACTCCACAACGAATACTCGCTCTGCAGTGCACTGATCGGATGAACCTTGTGTGCCCGCTCAAGCGTTGCGACCGAGGCCTCGCTCAAACCCAGGTACCGAACCTTGCCGGCTTTCACCAGGTCGGCCATGGCGCCGACGGTTTCCTCGATGGCCACCTGCGGATCGATGCGGTGCTGGTAGTACAAATCCAGGGTCTCGACACCGAGGCGCTTGAGGGTGCCGTCGATAGAGGCGCGAATGTACTCCGGTCGGCCGTTGACGCCCCGCGCAACCGGATTGCCCGGGTCGCGGACGATCCCGAATTTACTGGCCAGAAACACCTGGTCGCGTTTGCCGACGATGGCTTTGCCGATCAGATCTTCGTTGGTGTGCGGGCCGTACATGTCGGCGGTGTCGAGCAGGTTGATCCCCAACTCCAGCGCGCGGTGCAGAGTGGCCGTGGCTTCACGGATGTCCACGCCCGTCGTGTAGAAATCGGTCATGCCCATGCAGCCCAGACCTATCGCGCTCACCTGTGGGCCGTTTTTGCCCAGTTGACGTGTTTGCATGAAATCAGCTCCCTGTGAATGTGGAGTCCATTGTTGATCTCGACAGAAGCAAGATAAACCGGTTAAAACTGCTATCACTGTTCGTAATTTCTAAATAATCAGCCGGTAAGCAAAAGTAATGGACCGTTTTAACGCGATGCGCGTATTCACTCGAATCGTCGAACTGGGCGGCTTTGCCAAGGCGGCGGATAGCCTGCAATTGCCCCGGGCCTCAGTGACCATTCTGATCAAGCAGCTGGAGGCGCATCTCGGTGTGCAGTTGCTGCAACGCACGACGCGGCAGATCAGCCTGACGCTCGACGGCGCGGCCTATTACCCTCGTTGCGTGCGGTTGTTGGCGGATCTGGAGGAAACCGAAGCGGTGTTCAACGCTGCACGCAATAACCCCAAGGGGCTGTTGCGCGTGGACATGCCGGCGGGCGTGGGACGTTTGATGGTGATCCCGGCATTGCCGCAATTTACTGCCCGGTATCCCTTGATCGAGCTGGAAATCGGCTTGAATGACCGGCCTGTCGACCTGATACGCGAAGGCGTCGATTGCGTGCTGCGCGGTGGCGACGCTCTGGACGATTCTCTGGTGGCGCGGCCGCTGGCCATGCTGGACCAGGTCACGTGTGCCAGCCCCGACTACTTGAAGCGATTCGGAACGCCGCAGTCTCTGGCTGACCTTGCAGGTCATCAGATGGTGGAGTACTTCTCCAGCAGCAATGGCAAGCGGTATGGGCTGGAATTCATGGTCAATGATCAGGTTCAGGTGGTTAATCTACCCAAGCACGTCTCGGTTAACAGCGCCGACGGTTATCTGGCCGCTTGTGAGGCGGGGTATGGTTTGGTCCAGACCCCGTATTACCACGTAGCCCGCCAGCTGAGCGAAGGCCTTTTGTGTGAAGTCCTCAGGACGGTGCCGACACCGGGGATGCCGCTGACGGCGCTCTACCCGCCGCACCGCCAGTTGTCCCGGCGGGTGAGGGTGTTTGTCGACTGGCTGGTGGAGCTTTGCGCGCAGCCAGGCAATGACTTTTATCGAAAAGACTCACGCGGCTGAGCGGGCTTTGTTCAGCGCTTCGGCGCAACTCTGCGTGTTGGTGTTTTGCTGTAAATCGTCATGCAAACGTTGCATGTGCGGGCAGTGCAGGTTGAGGTGTCGAGCCTGCGCGCCTCGATGAAACAGTGCGAACCACCCATTACTGACTGATGTAGGCATTAGCCCGGTAAAGGTGAAGCCACGGGCCGCTAAATTGCGAAAGTCCTGGGCAAAGTGCCGTGACATCTGAAGTCTGGCCGAGATCAGCCAGTGCCTGGGCAATTGACCGATCTGGTCAAGCAGGCGTTTGGTCAAACGCTGAATGACCATGTCGAATCTTTTATGGTGTTGCTTGAGTTGCAAGGGCAGAGAAGACAACGGCGTCGTGTCCGGATGAGTCCCGAACACGGAACACAAGTGCTGCATAAACCCCCGGCAGCTGTCAGGCCATGGGATGTCGGGGAGCGGTCGCGTATGTCCTTCGACGACATGACAACCCATCACGATGGTTTCCGGCAGCGGCTCAGCGAAGGGCGAAGGGACGTAGTCAGGAAGCAATCCCGTGCTGTGGAAACCGATGTTTGCTGCCATGCGTTGCGTGTAAGGATGGTGGGTCACTTGTTTGATCGAGACGCCCTTGAATCCCAGGGAACCCGAGCGCGACAGTAACTCCCGGCCCAGGCGGGTTGCGATACTGTGGCCCTGCGCGGCGGGATGCACCACGCTGAGTGCCAGCTCGGTGGTGTACGCAGGCGTGTCATGGCACAACGCGGCATGCCCTAGAACGCGTACGTCGTCCACCGCCACCATCGACTTCCAGTGCCCCTCGGCATTGTGCTGATTGATCATATTCGGCAAGTAAACATCCGGCTGAACGTAATGATCGCCATAGACCTCGCGAAACAACTGGCTCACGGCACGTGCGTCGGATGGCCGATAGGGTCGAAAAATCAAATGCGGCATCAGGCAGTCTCCGGCGACGGTGCGTCATACACGCGCAAGTCCAGGACCCGCAGCTGTTTGCCGGAACGTGGGTGCAGTTTCAGTGCGGTGACATCGCAGGACAACACTCGCAACTCCAACAGACCCTCGCGGCTCAGTTCCTCGAGGGCGGGATAGTGTTCAACCAGCGCCTCGTACAACGCTCGGCACACCGGTACGGTGGCCATTGATAGCGCTGAGGGAACCCACTTCACACTCAAAATATCTTTGTATCCGTCATGTTCGATCAGCAATTGCCATTGGTCGTTGTGGGCGATGCGTTGGACGATCTGCTGGATGTCATCGATCAGCAGCGACAGTACCCCGACTCGCACGCGCTGGCTGTGCGCGCTACGGCCCTTGAGGGCGAATTTGCGCTTCGGGGTTGAGCCAGGTTCCCGCCAGCACGCGCGGTCGCCCACCGGATAACGCAGCAGTGGCATGAGCCGGCGAGTCAGATTGGTCACCACCAACAATCCGGTTCGATCGCAGTCTTCGATGACTTCACCAGTGAGTTCATCGACGATCTCCAGCAAGGTGTGTGGTTCAAACACCCGATGCTCGCCCAAGGCGCAGTCGCGGCCGCTGGCCCCGATAAGGCCGGCGTCTACGCTGGCGTAGCCAATGGAAGCAATGCGCACGTTGGGAAACACGTCGGTGAGGATCGCCAACTGCGGGGCAAACAGGCTTTCGCCGCCGTACAACAGCGTATCAACCCCGCACAATACTCGCCGATGCTGGTTCAGGTAGGCCGCGAATCTCAGCAGCTGTGCCGGTACGCCGACCAGCACGTTGATCCGGTGCTGATCAATCGCATTGGCCAGTACATCCAGCTCGACGTGTCCGGTAAACGGAAATTCGCAAATGGATCGCCTGACATGTGCCAGGGAGTCGTGGATGAACAGAAAGCTGGCGTAAAGATCACCGGAAAAAAACAGATTGGCGACACGGTCGCCGTCGTTCAGCTGAGAGGAAAAACTTTCTCCAAACGTACTGACGAGTACTTGCCATTCGTCATAGGTGTACACCGTCAGTTTGCCCTGGCTGGTCGATCCGCCGGTTTTAAACACCAGCGCATCGTCGACCTTTCCGGTCAGGACCGGCCAATGACTCAAATCATGGCTGTCAGCCCAATAGTCTGCCGCATTGGTCAGCGGTAGATCTTTTAGTGTGATTCCCTGCGGCGGTAAGTGTTTCAGTTGTTTGCTATAGAAGTTTGAATGTTGTCGTATATAAGGCAGCAGTTGTTCGAGCGAATAAGTTGATTTCACTGGATGCTCTCTTTATATCAGGCGTCTTGATGGTTTAAGACAGGCTGTGAGTAGTGGGTGATGGTTTTATGTTCTTTTATCAATAACCAACGGTGTTTTGCCGCTGTGTTTGTTTCGAGTGAACGCTTGTTCCAAGCACACTTGAACTTCGACAGTTAACAGTTTGGCGTTTACGGCATTGGCCAGTGCTTGATGGCTCAGCAATGCGTTGCGAACCTGGTGGGCGTCTACATCCGTTAGAACTGTCAGCCGCTCGACGCCATCAGGGGCGTGGTCGAGAACAATCTGAATGGGTGCGCCGACGCTATCCTGCAGAGCCGAAGGCGAAATGAACTCCGTGCCCATTCGCATTAGCTTGCCATGGCGCTGGAGCAGTTCGAACCGGGGTGTGTCCAGCCCGCACGCGCAGGCTCCGGGTATCCAGCGACCGGTGTCGCCCACGTCATATCGGCGCACGGTCTGGCCTTGCCGCGCTCGTGAAGTAAACAACAGGCGCCCGATCTCATTGGCCTGAACCGGTTCATCCCGTTCGATCTGCACAATTTCCAGATGCTGGGTGTCGCACATCAAGTGAAACACCCCGTTCGCGGTGGCTGCGCACGCATGTCCCAAGGGGCCGGCGTCGACGGAGCCATAGATCGCCGAGCGGATCATCGAGACCCCGCAGCTTTCCATGAGGCTCAGGCTGGTTTGGCCCGGATGCTCGCCGCCGAGGAACACTTTGCCTATACCTGCGTATGCGCGGAGTCGGGCCTGCTCGTTGAAAAACAGACGATGCAAGGTGCTCGGCATGCCAATCAGTGCGGTGACACGCTGGTCAATGATCAGTTGGGCGATTTCGCTGAAGTCATCGTCCTGGGGCGCCCCCATGGGGAAATGTGTGACGCCCATCTGTTCCAGTATTTTGGTAAAACTGAGGAAACCTCCGTACAGGCTGCCGCCGTAAAACAGGTTCATGACCCGGTCCTGTGAAGGATCGAGCCCGGCGGCGAACAGGCCGTCGGCCGCTGCGCGCATCTGCCGTTGAAAGTCGCGATAGCTGAAACCGGCGAGGGCCGGAGTGCCACTGCTCCCTCCTGAGCGAAAATACAATTGCGCCGCGGTGCCCATCGGCTGGGTCGTGAAGGTGTTTTTGTCCATGATCGGCGCATGGACGGTGTCGGGGGCGGGCGGGAGCGGGTCGAGCGTTGCCCGGCCAGGCAATACATCCGGCGACAGACTCACCGAGAGGCGACGACTCAGACGCGTCAACGCGTAGACGCCATCATGGGGCTCACCGGCGTAGCCGTCATGAATCCCCGCGCAAGGCGCAATACGGGTGACCCCAGCGTTGACCAGCGTTCGCACAAGGCCTGGCGTTTCTGCCGGAGAGCAAATCAGCGCGCAACTTTGCAGGACCGTGCGCCAAGGCAACAGCGTCTCGGCGATCAAGTGTTGCGGTACGGGTTTGAGCAGCACCGTGCGAAACAGCGGCGAAGGCGCGAGCGTCTGATGGTGTTCCCAGATGATCCGCCATCCGGGGCCGGCCCAGACCTGGCCGGTCTGGTTCGCAAAGCAGTAATCCAGTTGCGCCATGGTCGTGCGGGTGGTGATCTCGCACGCTTCCTGGTCCGTAGGCACCAGCGCCGGCCAGTGCGACGCACGACGTTTGAAGGCCTCGCTCAAACGCTCGCCCAGGTCCTGCAGGATGGCCGGATCGTTGCTGTCCACCAGCACCCATTGAGGACTGGAACACGCTTGCTGATCCAGACTGCAAACCTCATCCACCAACGCATCCAGCGCCGAAGCGTTGGCCGCGTCAGGCGTCAGATAAGCGAAACTAATCCTGTGCCCCCAATCGATCCAGCGACATCCGGCGGGGATCTGCTGACGAATCGCCTTGAGCGCCTTTTCACCGCCCCAGGCTGACACGCCATCGGCCTGAACGCAGAGTTCGGCTATCCGGGAAGTGCCCACGGGCAGCACGGCGACGAATTCGGCAAGCCGGCCACGGGCGTCGCACATCACAAAGGCAGCCAGCAATTGCGCTGTCAAACCCGCATCGCTGGCG
Organism: Pseudomonas silensiensis; assembly: GCF_050434865.1. NCBI lineage: Bacteria > Pseudomonadati > Pseudomonadota > Gammaproteobacteria > Pseudomonadales > Pseudomonadaceae > Pseudomonas > Pseudomonas silensiensis. Next base: position 244,169 of record NZ_JBNDJH010000004.1, read on the forward strand.
CTGGGGCGTAACCAGTTGATGTTACCGGCCAGCAGGCTTTCGAGAACCGCGCAGAACGCCAGCATCGGCGCGTTTCCCGGTGTCACATGCACCACCAGCCCCAAGGGGTGCCAGCTTTCAAAGTGTGGCTGCCGGTAGTCGATACGCCTCAGCGAACGGGGTTGCGAACCCAGTTCCCGCTCAAGCTTCCTGCTCAGGTTGCTGCGCTGGCAGAACTCGATCAGCCCCTGACATTGATCGTCGTCCAGAGGCAGGTTCAGGCTGCGAGTCTGTAGTTGCGTGGCGAAACGAGCCGCGGTTTCGATAACGGTCTCACTGTCGATCGGTGCAGAAAGCAATCCGGGCAATTGTTTCTGAAGGTGATCGAGGGCGCTTTGCGGGGTAACGTCATCACGCAGTTGGCCATTGATGAGGTACATATCAAGCCCCTCCCAGCAATTCGGAAGCCGCCATGGCGCAGCTGCGACTGGCGGTGGTACCCGCGCGTCCGTGCAGCTCGAACCAATCGGTCGCCAGGCCGCATCCGCAATGTGCACCGGGGTGTAATGTCGCCAGATCGCCCATGACCACCGCGTGAGCCGGGCTTGACGAAATGTACGGGGAGACGAATTCCAGCAAGCCGCGCTGGCCGTATGGCTGGACCGTGAAATCGGATGGGTTGCGCACGAAAACCTTCGAGTAAAGGGGGGCATGGAAATGATGGCGGGCACATTGGATATAGGGCACGGCATGCTCGACGGCACCGTAGCCATCCCGGCAGCGGGACAGGTCGACACCCAATTGCCGATTGATTCGGGCATACAACTCAAGCAGGGGAACCTCTTGTGCTGCTTGGGTTTTCCAGCCGCCCCCCAAAAACACCAATGACTGGGCGGGTAGCTTGAGATTGGGTGCGGCGGTGTTTTCCATGTGCTGGAGCGCATGGGAAAGCAACGCAGGAAATCCGAGAATCCGCACGGGCAATCCTTCGTCGGCAAACTCCTGTAAGGCGCGAGTCACGCCAAACAGGTCGAACTCGTGACCTTCACCCGTCCGGCGCAAGCCGTAGACGACCCGATTGAGGGGCGCATAGCTGCAGAGAAACTGGTCGGTGTAAGCGGTGCCCAAGGTGATGGCCGCCTCGGGTTCGTAGCTCAGGAGCAAGTAGTTGCAAGGGCTGTCCGGCGTATCCCAGCCGTAGTGCCGGAAAATGTGGCTCACCATGCCTTGAGCCGCTGCCATGCTGCGAAGGTCATAGCGCATGCGACTCTTCTGGCCGCTGGTGCCAGACGATGTCAGCTCCAACGCGCCTTCGCCGGTGGGGCCGAACAATAAGCGACGTTTGAAATAGTTGGCGAAAATCGGTGGCAACCTGGACCAGTCATCCAGCGTCTCCAGGTCCTTTGCCTCGAGCCCGTTTGCGTTTAGCCAGCGTTCGTAGCCAGGCGTGTGGTGACAATGAAACAGGCTGATTTCCCCCATCGCCTGGTCAAACAGGCCCTCGGGTACGGAATCCAGGCAATAGGGTTGCGTTAACGCGCAGAGCGCGTCGGTGTGAGGTAAATGGATCATCAAGAGACCTACTGTGTGGTGTCAGACGGCAAGCGCGATGTGAGAGCGCCGCAGAAACAGGCTTAATGGCGCCAGGCTCAGAAGCCCCGCAAGACCCGCCATCAGGGCGAAGGATTCGTGGCTGTCACCGGCACCGGCAGCCGCAATAAGCGAGCCGCCACCGCCCATGACGGCGATCGAGATCATGCCGATCATGGCCGAGACCAGGCCTTTGCTGTCGTCGCTGGCGAACAGCGCAAGCCGGTACAACGCGGCATTGCTCATGCCAAGACCCACGGCGTAAAGCGCCAGGCAGCTGATCAGCACGACTGTCGAAGCACCGTAGAAGCTGACGGCGACGAGCGCGATGAGCCCGCCGCAAAACGGCCAAAGCGCATATCGAATCAGGGATGGCAGTTCAGTGTTGGCAATCAGTCGGTTGAGGATCAGATTGCCGAGAATGACCGCCGAAAACACCGGGATTTGCCACAGGCCATAGTGCAGGGTTGAAAGCCCCTGGTTGTGGATCAGCAAGAGCGGCGCCAACCCGATCCAGGCAATCAAGGGCAGACTCATCACGCCCAGCGCGACGGCGGCGCAAAGGAATTGCGGGTTGGTCAGCAACGCGGCATAGCGGCGCACGGTGCCGTGCCATTCAAAACGCACGGCTTCCAGTCGCTGACCGTCGTGGCGCAGGGTGCCAACGGTTTCCGGCATGAACAGGTAAAGCCCGAGCCAGACCAGCACGCCGCCGATACCCAGCAGTAAAAACAATTCCCGCCAGGACAACCATTCCAGCAGCAGACTGCCGAGCAACGGCCCCAGAAGCGGGGAGAGCAGCGCAACGTTCCCCAGCAACGCCATGATTTTGACCGCGTCGGCTTCGCAGAAAACTTCTTGCAGGGCCGGGTAGCTGACCGCGATGACAAACCCCAACCCCATGCCCTGAATCAGTCGCAAGCCGTTGAACGCATAAATGCTTTGCACGTTGAACGCCGCGGCACAGGCCAGGGCGAATACCGCACAGCCGATGAGCAACAACCGGCGACGACCGAAGTGATCAGACAGCGGGCCAATCAGCCATTGCAGAAGCATTCCGCCGGCCAGATAAAGATTGAAGGCGTAGGGGACATGGTCGGGGCTGGCATCCAGTTGTCGGGTAACGGTCAACATGGCCGGCATAATCATGTCGCTGGCCATATAGGTCAGCAGTTCGAACAGAGTGATTGCAAGGCAAAAGCCAAACAAATGGTAGGGGCTGATATTGATTAAAGGCTTGTGCATGGCATCCCTGTCTTTGCTCAAAATTCAATAGCGGGTTTTATTGCGATGCCCCGAGAGTAATCATCGAATATCAATAGCTCAAATGGACGATTGAGACCGAAAGCTTCAATGGTTATCGCTATGTTTCGATGTGCACAGGGAAGGAAATAATAAGTGAATATGCATGTACGAAAATGCCCGCGACAGGGCGGGCATTTGTTCAGTAGTTATGGGGTAGGGTATTTGTCTTACGAATGAATGTTCATTTATTCACGCTTTATGACACAACCAACCCTTATCGATGCTGGTAATAACCCGGTCCGCCACGGTCGTAATGGTGACCGCCGTGCCAGCCGCCGTGGGGGAAAACGATGCAGCCGCTCAGTGTCAGGAGAGCGAGCAGGGGAATCAGCAGTGTGATTCGACGGAACATTTCAAAATCCTCATGGTTATCGCCGCTATGAAGCCAAAACTCTTCATCGGCTGTAACATGAGACCCCGTTTGTAGCGTCCCATCCCCGGAGAAAGGTAGGGGCTTGGCATGCGTTCTGATACAAACCGGATACATTTTTCAGGTTCAGGAACTCGCAATGACTCAGTCGCAACGTTTGAAATACTCGATTCTGATCTCCCTCGTGGTGTTGGGGATCATGTTCGGCCTTTCGTATCTGCAAAACGCAGGCGTCATCAGCGAGAAGCTGTTTCAGTACATCGCCATCGGCGTGGCGGTAATCGTGGTGGTGATCAATGGCATGATGCGTCGCAAGGTCAAACCCTGAACGACGCACCTTGAGCGGATCACTCGCGTTGGAGAATGGCTGCAGCGTGCGGATGCAGGCTGTAGCTTTTGTCTGCATTGAGCGTGATCACGCCTTCGCTGCACAAGCGTTTCAACACTTCTCGCACACTGAGAAAGGACAGGGGAATATCCAGGTCCAGCAAGTGGCTGTGCACGCCGCGGACGCCAAGGCTACGGTCGGTTTCGGCGGCAGTCAGCAAGGCGTCGATGACTTTCAGGCGGATCAGGCTGGTTCGCAGACCATAGCTTTTGAGCAACAGCCTGATCCGTTCGTTGCCATTGCGCTCGCCCCGTTGACTGAAAACACCGGAGCCCATGGCGGAGCCCTTTGGCGCATTGCTACCGTCCGTTGGCAGTTGCGAGTTGTACATGCAAAAACTCCTTTTCAGAGCCGGCCAGGAAATGTGATGGGTGCTCTCACTCAATAAGACGTACGAGCAAGGCAAATAATGAAGCCCCGAATGTAGAAATTTTGTCGCCATCACGTCAGCAGCCTGTGAGACGGCGGTAAAAAGCGTCTTTCACGGCCTAAATTTTTGTCATTTGTTTCGTTCCTAGGGGAAGGCGCAGTGCGTGTATGACGCAGGGTGTTTGTCTTTTCGATCAGGAGCGAGCGTGATTATTTCCAGGCAGTTAACCCGGTTGAGCCTTGCAGGCGTGTTGGTAGGCTTGAGTCTTGCGGCAAACGCACGCAGTCAGCCAGAGCAGGCGAGCGCCGACATTCGCCGGACCAGTTTCGGTGTGCCGCATATCCGTGCCGACAACGAACGCGGGCTCGGTTATGGCATTGGTTACGCCTACGCTCAGGACAACCTGTGCTTGCTGGCCAATGAGATCACTACCGTGAACGGCGAACGTTCGCGCTATTTCGGCCCGGATCAGTTCACGGTCGAAGAACGCGAAAACCTGGTCAGCGATCTGTTTTTCAATTGGCTGAACACGCCACAGGCCGTCGAGGGTTTCTGGCAGGCGCAAACCCCGCCAGTGCGCGATCTCATTGAAGGGTATGTGGCGGGTTATAACCGTTCGCTGACAGAGCGTCGGGTGCAGGGTTTGCCGCCGCAGTGTCAGGGCGACTGGGTGCGCGAGATTACCGCCCAGGATCTGGTCAAGTTGACCCGGCGCCTGCTGGTCGAAGGCGGATCAGGGCAGTTTGCCGAAGCATTGGCCGGCGCAACGCCACCCAACGCCGTGGCTCATGTGGCAGGCGACCCCTTGTCGTTCCAGGTGGCCGCCTCGCGCATGCAGCGTTTTGCCCTGGATCGCGGCAGCAACGCCGTGGCGGTCGGCAGTGAGCGTTCGTTCAATGGCCGCGGCATGTTGTTGGCCAATCCGCATTTCCCTTGGGTCGGCGGGATGCGTTTCTATCAAATGCACCTGACCATTCCCGGCAAACTGGACGTCATGGGCGCGGCGCTGCCGGGGTTGCCGATGATCAACATCGGTTTCAACCAGCACCTGGCGTGGACCCACACGGTGGACTCGTCCAAGCATTTCACCTTGTATCGCCTGCAACTCGATCCCAAGGATTCGACCCGTTATCTGCTCGACGGCAAGTCATTGCCGATGAAGAAACAGACCCTGACCGTGAACGTGAAACAACCGGATGGCCAGACCAGACCGGTTTCTCATGTGGTCTACAGATCGCAGTTCGGCCCGATCGTGCAATGGCCCGGAAAGCTCGACTGGGACAACCAGTTCGCCTACAGCTTGCGCGACGCCAATCTGGATAACGACCGGGTCTTGCAGCAGTGGTATGCAATGAACCGCTCGGTCAGCCTCAAGGACCTGCAGGCCTCGGTGCACAAGATCCAGGGGATTCCGTGGGTCAACACCCTGGCGACGGATGATCAGGGGCAGACGCTGTACATGAACCTCTCGGTCGTGCCGAACGTCAGTGCCGACAAACTGGCCAGGTGCAGTGATCCGCGGGCCGGGTTGCAGATGATCGTCCTCGACGGTTCCAACAGTGCGTGTGCCTGGGACATCGACCCGACGGCCGCACAAAAAGGCATTTTTGCGGCAGACAAGTTGCCGCAGCTATTGCGCAAGGATTTTGTGCAGCACTCCAACGATTCGGCCTGGATGGCCAACCCGGCACAACCGCTTACCGGTTTTTCGCCCCTGATCAGCCAGGATGGCCAGCCATTGGGGCTGCGCTCGCGTTTTGCGCTGGATCGCCTGAACTCGTTGAACAAGGCAGGTCCCATAACGGCGATGGATCTGCAACACATGGTGATGGACGACCAGGTGTATCAGGCGGCACAAGTGATGCCGGACCTGCTGCAGTTCTGTGCGGCGGCACTGGGTGCCGATGCGCCGGCGCTCGCGCCGCTGTGTGCCAGCCTCAAGACCTGGGATCGCAGCGCGAATCTGGACAGTGGTCTGGGGTTTGTGCATTTCCAGGATGTCATGGCGTCGCTACAGGAAACGCCTGATCTGTGGCGTGTGGCGTTCGATCCGAAAGACCCGCAACACACACCGCGTGGCCTGGCGGTCAATCGTCCGGAAGTCGCAAAGGCAGTTCGCGAAGCGATGCTGGCGTCGGTCGCTCAGGTGAACAAGAGGGGGCTCAAGGCCGATAGCCGCTGGGGTGATATCCAGGTGGTCAGCAGCGGTGGCCAGCAGACACCGATTCACGGTGGACCTGGCACGCTTGGCGTTTATAACGCCATTCAGAGCGTGCCGAGAACCGACGGGAAACTCGAGGTCGTCAGCGGTACCAGCTATTTGCAGGTCGTGACCTTCGATGACAAGGGACCGCAGGCCCAGGGGCTGCTGGCATTTTCGCTATCCAGTGACCCGGCCTCCAAGTACTCCAGAGATCAGACCGTGGCGTTTTCCAGGAAGCAGTTGAGTGTGTTGCCGTTCACCGAACAGCAGATCACGTCCGATCCGCAGTACCAGGTTCAGACGATCCGCGAGCAGGATGAAAAAGCCGGGAAGGTGGCCGTACAGTAACGCTGATGGTGTTTGAACGAAGAATGAAGGCCGCACCTTGCAAAGGTCGCGGCCTTCAGCTTTTTGGGGCTTGTTGCGGAATGGAATTGAGGACCGGATTGCCATCCTTGTTGCGGGTCAGGTAGACCGGCAACACCTTGGGCAGGGAAGCCACCAGGTTGTTGAGCTCTTTGATGTTGTAGATGCCGCCGATGCGAATCGAGCCAGTGCTGTTGTCGGCCACCATCAGCGGTTTGCTCAAGTAGCGATTGATCAATGGCAATGCGTCGGTCAGCGCCAGATCATCGAGCACCAGTTTTCCGCTGCGCCAGGCCAGTGAGTTGTCATTGTCGTAAGTCTGACTGATCCGGGGAGTGAAGTCGCCGCGTCTATAGCTAGCCTGCATCGCTGGCTCGAGGCGCAAACCGTCACCTGTAACGGCGTCATTACTGCTCACCAGCACCGACCCTTCTATCAGGTTCACGCGTACCTGGTCTTCATACATCCAGACATTGAATTTGGTGCCGGTGACTCGAATCCTGCCTTCGGCCGCTTTGACAATGAAGGGGTGTCGAGTGTCATGGCTGACGCTGAAGAAGGCTTCGCCTTTTTTCAGCGTGATCCGACGTTGATCCTTGTAGTTGCTGAACGTCAGCTCACTGCCCAGGTTAAGTTCCACCTGACTGCCATCGCTCAGGGTGACCTGGCGGACATTGTCGTTCGCCTCGAAATGTTGGTAGGAATTGGGTAACCAGCCCAGGTTCCAGCCGCTATAGGCCGCCAGCGGCAATGCCATGGCGCAAACCGCGGCGGCAATACCGAAGGTGCGCCAAGGCGTAGCAGGTTTGGCGCGGACCATCGGGACCACGGCTTCTGGACGTGGCAAGTCCCCCGCGACATCCCAGATCTCCAGCATGGCCTCGTACTCGAACGCGTGAAGCGGATGAGCGTCATGCCATTGCTCGAACGCCAGCCGCTCTTCAGCAGTGCAATCGTTGGCGTGCAGACGCATGCACCAATGCGCAGCGGCATCGGTGATTGCGTCATATTGGGCTTGCGAGAGAGGGTTGTCGGTCATTGACTCATCCTGATTTCCTGCATTCTAACCTTGTGAGGAAGTCTGCGAGAACAACCGTCATGGCAATTACCCATCAAACTGGCGCTTATTATTAAAAATTTAAGGGGTGCTGGTGTGCAATTGGCGACCCAGATGAGTGATCAGCCAGGTCACGCTGTCGGCGTTTGCGAGTTGCACCCCCAGTCTGATCAGTGGGTCTTTTTTGAAGGTTGTGCGGGCACCGCTGAGGTTGTCCTGGCCGGTCAAGGTCAAGATATGTTTCTTTATCCGATCCGTATTTCCATCAGAAGTATGACCCAGGTCCTCCCATTCACCGTCATCAGGGTTCAGGACTTTGAACAGCTGTGTATACGGCGTCTTGATTGACAATGCGCTGCCCTGAAGATCGCTTAAGGCAGTCTTGAGCTCAGTGGCGTAAGGACTGGCCGCTCCTATCAGGTCGACGAACGGTCTGCCGGTATCGAGATAAGAAATGTCTTCGGTATTGCAGGCAATGTGCGAAACCTCATGGATCAGGGTTGCCGCCCGGGCATGAGTGTTGATGGGGAAGGCGGAGTCGGACAGGTGTGGATGGTAGAAGTCGAAATTGGGGAAGAAGAATTTCTCTGTCAGGTAAATTTTCCTTTTCAGGTCCTTGGGAAGGGTGAAGGCGTAGGAGTTTTCCTCGTGATTGAGCAGCTTGCCGATCACAAAACGCTTGGAGTTCGGCTTTCTGAGTGAGGGGTCCAACAGGGCCGCAAAAATGTCGCCCAAGGCTTTTTCGAGCTTCTCCACATGTGCGTCCGTCACTGCGGGCACATCGATAAAATCCATGATGAGGCGATGCACGGGGGTGACCGTGCCGTCTGACGTTTTCAGCAGTTGCAGGTTGCGGAAGCTGTTCCATGCATAGGTGGTTGCCAGATCCAGCGCCTCGTCAATTTGACGAGCCTTTTGCGGAAAAATTTGACGGATTTGGGGCATTCCACGAGCTTCGACATTAATGCTTACCCACACCGAAATAGCGTTCTGTACCCGGTTTACAAGGCTGAAGCGGGGCGCCGGTGTTTCCCTGTTCAGAACCCATTGCTTCGATTCGTTCAGACGTAGATAAGGGCCACGGTTTTTTGTGTCGCTGATGCGCCAGCGGGTGCCGTGCTTTTCGACGGGATACACTTTGCCTTCAACCGGCCCGTAGTGTTTTTTTGTCGACGGATGAGAGTAGAGCCCAAGCCTGGAGTCGTGTGCCAGCGAACCTAGATCGACGTCAATGCTTTCATGACGCTTCAACTGCGTGCGCTCGGGTGCGGTGATGTCGATGGCCTGCCATTTGAGTCGGGGGGCGGGCGTTTCTGGCGCCGGCACGCTGGTCGTCGAAGGCTCCGTCACTGGATCCTCCATCGATTGCCGCAATGAGGCCAGTTGTGCAATGCCGCTGATAAATTCCTTTATCGCCGCCCCCCATTTGTGCGTTTGTAGGTCCTCGGCGGACTGCTTGATGTCGCGATAAATGCGCCACACCGTGATCGGGTAGGCAAGCTTGCCGGTCAAGAACGTAAAGGCCTCATGCAAATCTTCACCCAGCACATGCTTGATGGTTGCCCATTCACCCTGCTTGCTGTCATCGGTCTGACAACCGAGCAATCGGGTTAATAACCCGACGTTGTCGTTGAACAGGTGTTCGAACAGATTCCCCTTGATCGGATTGGACGCCAGCGTCACTTCGGGGAGGCGGTTACTGGAGGTCGCCATCCTGTACTCAAGCTGTATCCGATCAGGCTGCGCAAGGTTCATGAGTACCCAGTCGAGCAGGCCGCCGCGAGTCTTAAGTTCTGTCAGCAGTTGTGTTTCATTCTTGTATTCTTTCACGCCGTGCCGAGGGCTGTGAGGCGCGAGAAGGACCTGTGGCGCTGCACTATCGGCCGATGATCCAATCAGATAGACCCCCGGTATTTTAATCGCCTGTTCGCTCTTGATACCCAGGATTTCAAGTGGGCGGATGATCGCGTGGGCACCGTCGACAGCCGCGCGGGCGATGGCGTCGGGCATATCCATGACTTGGCGAATAAGGTCAAACCCGGTTTCGCTCAGGCGCTCTTGTAGTTTTTCCGAATGGGCGTAATGCATCAGCTGCCAGGGTAATTGTGCGTAAAACCGCTTCCGGCGGTCCGTTGCATTCGCCTGGCTGTCTGCAAAGGCTTCGTTCAATGTCGTTTGTTGATGTTCACCCAGCTTCAAGTTTCGTATCAGGTCTCTGATGTAGCGTTGGTCCATGTCCTCGGGAATCTCGGTGTTATCAAGCGACTCCAGTCTGAAATGGGTTATGTCCAAATCCTTGAAATGGGTCAATGCAAAGTCGCTCAAGGTTTGAGTGCTGGCCGCAGACCTCGGGCTTGCGTTGATCAGGATCTGGATCTTGTCCGGATCAATGTCGAACGTATCTGCCTTGAGTTGTTTTTCAAGTGCATGGTGTGCCGTGCGAGCCAGGGAGCGTATGCCGGTGAGGTAGTCCTGGTCGTCGGTGACATTGTTGAGGTATTGCTGAAGCAACTCCCCATGCAATATCTGATCTTTGATGGACGCCTTGGCCAGCCATGCGGGCAGTTTTTGCTGGGTCGTCAGGGATAGGGCAATGTCCGCCGCACGGTCCAACCCAGTCATCGGTTGGCGTAGCGCCACCAGCTTCAGAAGACTGGCCAGGGTTGTCGCGGGGAGCTTCGTAGCCAGCGCACCGGTGACGCACACCTGGTCCAGCTGGACATAGGGCTTTTGCACGTGATCGAGAAAATGCTCATCTATTCGCTGCAGCGGCGCCAGGGTGTAAGTCTTTCCGGCCACTCTCTCGCTACGTCCAAGGTTCTCCAGAAGAGTGGTGCGAACATCGGCGTCCTTGAGGCGTCGATCCAGCTCGCTCAGCAACGGAGTCAATGCCCTGAAGGCTTCAAATCCCGACGCCGGCGTCCACAAAATTGCCTTGCCCGAATGCTTCGGGTCCAGGCCTCCACGTTCAGTCAGCACAAAACAACTGGCCAGTTTCAACGGGGCTGTGGCTTCGTTTGCCTTCAACGCCAAGGAAAATACGTCCGGCAAAAAGCCGTTCAATGCAGCTCGCTGCAAGCGTACCGGAGTATCGAGTACGGTTTTGATGATCGCCTGTTCCGTCGCACTCAAGGTGCGCATGACAGCGTGCAGATTCAATTCACTGCGCAATGCCGTTGACAGGGCGTGAGTAAAACTCGATTGCAAGCTCCCGAGCGACGACTCGACGATGCGCTGTGCCTCGGCAATTGTGCGGGTTGTTGTGGGAATGACTGGATGGTTGTCGAGGAGATGGTCGAGCGCATGCTCAACGGAGGAGAGTCGCGCCAGCTGCTCTTTGGCCGACTCGGCGCGAACGGTGGCCGGTTGCGCGCTCCAGCGCTGGTCAGCGTGTGTACTCCAGCGTCCTTCGGTATCGGCCGCCAGCAGTCGATCGTCGATCAGTCCCCGGACATCCAGCGCCTTGTCGATCAAGGCTTGAGGATCCTGTGTACCGTCGCTTTCACGGTAACGGCTCAGCGCGTGGGACAGGTTCTCCCGTTGTTTGCCAAGGATGTCATCCATTAATTGTTCAAATACCGGGCCGATGATCGGCTCACCGACGATGACACGCTCATCCGCGGTCAATGACAGAAACGTGCCGCGCTCGTCCGAAGACATGAAGTTGAGCAGCGTGTCTTCGTGGCCTTCGCTTTTCATCATCTCCAGGACGATTCTCCTGACAGCGGGCAGATCGCTCGTCGCCTCGATGCCCCTGGACTGTGTGTACAGAAAGCCCAGGGTTTCGCGGCTGCCGATCATCAGGGTCAAGGCCAGCTGCGCGTAATGCTTGAAGGGCGCGGTGATACGCACTTTTTCGATGCGAAGAGGATCGACGGTTTCAGGCTCGAGGCTGACATTCATCAGTCTCAGGTATTCCTGCGTCGTTAGAACACCTTGTTGACGCTGAAGCAAAAGCTTCACGTGAAAGGTATCGCGCAAACCCTCGGCAAAAAACGCCGAGCGTGACTGCCCGTTGATCATCGGTGTGTTCCAGAACGTCTTGAGCAGGCTCTGCAAGTGAGGGGTAAAACTTTGCGCGATCTCTTTGACTGCGCTTTCCCAGGCCCGGTTATCGGCGTCGCTGCTCACACTGTGTTGGGGATTGGAAAAGACTCTGGAGTCACCAGCCGGCCACTGGTTGGTCAGGTAGTAATGCAGCAGGGCATCACTCAGTGAAAGCGAGGAAAGCGTGTGCGGGTCATCGCGGCCATTGGAGGCTGAAATAGTCCTGACAAAGCTCCTCAGTCGAGTAAGGCGCTGGTCCAGTTTGGGGAACGGATTGTGCAACGCGTTCTTGAGGGTCTCGTCCAGCATCGATTGCAGTGTTGGCAGCTTGGCCAGTTCGCCCATCATCGTCTTGAGGTTCTGAGCCTGATTGCGCTCGAGGGTGAGTTGCTGGTCCTGGAACACTGCCCCTTCGATTGTTTTCGTGGCAATGTCTGGCGCAGTGGCGGCCGCTAAAGCGCTGCGTTGTTCGATGGAGAGAAAGCGCAGCAGCTCACGCTTCCCGGTGGGCTGTGCCAACCATTCCTTGAGTCTGCTTTTGAGGTCCTCCATGTCCGCGAATTTGACCAGGCCTTTCCACGGGGTGTAGAGCGTGACTTCTCCAGCGTTGGGCCGGCTCATGGCAAAAGCGCCGGCCAGGGGGATATCGGGTGCATCAGGTACGCTTAAAAGCAGCTGGTCGACGTGCATGGGCTTGCTATTGGCGATACGGATTTGATGCGTCGCCAGATAAACAACCTGCAACCACTTCAGGTCATCAATCGTGAAGGACAGTTCATTTTCGCGTTCATCGGGCTGTCTGGCTCTGGATGCAATTTCTGCCTCGTCGAAAAAATACGGTAATGGACTACTCATGGTTTTTCCTCGATGTGCTGCGATCGGCGGGTGATCGCAGGCCGTTGGATTGAGGAAAAACAGTACGGTCAATGGAAGGCTCGAGTGCGGTACATATTGCTTGAGCCAAACAGGCTGTCGAGACTTGACAGGACGCCGGTAAAACAGCGCTTAATCGACAACTGTTTTGGGTTGCTTTGCAACCTTGTTTCACCCTGTTGCCCGTACTCAATAATAAAACTGGAGCTTCAGATGACCGCAACGCCCGAAGTGGCCGTCAGTTCGAACACTCAAACGCTCGATTTCGACGCGCTCGTTCTTTTGCTTGAGCAGATTTTTCAGCGCCATGGCACCTCCGCTGAGGTAGCCAGGACACTGGCCCTCAACTGCGCCGGCGCCGAACGCGATGGCGCCCATAGTCATGGCGTGTTCCGCATTCCCGGTTACGTATCAACGCTCCAGAGCGGCTGGGTCAATGGCCAGGCCGTGCCGGTGGTCGAGGACGTGGCTTCGGGCTTTGTCCGGGTCGACGCCGGTAATGGTTTCGCCCAACCGGCCCTCGCGGCAGCACGCGCACTGTTGGTTGAGAAGGCCCGCAGCGCTGGCATTGCGGTGCTGGCGATTCGTAACTCCCACCATTTCGCCGCCTTGTGGCCGGATGTCGAGCCCTTTGCCTATGAAGGGCTCGTGGCGCTGAGCGTGGTCAACAGCATGACCTGCGTGGTGCCGCACGGCGCCGATCGTCCGCTGTTCGGGACCAACCCGATTGCTTTCGCCGCGCCTCGGGCTGACGGCGATCCGATAGTCTTCGACCTGGCGACCAGCGCCATTGCCCATGGCGATGTGCAGATCGCCGCACGCAAGGGCGAGCGTTTGCCGCCAGGCATGGGTGTGGACGGTCTTGGCCAGCCGACCCAAGACCCGAAAGCAATTCTCGAGGGCGGCGCGTTGCTGCCGTTTGGCGGGCATAAAGGTTCGGCGCTGTCGATGATGGTGGAGCTGTTGGCGGCGGCGTTGACCGGTGGCAATTTTTCCTTCGAGTTCGATTGGTCGAATCATCCGGGCGCCAAGACGCCGTGGACGGGCCAACTGTTGATCGTGATCGACCCGAGCAAGGCGGCCGGGCAGAACTTTGCCGAGCGCAGTCAGGAACTGGTCCGGCAGATGCACGGGGTAGGGCTCAAGCGTTTGCCGGGTGATCGACGTCACTACCAGCGAGCCAAGGCCAGCACCGATGGCATCCCGCTCGACGCGCAGACATTGGCGAATTTACGGGCATTGGCCGGGCTCTGAGGTCTGCATACTCTCAGTCTGCATAAAAGCCGGGCAAGAAAAAGGCGAGCTCAATGCTCGCCTTTTTGCTTTTGTACCTAAAGCAGAACCGCTTACCGCCGACCGAGCAACAACCCGACTACCAGGCCGAAACCGGCAGAGATCGCCACGGTTTGCCACGGATGACCACCTATGTAGGTTTCAGTGGCTTCGACCGCAGGTTTGGTCCGGTCACGAACGCTGGTGACAGAGTCCCGAGCCTGCTGAAGTTTCAGGGCGATCTGCCCACGAAGGGTGTCCGCTTCCTCACCCACCAGTGAGGCACTGCTTTTGAGCAACTTTTCCGACTCTTCGATCAGAGCCTGAAGTTCGCTGAAGGCTTGATCCTTGATCTGGTCTTCGGCGATTTGTGCGGCGGTTTTCCGGGCCATTGAGGTACTCCTTGCAGATAAATGGACAGTGAACAGTGGAGTCTGTCGTCAGCGAAAAAGTTGCAGTGGATTTCGCGTTTACCCAACCCTGACGAAAAATCCTGAGTCGGACATTTCTTCCTACAGTGTAAGATGTCGCCTATTTTACGCAGCAGGTAACTCCCATGAGCTTCAATCTGGCCGACAAACCCCTTGCCGAGCGCGCTGCGCTTGAAGATGAGAAATCCCGTCTGTTCGATCTCTGGCAAAGCAACCTGGGCAAGTCCAAGGGCGAGGCCGCACGACTGTTCGGTGAACGCGCCAAGCGCAAAGGCAAATGGGCGGAGTGGGTCCGTGCCGAACTTGACGGCATGTCGCCCCCGGAATTTGCGAACATGGTGCGCAGTGAAGTCAATCGCCTGATGGCTGCCAAGTAGCGCTCGTAAAACTCGCGACAATCGCTTCCCGCACTTTCAGCACCACCGGATCGAGCTGCGTACTGGTGCGCCAGCCCAGTTCGATCGGGTAACGCGGCAACGCCAGAGGGCAGGGCAGCAGTGCCAGTCTGCTGAGCGCCGCAATGCTTTGGGCCGCATGGGCCGGAATGGTCGCCACGGCCTGACTGCCCTTGAGCAAGTGCGGTAATGCCGCAAAATGTGTGGTCGAGGCGCACACACGCCGACTCAACCCCAGCGCCGCCAGCCCCTCATCGGTGATCCCGATAAAGCCGCCCGACGACACCAGAATGTGCTCGCGGGCGACGAACTCATCAAGGCTGAGGGTCTGCTGTCCCTCGGCCAGGCTGAGCGGGTCCACCAGGCACAGATAACCGCCTTCTCCCAACACCTGACGG
This sequence comes from Pseudomonas silensiensis, assembly GCF_050434865.1. Classification (NCBI taxonomy): domain Bacteria; kingdom Pseudomonadati; phylum Pseudomonadota; class Gammaproteobacteria; order Pseudomonadales; family Pseudomonadaceae; genus Pseudomonas; species Pseudomonas silensiensis. Next base: position 259,213 of record NZ_JBNDJH010000004.1, read on the forward strand.
CTGAGCAAGCGCTCGGCAAATCCGCCTGCGGTGATCGCCAGATCAATGCTGCGTTCCATCAACGCCTGGGCGACGATCTGGCTATGGGTCTGACGAAAGATCAACCGCAGCTTCGGCGCGACGCAGGCGATTTCCTCGATCAGCCGGCGCCCATAAGCGATTTCGAAATCATCGGACATACCCACGGTCACCGAACGCCCGTCGTAATGGTGAGCGTGCGGATCGACCATCGCCAGGCTCTGCCGGCATTTGTTCAGGGCATCGCTGACCACCGGTTTCAACTGATTAGCCTTGAGCGTAGGCGCGAGCCCTCGGCCGGTTCGCACAAACAACTGATCGCCATACACCTCGCGCAGCCTTCGCAATGCGGCGCTGACGGCTGATTGCGTCACGCCCAGACGCAACGCGGCCCGGCTGGCGCTGGACTCTTCATGCAGTGCTTCGAAGACTTTCAGCAGGTTGAGATCGACGGTGGCGATATTCATTTGGTTCATATCATTCAGCAGTGAACGGGGCTTTATTGATGATCCCGTGGCGCCTGAGAATGAGCAACACCTCATTGCTTTCGGAGTTACTGCGATGCCCAAGTCAATCGTTGCTGCACTGCAAATCGGCTCTTTACCCGGCGGCAAAGCCGAGACCCTGGAACAGATCCTTTCTTGGGAAAACGCGATTATCGAATCCGGCGCCGCGCTGGTGGTCATGCCGGAAGCGTTGCTCGGTGGCTACCCCAAAGGCGAGGGCTTTGGTACTCAGCTGGGTTATCGACTGCCGGAAGGGCGTGAAGCCTTTGCCCGGTATTTCGCCAATGCGATCGACGTGCCCGGCGTGGAAACCGAAACGTTGGCCGGGCTGTCTGCGCGCACCGGCGCCAACCTGGTGATCGGCGTCATTGAACGCGCCGGCAGCACCTTGTACTGCACCGCGTTGTATTTCGATCCGCAGGCCGGGCTGGTCGCCAAGCACCGCAAACTGATGCCCACCGGCACCGAGCGGTTGATCTGGGGCAAAGGCGATGGCTCGACGCTGCCGGTGATCGACAGTCAGGTCGGGCGGATCGGCGCGGTGGTGTGTTGGGAAAACATGATGCCGCTGCTGCGCACCGCGATGTACGCCAAAGGCGTGGAGGTCTGGTGCGCGCCAACGGTGGACGAGCGAGAAATGTGGCAGGTCAGCATGCGCCATATCGCCCATGAAGGACGCTGCTTTGTGGTCAGCGCCTGTCAGGTCCAGGATTCACCGCAAGCCTTGGGCGTGGCGATCGCCAACTGGCCGGCGGACCGGCCATTGATTGCCGGTGGCAGCGTGATCGTCGGGCCGATGGGCGATATTCTGGCGGGACCGTTGCGTGACAGCGCCGGTTTGCTCACCGCAGAAATCGACACCGATGACTTGGTCCGCGCCCGTTACGACTACGACGTGGTCGGGCACTACGCGCGCCCGGACGTGTTTGAGTTAACGGTGGATGAGCGGGCCAAGCCTGGTGTGCGCTTCACCGCGTGACCGGGACATCCGGGTTCTCCATGACCCGCAGGATCGAGGCTTCCGGATCGAAATCGTCCTCTTCCAGCTCAATGAACTCTTCGGGCAGGAAGATATTCAGCACGATTGCGCACAGCGCGCCGACGGTGATCGGCGATTCGAAGATGTTGTGCAGCGCCTTCGGCAACTCGCGCAGCACTTCCGGAACCGCCGCGACACCCAGGCCCATGCCGAGCGAAATCGACACGATCAGCATGTTGCGCCGATGCAGGCCGGCTTCGGCGAGGATCTTGATCCCGGCGACGGCGACGGTGCCGAACATCACCAGTTCAGCACCGCCGAGTACCGGTTTGGGCATCAGTTGCAGCACCGCGCCGATCATCGGGAACAACCCCAGCACCACCAACAAACCGGCAATGAAGAACGCCACGTAGCGGCTGGCCACGCCGGTGAGCTGAATCACGCCGTTGTTCTGGGCGAAGGTCACCATCGGCATGCTGTTGAACACGGCGGCCATGGCCGAGTTGAGGCCATCGGCGAGCAGGCCGGACTTGATTCGGCGGAGGTAGATCGGGCCTTTGACCGGCTGCCGCGAAATCATTGAGTTGGCGGTCAAGTCACCGGCGGCTTCCAGTGGCGACACGAGGAAAATCACCGCCACCGGCACAAACGCCACCCAATCGAAGTTAAAGCCGTACTTGAACGGCACCGGTACGCTCATCAGCGGTACGTCGGGCAGGCTGGCGAAGTTGACGTCACCCATCAGCCAGGCCACGACATAACCGAGGGTCAGGCCGATGACGATCGCACCGAGACGCAGGAACGGCACATCGACCCGGTTCAATACCACAATCGTTCCGAGCACCAGGGCGGCCAGGGCCAGATGACTGGCCGCGCCGAGGTCCGCCGCACCGAAGCCGCCGGCGATGTCGGTCATGGCGACTTTGATCAGCGACAGGCCCATCAGCGTGATGATCGTGCCGGTCACTACCGGGGTGATCAGCATGCGCAATTTGCCGATGAACTGGCTCAACACCACTTCGATGAAGGCAGCGAAAAAGCACACACCGAAGATGGTCGACAGGATCTCATCGGTGCCGCCACCCCGGGCCTTGACCATGAAACCGGCACTGAGAATCACGCTGATGAATGAGAAGCTGGTGCCTTGCAGACACAGCAGGCCAGAACCGATCGGGCCGAAACGTCGTGCCTGAACAAACGTGCCCAGCCCCGAAACGAACAGGGCCATGCTGATCAGGTAAGGCACTTCGCTTTGCAGACCGAGGGCGCCCCCCATGATCAGGGTCGGGGTGATGATGCCGACGAAACTGGCGAGCACATGTTGCAGGGCGGCGAAGACGGTGGCGGTCAGATGCGGGCGGTCGTCGAGGCCGTAAATCAGGTCGTTATTACGCGGGGCGGGGGCTTTTTCAGAGGCGGTCATGGTGGTGTGCATGCCAGAAGGCGGGCCGGGTCAAAAAATGGAGGCGCAGGATGCCAGCAGCGGGCATCGAGGGCAAACGATACAGAGGCGGTGTACGCAGAACCTGTGGCGAGGGAGCTTGCTTCCGCTGGGCTGCGAAGCGGCCCCAAAATCGGCTATCGCAGTATTTCAGTCATACCGTATGTGACGGATTTACGGCTGCTGCGCAGCCGAGCGGGAGCAAGCTCCCTCGCCACAGGGTGCAGTGGAGATCAAACGGGCGCCGCGAACGCTGCTAACAAATCCTCTTCAAACGCCTTCTGCGCATCCCCCGGCACCTGCGCACGATGGCGGGCCAGATGGAAGGCCACATCAAAACTCATATCGCCACGGCGCACGGCGCGCAGCAGTCCCTTGTCTTCCCAGCTGCGGGCAAAGTGTTCGGGTAAATAACCGACATGCTTGCCCGAGAGAATGAAGGCGAGGGTGCCTTCGACTTGCTCCGAGCGCGCCGAACACATCTTCCCCTGGAAGGGCTCGTCGCTGCGCAGGAAACGGTAAGGGTGATCGACCCGGTCACAAGCCTGTAGCGCCAGATCATCAGGCGCATCGTCGGTGAACAGCGGATGGCCAGGGGCGCAATACAAGTGCTGGGTTTCAGTAAACAGTTCGCGATAGTCAAAAGCGCTTTGCACTTGTGAGAAATAGCCGATCGCCAGGTCCAGTCGTTGTTGCAGCAGCAACCGTTCCATTTCGCCAGGCATGGCGCTGATCAACTCGATGCGAACCGATTCGTCCCGTTCACGGAAGCGCCGGATCGCATCGGCGACCCGTTGCAGCACGGATTGATCGAGTGCTTCGGACAGCCCCAGACGAACCTCGCCGATCAAACGCCCGGCCACACCATTGGATTGGTGGCGGAAGGCTTCGATGGACTCGAACAGGCTGCGAGTCGCGCTGAGCAGTTGTTCGCCCTTGGGCGTGATCTTGAAACCACCCTTGCCACGACTGCACAGGCGATAGCCGAGCCGGGTTTCCAGTTTGGCCATTTGCTGGCTGATGCTCGACTGGCTCAAGCCCAACTCACCCTGAGCCGCGCTGAAACCGCCGCACTCCACCACGTTGACGAACAGGCGCAGCAGTTGCAGGTCGAGATCATGGAGTTGGCCGAGCATCAAACATTACTCCGGGATAAAGTCAGGATAACAAACTTGATATTTCACCAATGTATCCGACGACGCATTCTGCATCCACTTCCTCTGGTCAGGTGTTCGTCATGGCTCCCACCTTCAAGTTGTGTTTATCCGCGCTGTTTCTCGCCATGGCCGTATCGGCTCAGGCCGAGGAAAGAGTCATCAATCTCTATAGTTGGGCCGATTACGTTGCGCCGGAAACCTTGCAGCGGTTCGAGCAGGAAACCGGCATTCACGTGCGTTACGACACGTTCGACGCACCGGAAGTGCTCGAAACCAAACTGCTCACCGGTGGCAGCGGTTATGACGTGGTGGTGCCGTCGTCCAGTGTTCTGGCACGCGGGTTGGCGGCCGGTGCGCTGAAGGCCATTCCTCACGAAGGCCTGAAGGGCTACGCCAACCTTGATCCGGATCTGTTGGAAAAACTCGCCGCGGTCGACCCGGGCAATCTCTACGGTGTGCCTTATACCTGGGGCACGCTGGGGCTTGGGATGAACGTCGAAGCGGTGCGCAAGCGCTTGCCGAACGTGCCGCTCAACAGCCTGGACCTGCTGTTTAAACCGGAGTACGCCAGCAAACTGAAGGACTGCGGCATCGCGATCATCGACTCGCCACAGGAGGTGATCGGTCTGGCGTTGCACTATCTGGGTAAAGATCCCTACAGCACGGACAAGAACGACCTGGACGCGGCGCAAGCGTTGCTGCATCAGTTGCAGCCTAACGTGTTGTACGTCGCCAGCGGACGGCAGATCAACGATCTGGCCAACGGCAGCGTCTGTCTGGCCCTGGCCTATAACGGTGACGCGAGCATGGCCGCCGATCAGGCGCGCAAGGCCAACAAACCCTATGAAATCGCCTACCGGATTCCTAAGGAAGGCACCCTCGTGTGGCAGGACAACCTGGCGATCCCCAAGGACGCGCCACATCCCGAAGCCGCCCGCCAGTTCATTGAATTCATGTTGCGTCCGGAGTCCGTCGCGGCGCTGACCAACACCTTGTTCTTTGCCACCGCCAACCAGGCCGCCACGCCGCTGGTGGATGAGGCCGTGCGCACCGATCCGGACATTTACCCACCCGCCGACGTGCGTGACCGGCTGTACGCCGACCGCAGCATGAGCCTCAAGGACATGCGTCAGCGCACCCGTGTGTGGACCACTTTCCGTAGCCGCCAATAATAAGGAACCCGAGATGGACGTCCCGATGCAAAACGATCAGGCCATGACCCGCGACAGCCTCTACGGCACTGCCGCCGAAAGTACCTACGCCGGCATCACCAGTTTCATGCGTCGTCGCTACAGTCGCGACTTGCGCGGCGTTGATGTAGCGGTCAGCGGTGTCCCGTTCGACACCGCCACCAGCAACCGCCCCGGCGCGCGTTTCGGACCACGCGGCATACGTGCCGCGTCCACCGGGATTGCCTGGGAACGCCATTGGCCATGGACCTTCGACCCGTTCGACCATCTGGCGGTCATCGACTACGGCGATTGCGACTTCGATTACGGCACACCGCAGTCGGTGCCGGAAAGCATCGAAGCCCATGCCGAGCACATTCTCAATGCCGGTAGCGCGATGCTGACGTTCGGCGGGGATCACTTCATCACGTATCCGCTGCTCAAGGCTCATGCGCGTAAACATGGTCCGCTGTCGTTGATCCACTTCGACGCCCACAGCGACACCTGGCCGGACGAAGACGGCAAGCGCGTCGATCACGGCACGATGTTCTGGCACGCGGCCAAGGAAGGTTTGGTGGATCCGTCGCGTTCGGTGCAGATCGGGTTGCGCACCACCAATGACGATCACCAGGGCTTTCAAGTGCTGGATGCGCGGCAAGTGCATCGAAGTGGTGTTGATGCGATTGTCGAAGCCATTCGGGCGCGGGTCGGTGATAACCCGGTGTACCTGACGTTCGACATTGATTGCCTCGATCCGGCTTTCGCTCCAGGCACCGGAACGCCGGTGTGCGGCGGCTTGAGCACGGTGCAGGCGCTGGAAATCCTCGGTGGCTTGCGCGGGATCAATCTGGTGGGGATGGACGTCGTGGAAGTGGCGCCGGCCTACGACAGTGCGGACATTACCTCACTGGCGGCGGCGATGTTGGCGATGGAAATGCTGTGCCTCTATGCAGCGAAGCATAAGGTCGACCGGTAAAACGCCTTCGCGGGCAAGCCTCGCTCCTACAAGTTTTGTGGCGTTCACACATTTGTGTTCGCCGATATCCTGTAGGAGCGAGGCTTGCCCGCGAAGCTTTTTCAGGCCACTGGGATGATAGGCAGATCCAGGGTTTCAGCCCCGGTAAATCGCGCCATCGACCCGGCAATGGATTCATGGGGCACGCCCATCTCCACACCACTGACCCCATCAAGCCGCGACAGTTGATCCCCACTCAATTGCACATCCAAAGCACCCAAGGTCGCATCGAGTTGTTCACGGGTGCGCGAGCCGAGAATCGGAATCAGCGCCGTGGTCGAACGCTTGGCTTTTTCCCGCAGCCAGGCAATGGCCACGTGCGTCGGGCTGGCGCCCAGTTCTGCGGCGACGGCCAGCAACGTGTCGAGCAGGGCGGTTTCACGGGCGCTTTTCTCGGCGTGGATCAGCACGCCGAGTTTGGCGGCGCGGTTGTCGCCATCGTTGGTGCGGTACTTGCCGGTGAGGAAGCCGCCACCCAACGGTGACCATAACGTCGCGGCTAGGCCCAAGGCTTCGGCCATCGGCAGCTGTTCACGTTCGGCGGTGCGTTCGGCAAGGCTGTATTCCACCTGAATCGCAGCAATCGGTGAGAAACCACGTACTTCGGCCAGCACATCGGCTCGCGCGATGCGCCACGCCGGGAAGTTCGACAGCCCTGCGTAGTGAATTTTGCCGGCGCGCACCAGATCGTCGAAACCGCGCAGGATTTCTTCCATCGGCGTTACGCCATCGCTCATGTGCGCCCAGAACAGGTCGATGTGGTCGGTGTTGAGTCGTTTCAGGCTTTCTTCCACGGCGCGAACCATGTTCTTGCGGTTGTTGCCGGTGTGGGAAATGCCCGCAGCCGGCGTGGTCCCCAGGGTGTATTTGGTGGCGATAACCAGACGATCCCGTTCCGCTGCGATGAACTCGCCGAGCATGGCTTCCGACTGGCCCGCCTGATAGCCGTTCGCGGTGTCGATGAAATTGCCGCCGGCCTCCAGGTAGCCATCAAAAATGCGTTTGGCTTCGTCACGCTCGGCGCCATGACCCCAACCGGTGCCGAAATTACCGGCGCCCAGCGCCAGTTCCGAGACCCGCAAGCCGGTTTTGCGGCCGAAGACTTTGTAATGCATGGGATGACTCCTGAAGGAAAAAGCGTTGGGGGTCGAATATAAATGTCTGTCGACATGTATTTAATATGATGCGAGTAATATTTGGCGTCAAGGGGCTTTTCCGTTCGCAAGAGAAAGGCCGACCACCGGCCTCATTGCTACTGCCACTTTCTGACAGGGTCCTCTGCTAAGCTCCGACAACTTTTACGGACAGAGCCTGCCAATCGTGTCGCGGACCACTCGTTTACTGACCTTGTTGCAAGTGCTGCGTGGCAAAAGTCGACCGGTGACCGCGGCGACGCTTGCCGGTGAATTGGAGATTTCCGAGCGCACGCTGTACCGCGACATCGCCGAACTCACCGCGCTCGGCGCGCCAATCTACGGCGAAGCGGGGATCGGCTATGTGCTGCGCAGCGGTTTGTTTCTGCCGCCGTTGATGCTCAACGCCGATGAAACCGAAGCCATCGTGCTGGGGTTGCGCTATGTCGATCAGCGCGGCGATGAGGTGTTGAGCAAGGCGGCGGCGGATGCGCTGGCCAAGATTGCTGCGGTATTGGCGCCTGAAGCGCTGGACGCGTTACGCAACCCGACAGTGTTGCCGGGGCCGCCCGGTTATGGCTTTGCGCCCAACGCGGTGCCACTGAATGTGTTTCGCCAGGCCATCCGCGATCAGATCAAGCTGCACATTGATTACGCGGACGCCCATCAGGTGCCGAGCCAACGGCTGATCTGGCCGCTGGCCCTGGGGTTTCTGAACGAGGTGCGAATCATCGTCGCCTGGTGTGAATTGCGCAGCGCCTATCGCACCTTTCGCACCGACCGGATCTCGGCGGCGAACGAGCAGGGCGAGCGTTATCCGGGGCGGCGCAGCGACCTGCTGCGCACCTGGCGCAAGCAGATGCAACTGGACGAAGCAGGGCGCTTCACTCCTGACAAGAACTGACACAGGCTTGTTTTAGCATGGCTCCAGAATCAACAAACAAGGAGCCGTAACCATGTCCAATCCCGCCTCTTCACTGGCACCCGCCATCGCCGCCTACATTGCTGCCGCCAATGCTCGCGACACCTCGCGGGTCGCCAGTTTTTTCGCTGAGGATGCCAATGTGTTCGATGAAGGCCAGCACCAGGTCGGCACTCACGCCATCGCGCAATGGATGCAAGACACCGCCCAGCGTTATCAGCCACGGGTCGAAGTGCTCGACGTGCAACTGCGCACCGGCAAAGTGCTGGTGCATAACCTGATCTCCGGAACGTTTCCGGGCAGCCCGCTGGAATTGCGCTACATGTTTCGCCTGAATGAACAGGGCAAGATTGCCCGGCTAGACATCTCTCTCTAACCAAGGGGCATGGCATACTGCCGCGCATGAATGTCGACTCCCCCTTAAGCGCCTGGCAACACGCCATCGAACAGAAGGGCTTCGTCCAGGACGAAGCCCAGGAACATGCCGTGTGGGCGCTGCAGAAATGCTACGAGGCGCTGCATGAAGGGCGCACCCCGATCACTGGCGTGTACCTCTGGGGCCCGGTCGGGCGCGGCAAGACCTGGTTGATGGATCAGTTTTACCAAAGTCTGAAGGTTCCGGCCCGTCGCCAACACTTTCACCATTTTATGGGCTGGGTCCATCAGCGTTCGTTCCAGCTGACCGGCACCGCCGACCCGTTGAAGGCGCTGGCTCGCGAACTGAGCGAGGAAGTGCGGGTCCTGTGCTTTGACGAACTGTTCGTCAACGACATTGGCGACGCGATCATTCTCGGGCGTTTGTTTCAGGTGATGTTCGAGCAGGGCGTGGTGGTGGTCTGCACCTCCAATCAGCCACCGGACCAGCTGTACGCCGATGGCTTCAATCGCGATCGGTTCGTGCCCGCCATCGAAGCCATCAAGAAACATATGCAGGTGATCGCGGTGGATGGCGGCGAAGATCATCGCCTGCACCCAGGCAAAGCTTTGCAACGTTACTGGGTGGCGGCGCCCGGGCAGCCCAGCGCGCTGGGTGAAGTGTTCAAGGCATTGACCGTCGGCCAGTCGGTGTCCAGTGACCCGATCAAGGTGGGCTACCGCTCTCTCAATGTCGTTCAGGCCAGTCAAACCGTGCTCTGGACTCGTTACGCCGATCTCTGTGAACAGCCGTTTGCCGCCATGGATTTCATCGCCCTGTGCGACACCTTCAGCGCTATTCTGTTGAGTGACGTGCCCAACCTCAGCGCGCAAAAGCGCGAAGGGCGCATCGCCCGAGGCACTGAAGACGGCGTCGAACGGGTGGTGGCGGGCGATCGCGAGTTGCCGCAATTGTCGGTGCATGACGACGGTGTACGGCGTTTCATCGCCCTGGTGGACGAGTGCTACGACCGCAAGGTGCCGCTGTGCCTCGAAGCGCAGGTGCCCATGGAGTCGTTGTACACCGAAGGTTATCTGGAGTTTCCGTTCCGCCGCACCCTCAGCCGTTTACAGGAAATGCAGCTGCAACGCTTCGCCGAAGCTTGAACAAGGAGCCGCGAACATGAATCAGCCTTTGTCGCACCATTTGCTGACCATGGCCTATCAAAACGCCTGGGCCAATCATCGTCTCGCCAAGGCCTGGAGCCAGTTGACTCCGGCCGATCTGGCGGCACCGCGGGTCAGCTTCTTTCCCAGTCTGCGCGCCACCCTCAATCACATCCTGACCTGCGACTGGTTTTACGTGGATGCGCTGGAGCGCGAGTTGCGCGGTGATGATCCGCATCCCGAATGCTATGTGTTTTTCAACCAGGACGAGCCGTTTACGCACGCCGGGGACCTTAAGCGTGAACAAGCGCTGGTGGACCGTCGACTGATCGCCTATTGCGAGCAAATGCGCGATGCAGACCTCGGCAAGATCGTGACCATCGCCCGGGACACGCCGCAACATGACAGCCGCTTGCGCCTGCTGTCCCATCTGTTCGAGCACCAGATCCATCATCGCGGGCAGGTTCACGCCATGCTCAGCGGCACCCCGGTCAAACCACCGCAACTGGACGAGTTTTTCTGTGCCGGTGAGTCAGGCCTGAGGGCTGAGGATTTTGCCGAGCTGGGGTGGACCGAGGCGCTGATCTGGGGCGCTTGAGCGAAAAATTACCGCAGGATCGGGTTGTCGACACAACTGTGCCCGCGATATTGTCGGTCGGCCCTTCAGTGCGAGATGCACTGGGGCAACTTAATGTGTGAACGAGGGTGGAAATGGAATCCGCAGAAATTCTTGTGCTTCAGGCCAGTTACACCAATGCGGTGCATGCCGAGGCTATTGGACTGGTGCTGAATGCTTACGCCGAAGACCCGATGGGTGGCGGCCACTCGTTGCCCGCCGACTTGTTGAAGCAACTGCCGGCGGAACTGGCCAAACGTCCCCACGCGTTCAGCGTTCTGGCCTTTGTCGGTGGCGAGCCGGCCGGGCTGGTCAATTGCTTTGAAGGTTTCTCGACCTTCGCCTGTCGACCGCTGGTTAATGTGCACGATGTGATGGTGGTGAAGAAGTTTCGCGGCTTGGGGTTGAGCCAGAAGATGCTGCAAAAGGTCGAGGACATCGCTCGCCAGCGCGGTTGCTGCAAAATCACACTGGAGGTGCTGGAAGGTAATGCGGTCGCCCAGGCTTCCTATGGCAAGTTCGGTTTTGCCGCAGGCATGTTCGACCCGGCGCACGGTCGGATGCTGTTCTGGACCAAAGCGCTTTAAGGTATTACGAGCAAAGAAAAAGGGCGTCCATCAGGACGCCCTTTGTCGTTACGGTTTGTAGTGCTCGGTCACTTGCGCGGTTTGATCATCCGGAACCCTGATTTCAGTCGTGTTGCTGGCGTTACTTTGATTGGCTGCTTGGCTGAGCCGCAGGCTCTCAAAGTAATACCGCATGCGTTCAGCACCACCTTCGGCGAATGCAGCGGTTGAACTGAACATCATCAGGCCAGCGAGGATCATGGTTGTACGTTTCATGGTGTGCCCCACTACGAGTTGTCGGGTCCTTTCTTCCATGAAGCAGTGTCGAAGGGACATTATCCGCCGATTCCGTCAAATGGGAATTACCAGCACCTAGAGCTTCCAGTCCAGGCTGAGGGTCACCGTGCGCGGGTCACCCCAGAACACACCGTTATAGAACCCGACGTTGTCGTAATACTTCTTGTCGAACAGGTTATCGACGTTCAGCGAGGCAGACAGGTGCTGGTCGAACTCATACCGCGACATCAGTTTGACCACGGTGTAGGCCTCTTGCCGCATCTTCGTCCTTTCGGTGATCACCGCACCGTTGGCATTACGTCCCACCGGATGACTGGCGGCGCGGAACACATCGCTCTGCCAGTTCACCGCGCCACCCACGGTCAGTGCCTGCCAGTCGCCGGGCAGACGATAGGCCGTGGAGAGCCGGAACATGTTCAGCGGCTGGTTGGTATTGGCGCGTTTCTTTTCGCCATTGGCCGAGTGGGTGTAGGTGTAGCCGGCCGTCATGTTCCAGCCCGCCATGAGCTCGCCCGAGAGCTCGGCTTCGAAGCCCTGAACCTTGTTGCCTTTACCGCCTGACTTGAAGAACTCCTCGCCGGTGACCGGGTCCGGCGGCACCGAATCGTCGAGTTCGGCAACGTTGTCCTGTTTGCTCCAGAACAGCGCGGTGGCGAGGTTCAGACGTTCTTCAAGCAGGCTGCCCTTGAGCCCCAGTTCATAGTTGCTGCCCACCACTGGCTCGAGGTATTTGCGATGGCTGTCGCGATTGTCTTGCGGGTTGAAGATGTCGGTGTAACTGACGTACGCCGTGTATTCGGGGGTGAGGTCGTAGAGCAGCCCGGCGTAGGGCGTCCACATGTCGTTGTGTTCCTGGCGGGTGGCATCGACGCTGCTCAATTGCAGGTTGGCGTCGTACTTGTTGGTCTTGCTCGACATTTTCCAGCTGCCATAACGACTGCCGAGTACGGCGTGCAGGTCATCTGTCAGGCTCAGGCGAGTGGCCAGGTAACCGGCCTTCTGGCGGGTACTGTCTTTTGAACCTGAAAGGCGGGTGACCGTGTCGGGAAACTTGGCGATGTTGCCCATGTATTTCCAGTCGCGGATGCTTTCGTAATCCTCCGCCCTTGGGCCGTCCACCATGTAGGGGGAGTCTTCCCGGCGCTCGGCCTCGCCATAGCCGATCATCATTTCGTGTTCCCGTCCGAACAGCGAGTAAGGGCCCGCCACGTTGAAGTCATAAGCCTTCATTTTTTGCGTACTGAGCATGTGACTGACGTTGGCGCTCATGCCACTGCGATCTGCTTCAGGAAAACCCCCGCCGCCGTAGTAGATCTTGCCGTCGGTGTCGCTCTCTCGATGGGTGTAGGCGGCCTTGGCGTGCCAGCCGGCACCCAGTTGGTGTTCCAGCGTGGCGAACGCGGTTTTGTCCTTGAGTGGCCAGGAACTCCACGACGTGGCCATGTTGGTGGAGCGTCCGAGGTTGGCCTTGCCACCGTCGGCGTTCCAGTACGGCACCGTGCCCCAGGACGTGCCCTGGACGTGTTTGTTCTGATAGTCGTAACCCACGGCCAACACGGTGTCATCGGTCAGGTCGGCTTCGAGAATGCCGTAACCGACCTCCCTTTGTTGCTGGTACTTGTCGCGGAACGAATCGCTGTCGCGATAGGCCAGCACACTGCGTCCGCGCAAACGGCCGTCGAACGCCAGCGGGCCGCCGACATCCAGATAACTGTAGTAGTCGTCATAACTGCCGCCGCTGACACCGGTCTGGACTTGCCACTGCGCCGTCGGCCGTTTACGCACCATGTTGATGGTGGCGGAAGGGTCGCCCGCACCGGTGGTCAGGCCGGTGGCACCGCGAACCACTTCGATGCGGTCGTAGATGATGGTGTCGGAATCGGACTTCATGTAGCTGAAGGTGTTCAGCATGCCATCAATCTGGAAATTGGTGATCGAGTAACCCCGGGACGAATAGCTGACCCGGTCCGAATCGTTGTGCTGAACGACGATGCCGGTGGTCTGGCTCATGGCTTCGGACAGCGTGCCGAGTTTGAAATCGTCCATTTGCTGTCGCGTGACCACGGACACCGATTGCGGCGTTTCCTTGATCGACAGGTTCAAGCGCGTCGCAGTGCTCATGGCACCGGTGGTGTACGACTCGGTGTTTTCGGTGGTGCTGCCTAAACCTTGGGCGGTGACATGGGTGGCGCCCAGTTCGAGGGTGCGGCCGGGCTCTTTCTCAGGTCCGGTTTCAGCCAGCAAGTCGGGGCACAGGGCGGCACTGCACAGGCCCAGGGTAAAGGTCATGGAACGGGTGATAGGCGCGAACATCGCAGCCGACTCCTTGTCTTCGAGGAAAAAATTCCGTTTGTTCAAAGACGAAGGGGAGGGACGGGATTTAGCTGTAAACGAGAATAATTGTTATCTTTGCGAAGTATCGGACAGCACAGTCGCGCAATGGCGTAGGAAAAGGGGGCCGGAGCTAATGCCAGTCGCGGATACCGAGCGGCCATAGGGCGCGGGAGTATCAACAGGCAGATGTGAAAACTTCGTGAGTTGACGGGGCTGTCAAAAAGGGGATGGCAGGTCGGAAACAGCAGTGGGCTGCTTCCGAATCAAGCGAGGGGATCAGGCGTGAGGCACACGGTGAGTGACGGGCAAAGGCTGGGCCTGATTGCTTTGTGTCAACAAGCGCAATTGCGCGAGCTCCTGCTTCAACTGGTCGCGCTCGTCTTTCAACTGGCGCAATTCATCGCGACGGATCGTGACGTAAAGGGTTTGTGCTGGTCGTGCTGCGTGTACTGTGCCCATTGCTCACCTCGCAAATGGCTGCCTCAACTGTAAATCCGCCCCGACATCGGTGCTTATTTACTATCGGCTGCGATTTTGATTTCTTTTGCCCCTGAAGGGAACTTTTTTATTTTTCATGGTCGTTGTGTCTTCGGCACGATTCCCGACGTTATCAATCTGGATCGGGCACAATGCCCGGAAACTATGTGGCAGCGCTCTGGACTAACCCTCAATAGTCGCGTTGGGCTATAACCTTTTGACACACATTATTTGTAGTAGGGAGCATCAGCACATGCAACTCGGGATTATTGGACTGGGCCGCATGGGCGGCAATATTGCGCGGCGCCTGATGCTCAACGGGCATACCACCGTTGTTTACGACCGCAATACCGCCTTTGTCGACACCCTGGCCGCAGAGGGCGCCTCTGGCGTCATCGACCTGCCGGCGCTGGTCGCTGGCCTGGCCAAGCCACGTGCGGTGTGGGTCATGCTGCCGGCTGGCGCACCGACCGAAGACACCATCGACACCCTGAGCACCTTGCTCGAAGCTGGCGATACCATCATCGACGGCGGCAACACCTTCTATAAGGACGATATCCGCCGGGCGAAAACCCTCTCGGAAAAAGGTCTGCACTACGTCGACGTCGGCACCTCCGGCGGCGTCTGGGGCCTGGAGCGTGGTTACTGCATGATGATCGGCGGCGAAGCCGAGGTGGTTAAACGCCTTGATCCGCTGTTCGACAGCCTTGCACCGGGCCTGGGCGACATTCCGCGGACCAAGGACCGCAAGTCAGAAGACGATCGTGCCGAGCGCGGTTACATCCACGCAGGCCCGGCCGGTTCGGGCCATTTCGTGAAAATGATCCACAACGGCATTGAATACGGAATGATGCAGGCCTTCGCCGAAGGCTTCGACATCCTCAAGACCAAGGCCAGCACCAACCTGCCGCAAGACCAGCGTTTCGACCTGAACGTTGGCGATATCGCCGAAGTCTGGCGTCGTGGCAGCGTCGTGTCGTCCTGGTTGCTCGACCTGACCGCCGACGCGCTGGCCAGCGATCCGAAACTCGACGGTTACTCGGGTTCGGTGGCTGACAGCGGTGAAGGTCGCTGGACCATCGAAGCCGCCATGGAGCAATCGGTGCCTGTGCCGGTGCTGTCGAACTCGCTGTTCTCCCGCTACCGTTCGCGCGGGCAAGGCACCTTTGGCGACAAGATTCTCTCGGCCCAGCGCTTCGGCTTCGGTGGCCACGTGGAGACTTCGAAAAAATGACCCGTCTGATCCGCAATAAATCCAAGGCAGAGCCCGCACCACCGACCACGCTGTTTCTGTTCGGTGCCCATGGTGATCTGGTCAAGCGTCTGCTGATGCCGGCGCTGTACAACCTGAGTCGTGACGGTCTGCTTGGGGATGGACTGCGGATCATCGGCGTTGACCACAACGCCATAACCGATGAAGCCTTTGCGCAAAAACTCGAAGACTTCATTCGGGCCGAAGTGGCCGCCAAGGTCGGCAAGGGCGATCAAGCCCTTGACCCGGACTTGTGGGCCAAGTTGGCCAAAGGCATCAGCTACGTCCAGGGCGACTTCCTGGACGACAGCACTTATCAAGCGCTGGCGGCGAAAATTGCCGACAGCGGCACTGGCAACGCGGTGTTCTACCTGGCTACCGCGCCACGATTCTTCAGCGAAGTGGTGCGTCGTCTCGGCGCCGCCGGCTTGCTGCAGGAATCGCCAGAAGCGTTCAGAAGGGTAGTGATCGAAAAACCCTTCGGTTCCGATCTGCCAACGGCCGAAGCCTTGAACGCTTGCTTGCTCAAGGTGATGACGGAAAACCAGATCTACCGGATCGATCACTATCTGGGCAAGGAAACCGTGCAGAACATTTTGATCAGCCGGTTCTCCAACAGCCTGTTTGAAGCGTTCTGGAACAATCACTACATCGACCACGTGCAAATCACCGCCGCCGAAACCGTTGGCGTGGAAACCCGTGGCAGTTTTTACGAAAACACCGGCGCCTTGCGGGACATGGTGCCCAATCACCTGTTCCAATTGCTGGCGATGGTCGCCATGGAGCCGCCGGCCGCCTTTGGCGCCGATGCGGTACGCGGCGAGAAAGCCAAGGTGGTCGGTGCGATTCGCCCCTGGTCGGTCGAGGAGGCGCTGGCCAACTCGGTGCGCGGCCAATACACCGCTGGTGAAGTCGACGGCAAAGAGTTGCCGGGGTATCGCCAGGAAAACAACGTGGCGCCTGACAGCAATACCGAAACCTACGTTGCGCTGAAAGTCATGATCGACAACTGGCGCTGGGTCGGCGTGCCGTTTTACCTGCGCACCGGCAAGCGCATGAGCGTGCGCGATACCGAGATTGTCATCTGCTTCAAACCGGCTCCGTATGCGCAGTTCCGTGATACCGAGGTCGATGAGCTGCAACCGACCTATCTGCGAATCCAGATTCAGCCTAACGAAGGCATGTGGTTCGATCTGCTGGCCAAACGGCCCGGCCCGGCCTTGAAAATGGCCAATATCGAACTGGGCTTTGCCTACAAGGATTTCTTTGAAATGCAGCCGTCTACCGGCTACGAAACCCTGATCTACGATTGCCTGACCGGCGATCAGACGCTGTTTCAGCGTGCCGACAACATCGAGAACGGCTGGCGCGCCGTGCAGCCTTTCCTTGATGCCTGGCAGCAGGACACGAGCGTGCAGAGCTATGCCGCTGGCGAAGACGGCCCGCAGGCTGCGCAAGATCTGCTGACTCGCGACGGTCGCGTTTGGCACGGCCTCGGATGAGTGAGCCGACGCAACAGCCCATCCGTTTTCTGCTCAGTGACATGGACGGCACTTTGTTGCTGCCCGATCACAGCCTTAGCCAACGCACTATCGAAGCAGTCCGCTCCTTGCGCGAAGCCGGCGTGCTGTTCAGCCTGGCCACCGGTCGTCCACCCAAAGCCATGTTGCAGCAGATTGAAGCCCTGGGTGTCGACCTGCCGACGGCAGCCTTCAATGGCGGCACTATCGTCAACCCGGACGGCAGTTTGCTGGTCGCGCATTACTTGCCGGCAACGGCGGCGCTGACGGCATTGACGTTGTTTGCCGACCGGCCGGACATCGAAATCTGGGTGTTCAGTGGTGGCGACTGGTTGCTGAAAGATCCGGACGGCCCAATGGTGCCGCGTGAACAGCACGGCCTGGGTTATCCGCCAGTGGTGGTCGAGAGTTTTGAGCCATACCTGGAACGCATCGACAAGATCGTCGCCACCAGCAACAACGCGCAGTTGTTGATTGAGCTGGAAGCGCTCCTGCTGCCCGAAGTGGAAGGCCAGGCACAGGTCTCCCGTTCACAGCCGATTTATCTGGACGTGACCGCGATGCAAGCCAACAAGGGTGCAGCACTGGCGACACTGGCAGAGTTCCTCGGTGTACCGCTGGAGCAGACCGCGGCGCTGGGCGACGGCGGCAACGACCCGCCGATGTTCCATCGCGCAGGCTTGTCGATTGCCATGGGGCAGTCGGAAGAAGCGGTGAAGCGCCAGGCCGATGTTGTCACTGGAACCAACACCGAAGACGGTGCGGCCCAGGCAATCGAACGCTATATCCTGAAACGCTGAAACGCTGAAACCTCTGTAGCAGCTGTCGAGTGCAACGAGGCTGCGATCTTTTGATCTTCGCTTGTAAAAGCAACATCAAAAGATCGCAGCCTCGTTGTACTCGACAGCTGCTACAGGTTGATTGGTGTTACAGCCAGAAGCTCACTGCATACCACCCCAGAACACCCATCACCACGGTGTACGGCAACGCCATCCACACCATCCGCCCGTACGACAGGCGAATCAGCGGTGCAATCGCCGAAGTCAGCAGGAACAGAAACGCAGCCTGACCATTGGGCGTCGCCACGCTAGGCAGGTTGGTGCCGGTGTTGATCGCAATCGCCAGCGTCTCGAAATGCTCACGGCTCATGTGGCCAGAGATGAAGGCCTGTTTGACTTCAGTGATGTAAATGGTCGCGACGAACACGTTATCGCTGATGGCCGACAGCAAGCCGTTGGCAATAAACAGCATGCCCGGTTGTTGATCCGCTGGCAGCGCCAGCACCCACTGGATCAAAGGCGTGAACAGCTGCTGATCGTGAATCACCGCCACCACCGCGAAAAACACCACCAGCAGCGCAGTGAACGGCATGGCGTCCTTGAACGCGTTGCCGATACGGTGCTCGTCGGTGATGCCAGTGAATGCGGTGATCAGCACGATCACCATCAAACCGATCAGGCCGACCTCAGCAATATGAAACGCCAACCCCGCAATCAGAATCAGCGCTGCCAATCCCTGCACGATGAGCGCTGCACGTTGGCGCGAGGTGCGTTCGGCATTGTCTTCTGCAGCGTAATTGGCCAGCACCGCACGCACGTTGTCCGGCAACAGCGTGCCGTAACCGAACCAGCGAAGTTTCTCCAGCAGGACGCAGGTCACCAGGCCTGCCACCAGGACCGGCAATGAAACCGGGGCGACTTTCACAAAGAACTCAGAGAAGTGCCAGCCCATCTCGTGGCCGATCAGCAGGTTCTGCGGCTCGCCGACCAATGTGCACACGCCGCCCAGTGCGGTACCCACGGCACCGTGCATCAGCAGGCTGCGCAGAAAGGCGCGGAATTGTTCGAGGTCGGCGTGATGGAGGGCGGGCAGGTGCTGGTCATCGCCAAACGCGCTGTCCTGACGCGGATCATTGCCGGAGGCGACGCGGTGATACACCGAGTAAAACCCGACGGCGGCGCTGATGATCACGGCGGTCACGGTCAAGGCATCAAGAAACGCCGACAGAAACGCCGACAGAAAGCAGAACATCAACGCCAGCAGCGCCTTGGAACGAACCCCGAGCAGCAGTCGTGAGAACAGAAACAGCAGCAGGTCTTTCATGAAGTAGATGCCGGCCACCATGAACATCAGCAGCAGGATCACCGGGAAGTTGTGCACCAGCTCGTCGTAGAGTGCCTGGGGCGTGGTCATCTTCAGCAACAGGGCTTCGATCAACAGCAGGCCGCCGGGCATTAACGGATAACACTTGAGCGCCATCGCCAGGGTGAAGATGAACTCCAGCACCAGCAGCCAACCGGCTACCACTGGGCCTACGGTCCACAGCGCCAAGGCGTTGAGAATCAGGAAGCCGATAATGCTTGCCTTGTACCAGCGGGGTGAATGCCCGAGAAAATTGTGCGCGAACGCCTGAGCCATTGAACCGGGCATCGGCTACTCCTTGTATTAAGAAGCGCGCAACTTGCCGTAAGCGGAAGGGAAGATCAAGTGTAGGAATACTGTGCGGGCTTACCCGAGATAGCGTGCGACGATCGCTCGATAGTTGCCGTCCAGTGAATAGCCTCCGACGACGATGTTTCCATCGGCCTGCATGACCACTGAAGTCGCGGTATCCAGGCTGCGGCTCAGGCGGGTGCGAACCCAGCCGGCGCCATTGCCGAAGCTGCGATCGAGTTGCCCGTCGGGCAGATGCCGCGCCAGAATGAAATCCGCCTCGACGCCGCCGATCGTGGCCCCGACCGTCACCACGCCGCCGTCCGGCAGTGCCGTTGCGTCGGTCCACTGGCAGCCACTGTGACCGATTTCCAGCAGTTGGGCCTGGCCTCCATTGCAATGAATGTCCGGGCGGCCGTTGCTGTGTACTTTCAGTGCCAGGCAATGCATCGGGTCGCGGCTGCTGCCAAAGCACTGCACATCGCCATTTTCCTGTTGGACGATCTGGCTGACCTGAGCGCTATACCCACGGGCCTTGAAGGTCATGAAACCATCCACGGCAAAACAATCGTCGAGCCTGCCGTCGGTGTGATAGCGGGCCAGCAGACCTTCTTCAGGAAAGTTGATCGACCCGCCCACCAGGATCCGCCCGTCTCGTTGCACCATCAGGCTGCTGAGCCAAGTGTTCATCAACAAGTGCCTGACCATCACGAAGCCACGACCATTAAAGGTGTCGTCCAGCGAACCGTCGGTGTTGAGCCGTATCAGGATGCCGACATGATCGGACAGTTCGAAGTGATGATTGGCCTGCAGCAGGATTCGACCATCTTCCTGCACGCAGAAATCACAAGCCTCTGCACCCGGTACGCCGGGGGGGAGCCAGGTATCACGCACGCCTTGGGAAAGACCGCCCGGCAGGCGCACGACGCAGCGGCCATTGTCGCCAAAACCGTGAGCCGGCCGACCCTGCTGATCAAACAGGGCGAGGGCGGGCAGTGTCCGGTGAGCATTTTCGTAGTGCAGGCCGGCTACCAGAATGTGCCCATCGGGCAGTACGTGGACTTTACCCGCCATGGCCTCGAAGCCGTGTTCGAATTGCCCGATGACGCTGCCTTGATTGCCGAATGCCAGATCTGCCGAGCCGTCCTCGAGCAAACGTGCCACGCCGAAGCGGCTACCGCCTGGCGTTCCTACCTTCGCTGCGACTAACAACCTGCCACGTGAATCAATCGCGACCCCGTTGGCCATGCTTGAGAGGCTGCCAGCGAAATACACCTGGGTTTTGCCGGCCGAGGCAAAGGTAGGATCAAGTTTTCCGGCGTCGCTCAGTGTTTCCGGTAACGCAAACGCGGTCTGGATTGACATGCACGCAGCTCCTTGCGAGTCGTCCTGAACCGGGAGTTTGGGCGGCGACTTTATAAGGAAACATTCAATCCCTGAACGCCTGGATGCACAACTGTCATAACTAACAGGCGGAGGGTCGCTGTGTGCCAGAACAGTGTCTTTTCGACCCACTGACAAGCCTGCCAAGTAGTTGGCCGCGTGTAAGTTCGAATATTAATCGGGGGAGGGGGCGGGTTACCGTTTAGTAACCCGCAAAACGCTTAGTGCGGCATCGACCATGATTGGAGTTTGTAACCCTCCTCACTCAATTCCGCACGTGCCGCTTCAAGCAGGCATTCAAGTTGCGCAGGATCGGTATAGGCACTGCTTGGGATTTGCTTACGGCCGATGCTGCGGGTATTGGTGCGATCGATGACGGTCAGGCTGAGTTCGCCATTGCCGTCTTGTGGGGCCCAGGCCACGCATTGGAACGGTTGGAATGCGCGGTCGGCAATCAAAAGAGCTTCATTGATGCGGAGCGGGGCGTTCATGGGTTTTTCTCTCTGTATGCCCAATCAAGTGATGTGCCGTCGGCTGGGCTTACCGTTCGGCTGGTTACTTGTACTGATGCCCGCAACCGGGGGGCGGGTCACATACAATTAAAAGAAATATCAACTTTCTTTCATTGGCTCAAGGTGTGGGCAGGGTTTGAAAGCTGAATGAAAAGAAGGAGTCGTTAGGTCACTAACTAAATCGCTTCTTATAACTAATAACGCAACTGCTCTATAGTCAAACGGTACAAGGTCACGTCAAATTATTGCTAACGTTACAGCCAGGCCCGCCAAACGACTGTTTTTAATAATATTTGATAAATTTGGCGCCAAGGAACAGTCATGATCGAAGCGCCTGCGTTACGACGTCTGTTAGTAGTGGATCCTTGCGACGACTGCCATCGTCTGCTGCCGGTTTTGCGCTCTGTGGGTTGGGACGTTGACAGTTGCACCCTGGAAAACGTTGCCGACAAAACCTGCGATGTCGGCCTGTTGCGTTTACAGCCTTTTCACCTCGAACGCCCGGAAGCCGTCAAAGAGCTGATCAGCCGTAGCGGTACCGAGTGGATCGCCGTACTCAACCAGGAAGTCCTGCGATTGCAGAATGTCGGGGACTTTGTCTGCGAATGGTTTTTCGATTTCCATACCTTGCCATTCGATGTGTCCCGGGTTCAGGTGACGCTGGGCCGGGCATTCGGGATGGCACGCTTGCGTGGGCAGGGCACGGTTCACATTGATCAGCCTGAACACGAGCTACTTGGCGACAGCAAACCCGTTCGTGAACTGCGCAAGTTGCTGAGCAAACTGGCGCCCACCGAGTCTCCGGTATTGATCCGTGGTGAAAGCGGTACCGGTAAAGAACTGGTCGCCCGCACGCTCCATCGACAATCCCAACGTCACAGCAAACCCTTTGTCGCGATCAATTGCGGCGCAATTCCCGAACACTTGATCCAGTCCGAACTGTTTGGCCACGAGAAGGGGGCTTTTACTGGCGCCCATCAACGCAAGGTCGGGCGGATCGAAGCGGCTAACGGCGGCACGCTGTTTCTCGACGAAATCGGTGATCTACCCCTGGAGCTGCAGGCGAACCTGTTGCGTTTCCTCCAGGAAAAACACATCGAGCGGGTGGGCGGCAGTCAGCCGATTCCCGTGGATGTGCGGGTGTTGGCTGCGACCCATGTCGATCTTGAGGCCGCGATCGAGAAGAAACGCTTTCGCGAAGATTTGTATTATCGCCTGAACGTGTTGCAGGTCGCGACCGCGCCGCTGCGTGAGCGCAATGGCGATCTGTCGATGCTGGCCAACCACTTTTCCCATTTCTACAGCCATGAAACCGGCCGCCGTCCGCGCAGCTTCAGTGAAGACGCGTTGATTGCCATGGGCAAGCATGACTGGCCGGGCAATGTGCGTGAGCTGGCCAACCGGGTACGTCGCGGGTTGGTACTGGCCGAAGGCCGTCAGATCGAAGCGCGAGACCTGGGGCTGATCAGCCAGCAGGCCATTGCCGCGCCGATGGGCACACTGGAAAACTACAAACACCGGGCAGAACGCCAGGCCTTGTGCGATGTACTTAACCGCCACAGCGATAATTTGAGCATCGCCGCCAAGGTGCTGGGGATATCCAGGCCTACCTTCTACCGTTTGTTGCACAAGCATCAGATACGTTAGACGCAAACAACAAAAAAGCCCCGCCGGGATTGAAGTCGCGGCGGGGCTTTGTTGTTGTGGATTAGAAGTAATACGGGAATTTCAGGCTGAAGGAAAAGTCTGGCGAGTCGTCGGTCAGACCGATGGACAGGTTGGGAACGATTGTCAGGTTATTGGTTGCTGCCAGGGTCATGCCGATGTTGAAGTTGGCCGAGTTGTAGTCGCTGTTGGTAATCGATTGCCAATCACCTCCGTCCGGCTTGATCTTGCTCTTGCGGGCGAACTGATCGGTGAACGAGAACGACATACTCATCTTCTCGTTCAAGGCGAATGCAATACCAGCGCCGACCTGCCAGGAATCGCCCAGTTTCACGTCCCCGGGCACCTTGGAGTTGACCTGAGGGCTGATGTCGCTGAAAGAGTCTTGCATGTTGTAGGTGTAGGCCAGGCTGCCGAACAGTACGGCCGGGTCGAAGGTCTTGACCAGCGAGATACCCGGGGTGATCGACCAGACACCATTGCCGGTAGGCAAGTCCTCGGGTACCGAGAGGTTATCGTTGGACGGATCATTGACCAGCTTGATGCCGTAAGGGTCATCACCGGTCGGGGCCTTGACGCGCAGTGTAACGACCGCGTCGGGCAGATTGGCCGACTCATCCAGAAACTTGTAAGCAACACCAACGTTCACATCGCCGATGGTCGGGTCGCGGGTAACGGTTGCGTCCGACGTCACCGGGCCTGCGCCACCAGCGCCACCGGAGGAGTACGTTGATTCGCGATAAACCACGGGGACGTTAATGTCGAACTGCCAGCGTTGCCCCGTGTTGTAGCGGGCAGTCAGGTCCAGTGTCCAGTTGTCGGCCTTGATACGGTCGAGGTTGATGTTGCCGAGGAAAATCGAGTCCAGTGCCAGGAACCCGTTAAGTACCAACGCACGGGTATCGTAGTGCGTGTAGGTCAGGCCGGTTTCGAAACTGAACTTGCCGCCACCGAAGAAGCCGCTGGCTTCGTCATACAGGTTGGAAACGCTTTGCGCAGGCTCCGAATCATCCTTGAGCGATTGGCCGTATGAACTGCCTGTGGTTCCCGGCGCACCGGCGGCCACCGTCTGGGCACCCCTGGTCGGTTCCGCAGGGGATTTGGTCAGGCGTTTGGGAGGCGGTGGCGCCGGTGTTTCTTCGACTTGGCGAACGCGTTGCTCGAGTACCATCAGCGCGTTCTGTTGTGCTTCGTAACGCTGTTTCAACTCCATGAGTTCTTGTTTTAGTATCTCGACCTGGGGGTCCGGTGCTGCGTACAGCAGTGTCGCCGGGGCCAGGCTACTCAAACAAACGATAGCTCTGAACGTTAACGATCGGTGCATGGGTTAGCCGTCCCTTCTGAGTACATCTGATGAGACTGAGCGTAGATCAGAATCCTTGAGTGCGAAGACCTTTAAGCTGGTCCAGGTTGCCGTTCAGCGATCCGGTTGTCGCCACGTTGTCACGCAGCACGACATTGAGGGACGTGAAGTTGCGGACCTGGTTGCCACCGCCGAGCAACGTCGCATTCTGCATCAGCCCACCTTGGGCAAGGCGTTGTACGGTACTGCCCTGGTTGTTGTTGGCCACGATGTTGAGTTGCACACCGGTACCGGTCGAGGAAACGCTCAGCGAGCCCGCGCCATTGGCGCCGACCAACGTCTGGCCTGCGCCCAGTGCCTGGCCCTGCTGTTGCGTTGTGGGTGCCTGGTTACCCTTTGTGACGTTGATATCAACGTTGTTGTAGGCAGTATTATGGTCGCCGGCAGCGCGCACGACTTGAGTAACGCCTTCGGTGCTGTTGAGGCCGTTGCCGCCAGTGACGGTGCCGGTGCCTTGCGAACTCGCCGAACCATTACCTTTTTCGTCGATCATCGATACATAGAACTGTGGCTGGAGGGTCGATTGTTGAATTTGCATCGAGGAAGTTGCCCCGATCACTTCACCGTTGGCATTTTGCCAAGTGCTGGTCATGACAATGCCGAAACTGACGATCCGTCCCGGCATCACATAGCGGCCTCGCAAGATCGACAGTTCCTGATCATTCAGTTCAATGGGTTTGAACGTCTGTGCCTGGGTCGGCAGGCTGGCGGCCAGGCAAACCACGGCCAGCCAGATTGGAGTCTTCATTGGAATGCTCCCGGAGCGTCGTGCTCCCTTGCTATTAGAAGAAGTCGCTTTGGATGAATCCGAAATCCATCAACTCTGCGTCTTGCACCGGGCTGAAGGTGTTGATGCGGTTCTTGGCGGTCAGTGGTAGCGGGGGGGTGAGCAACGCATTGGTTTTGTCGTAGCCCTGGCCGATCACGGCAAAGATGATGCCGTTCCAGCCTTTAACAAAGTCGTCGACTTTGTAACGTTTATGACCGAGTACCGGATCTCCGATATAGACCCAGCCCTCATGGACTCTTTGCATGACCACAAAATGTTTGTAGCCACGGATATCCATGAGCACCACCACCGGAATTCTGATCTGGCTCAACGTTTCCGTCGCTACCCGGTAGCCACGGGCCCGCATGCCGATACTTTCCACGTAGCGCTTCATGTCGAGCATGGAAAAGCCCTGGACGCGGACAAGATCCTGATCGGAGTGTGCCAGCATGCCTTCGATGATTTGTTCTTCGTTCACGTCCAGCCAATAGGCCTGGCGCAATACGGTCGCCAGCGCAGCCGCGCCGCAACTGAAGTCGGTTTTCTGTTGCACCAGGTCGGCAAATTTACGCTCGCGGATGCTCTGGATCGGCTTATACACCACCGCGCCGCCCGGCAAGACGGAAAGCGGCAGTTGTGCAGCCTCGATCACACTGGCCACGCAAAGCAAAAATGCCAAGGCGATTATGCGCATAGTGGGACGCCCTTCTGGTTGTGTTGAAAAAGGCCCCCGTAAGGGGGCCTCAAGAGACAACAATTAGAACGACTGGTTGGCAATGGACAGCGAGTTGCTTTGTTGGTTACCCACACCGGCAGCCACGTTGACGCCCAGGTTGCCACTGCCACCATTCACCGAACCGCTCAGGGTTGCAGTGTTGGTCACAGGGTTAGCCCAGCCAGTTGGAGTCAGCACTTGATAGGAGTAGGTGTTGCTCAAATCAAATGAACTGCTTTCACTGAAGCTTCCCGCTTTTGCGAACTCGGATTCGGACGATTTACTGGCCGATTTTTCGAACGAGGAGGAGTTCGATTTCTCGAACGACTTATCGAACGATTTTTCGAACGACGAATCGCGCGATTTGTTGTACGCAGATTCACGAGACTTGTCGAAC
Source organism: Pseudomonas silensiensis (assembly GCF_050434865.1). Taxonomy (NCBI): domain Bacteria; kingdom Pseudomonadati; phylum Pseudomonadota; class Gammaproteobacteria; order Pseudomonadales; family Pseudomonadaceae; genus Pseudomonas; species Pseudomonas silensiensis. Next base: position 285,373 of record NZ_JBNDJH010000004.1, read on the forward strand.
GAGGAGTCGTGAGATCTGTCGAACGAGGATTCGCGCGATTTATCGAACGATTTGTCTACCGATACGCTAAGCGATGCGTCAAGCGATGCGGTAAGCGATGCTTCGGAACTCCTGCTGCGGGTGCGATCGCCATAGCCATTGTTGACGGTAGTGGAATGGGAAGCCGCCGCAGCAGCGTCCAAATTAGCGGTCAAGGAAGCATCCAGGGATGCACTCGAAGAACCGCTTGCACTGCTGCTGTTGGAACCGCTTGCAGAACTGCTGTTAGAACCGCTCGCAGAACTGCTGTTGGAACCGCTCGCATTGCTGCTCTTCGAACCGCTTATATCAACGCTAAGGGAACCGGCGGAATTAGAGCTCTTGGCACCGGACGCGGACCAGCTCGAAGAAGCGCTTTCACTGCCGCTAACCTCGAACGACTTATCTTTAGAGAAACTGCCGCTGGCCGTTTTAGTTACCGTAATGGTATCTACGCGATAGGTCCGATCAGCGTTGTTATTCACTGTCAGGCCAGGACCGCTTTGATTGGCAGAGGCGCTGGCTGTTGCGTTACCCAACGGGGCGTTGGAGTTGGCAATTGCCATGGTGTTTTTCTGTTGGTTAAGGTCGCCACCAGCAATGTTGACCCCCATATTACCGCTGCTGCCATCGGCCGATCCGCTCATCACAGCAGAGTTTTGAGTGCCGTAGTTCCACACCTTGTTGTTGTTGCTGTATTGCGTGACTCGAGCGCTGGCGTCGGCATTGCCGAACACGAAGCTGTTATCGAGGCTGGAGGTGGAACCGGCGTTTGCGATGGCGGCCGCGTTGTCTTGTTGGTTGCCGGCGCCTGCTGCCACGTTGACGCCGACGTTGCCGCTCGCGCCTGAGGCAGAGCTGCTCATCTCGGCTGAGTTCTCAGTCCCTTCGTTGTAGATGCGGTTGCCGGTACTGGTCTGCCTGTCGTGCGCAGTGGCGGTCGCGTCGGTATGGATCACTGTTGGAGGAGGAGTGTGGTGGCCATTGTGATGGTGACCACGCCGATCGTTCTGTCCAGCTTGTGCAGCAACAGCCAAGACCGCAGCGATTGCAAAAACCAGAGGTTTTATTGCCATCGAAGGTTTCATGGTGGTTCTCCGTACTTATTTTAGGTTAAGTGTTGTACCTACCTGTTTGGGTCAGTCCGTGACCCGTACGCTCAGGGTATTGGCCGTTCGGTTTCCCACCCCGGCGCTCTGATTCAACTGAATCACCCCACGGCTACCGGTGAAGGCCTGATCGCTGGTAGCGATCTGGCGATAGCCTGGTTCAGAGTCAGTTGGATCGGAGTTGATGATCAGCGTCACGTTCTGTTGCCTGAGGACGCTGTCGTCGATGCTTTGCGGCTGTGCGCCAATGCTTATTCGCACGGCATTGGCTTGCTGGTTGCTGGCGCCCGCGCTCTGGTTGACGCCCAGTACGCCGTTGCCGTGGCTGAAGGAGTCGCCTTGAATGCTGGATCGAGCATCGATCCTGGGGTCGACCACCGTACGCAGCCGTTGGCGGATCTGTGTGGTCGCGCTGGCTCCATGGCCCACGGCGATAGCCCGGGCGTTAGCCTGTTGCTGTAAATCGCCGGCGGCCTGGTTGACCCCGAGGTTGCCTTGGTACTGCGCGCCCGAACCGTCGATTTCGGCATTGTTGATGACGGGAGATTGGGCAAAGGTCGATGCACTGCAAAACATGGCGATAATCAGCAGCGTACGATTCATCTTAACGGTCTCCCGTTATGACTTTCAGAGCACCCAGGCCTTGCTGGACGCTTGAATTGACCATGTTGGCAATACCGTTGCCGGCATTTCCCGAACGTCCGGCGGGGAGGTTGGAAAGCTGGGTCTGGTTGCTGATATTGCCGCCCAGGTTGTTGGTGTTTTGAGTGACCAGGCGGGAGATGCCTGCACCACTGGCGACACCGGCAAAGTCGCCGTCGCTCAACTCGTTCGTTTGACTGAGGATTTGTTTGGACGGGTTGGCATTGGCAGTCGTGGGACTCGGATCGGGAATTATCGGCGCACGCGTTGCCATGCGCGGCTGAACATCGCGTTTGATAATGATGATGCCGTTGTCAGCTTGTACAGGCAGGCAAACACTTGAGCCCAATGCGCATCCGATCAGCAGGAGGCTAAAGAAGTTGTTTTCAAGTTTCCCCACAGCGGCAATTCCTTCTGTAAGTGGAACGCTGGCCCTTATAGCGTTGCGAGGAAGAGAGCAGAAGGTGTGCCGGTTTTCGTTTATCTATTGAAAACAGTGGCTTGGCTTTAATTGTCGAGGTGGTCAATAAGTTTTGTAACGCCTCTGAGACAGATCCACGCAAAAACGCCGTCCAAGCAGGCGATATTGCTCGCTAAGGGCGCTGAAGGCAGGTTGTATCAGTGGCTTAACATATTCTTGCTGGAGTGCTTTAGCCGCTTTAGCTCGCGGGTTTGCGCAGGGGTTGGTGTTTCAGGAGTGGACGTTTTCGACAGGACGCGGTAGCGCTGTCAGGCTTTGAGCAGGCGCATCACGGCCTCGAAGGCTGTGTCCTTGCGTTGTTGCCAATCACCTTGCAGCACCTGGAAAGGCTGGTGGTGCAGGTCAAGCCATTGGCGGCTGGCCTGGAAAAACGCCTGGCGTTCTGCCAGTTGCGGTTGGCAACGCTGCCCGTCGTCATGCCAGGCCACGGTTTCAGGACTCAGCAGCAAATGCAGGTCGTAGTGCCGTGCCAGCAATGCTTGCTCGATCCACGTCGGGCAGGCGCCAAACAAGGTCTGGCTCCAGAGGATGTTGCTCAGCAAGTGAGTGTCGAGAATCAGCAAATGTGGCTGTCGGGCGCGTGCTTCGTCCTCCCATTTCAGCTGCCCTCGGGCGATTTCCGGAATGTCGGCCAGGCAGGTGTCTCGTGGGTTTTGTTCGATGAACCAGCGTACATATTCGTCTACCAGGACCCCGCCGAAATGCTGTTGTAACTCGGCTGCCAGCCAACTTTTACCGCTGGATTCGGGGCCTGCGAGTACCAGGACTTTCATGTGCGCAACGCCGGATCGGCCCGCCATTCCCGCCAGCCTTGCACGGCAATCATTGCGAACAGCGCGTAGAGCCCGGCGGTCAGGTACAGGCCTTTGTAGATAAACAGCCCGACGAAGATCACATCCAGCGTGAACCACAGCGGCCAGCATTGAACGCGTTTTTGCGCCATCCATAACTGCGCCACCAGGCTGAAGCCAGTCAGTGCCGCATCGAGCCAGGGTTGTGCGGCATCGGTCCAGTTCGCCATTGCAGCGCCCAGCAACAGACTGCCGACCGCTCCGATGACCAGACTGATAGCGACCGATTTTCCGTCGAGCAGGCTGACCTGCCGACCATGGCGCGCGTCCCCCGCACGCGTCCATTGCCACCAGCCATAGAGCTGCAATGCGGCGTAGATCACCTGCAGGAGCATGTCCGAGTAGAGCTTCACCTCAAAAAAGATCCAGCTATAAAGCAGCACCATGACCAGACCGATCGGCCAGCACCAGGGGTTCTGTTTGACCGTCAACCAGACGGCAATGACACCGAGGGCAGCGGCGAACAGTTCAAGCCCGGACATGGAGGTTCCTTGGGGAAAAGTCGAAGAGGGGGCGGATTGTAACGGCAGGCGCTGCCAAGTAGAACCGGCGTGCGCCCCCTCTTGTAGCAGCTGCCGAGCCTGCGAGGCTGCGTTCGGCTGCGAAGCAGTCGCCAAACCGGTATGCAAGTTCTTTCTGACACACCGCGGTATCTGATTTCACGACTGCTTCGCAGCCGAACGCAGCCTCGCAGGCTCGGCAGCTGCTACATCTATGGTTACACCCGGAACTGCTTGAGCAGCCCGTTCAATTGCTCACTCAATTCCTTCAGGTGAACGCTGGCCACGCTCGACTGTTCGGCCGCCAGCGCCGTGCTGTGGGACAAACCGGCCGCCTGGGTGACGTTCTGGTTAATGTCCTCGACCACATGCGCCTGTTGCAAGGTTGCGCTGGCGATGGAGGCGTTCAATCCGTTGAGGTTGCGCAGCGCCTGGGCAATGGCATTCAGGCTTGCACCGGCCAGGCCGGCCTGTTCGATGGTCAACTGCGAAGCACGGCTGCTGTCGCTGATCACTTTGACCGCCGCTTCGGAGTGACTTTGCAGGCGTTCGATCATCGACTGGATCTCGGCCGTGGACTTCTGGGTACGCTGGGCCAGCAGTCGCACTTCGTCGGCCACCACCGCAAAACCCCGACCTTGCTCGCCGGCCCGGGCGGCTTCGATGGCCGCGTTGAGGGCCAGCAGGTTGGTTTGCTCGGCGATGGAGCGGATCACTTCGAGGACGCTGCCGATCTGCGTGCTTTCGGCGGCCAGGGTACGAATCACTTCCACCGCCTGGTCGATGGTCGACGACAGCTTGTCGATCTGTTGCAGGCTGCCATCGATGTTGACCTGGCCTTGCTGCGCCTGAGACTCGGCATCGCGCATTTCGCTGGCGGCGTGCTCGGCGTTTTTCGCGACGTCGTGTACGCCATACGTCACTTCATTGATTGCCGTGGCCACCAGTTCCATTTGCTGGGACTGTTGCTGACTGCGTTGCTGGGCCTGCGCGGCGTCGTTGCCCAGTTCGCTGGAAGACTGGCCCAGGGCACTGGCGGACACTTGCAGTTCCCTGATCACCAGTCGCAGCTTGGCGGTGAAGGCGTTGAAGTGGCGTGCCAGTTGCGTGACTTCATCCTGGCCATGGGTATCGAGGCTGCGGGTCAGATCGCTCTCGCCACTGGCGATGTTGGCCATGGCGTTCACGGTTTCCTGCAGTGGACGCACGATGCTGCGGGCAATCAGGATCACCAGCAGCGCCATGATCAGGGCGATCACCAGCCCTATGAACGAGGCCTTCCAGACCTGGCCATAGAACTCGGCCTGCATGTCATCGATATACACGCCCGAACCGATCACCCAACCCCAAGGCTCGAACAGTTTGACGTAGGAGGTTTTTTCTACAGGCGCGCTGGCGCCCGGTTTTGGCCAGCGATAGTCGATGGTGCCGGCACCCTTGGACTTGGCGACGGCGACCATTTCGTTAAACAGGGCAAAACCGTCCGGGTCGCGAATCGCCGAGAGGTTCTGGCCATCGAGCTTCGGGTTGGCCGGGTGCATGATCATCACCGGCGTCAGGTCATTGATCCAGAAGTAGTCGTTCTGGTCATAACGCAAACCACGAACGGCGCTCAATGCCTGCTTCTGCGCAGCGTCGCGGGTGAGGGTGCCGGCAGTTTCGAGGTCGTGGTAATAGGTCAGAATGCCACTGGCGGTTTGCACCACATGCTGGGTTTTCTGAGCCTTGGCGTGGTACAGGTCATCGTGAATCTGCTTGAGCATCAAGACGCCCAACGTCAATAGCATCAGGACGGCCACGATCAAGATGAGCCACAAACGTCGGCTGATCGACATACTGCGCAAGCTGTTCATAACGCTGTCACTCCGGTTTCTTTTTCTTGTAATAAATGATCGCCAGCATCCAACCACACTTTGCCGATCGGTCATATCCGACCCAAGTCCAATAACGCGGCAGCGCTAATCGGGCTTGTCTGATAGGATTTCGGCCCCGCGCGGAAAAACCTGAGTCCAAGTTGATTTTTCACGGAATTTTGATGGTTCCGTCTGGATCCTGTGCGCGCGGGACTTCAGCTAGGCTGATCGCAGTAAACGTTCTGAACAAATATTAACGGGGCATGCCGTGGCGCATGGCTTCTTGGGGGATTGATGGATCTTTGGACTGCCTTTTCGGCATTGATACTTGGGGTTGTAGAAGGGCTGACGGAGTTTTTGCCGATTTCCAGTACCGGCCACCAGATCATCGTGGCTGACCTGCTCGACTTCGGCGGCGAACGGGCCATGGCCTTCAACATCATTATTCAGTTGGGGGCGATTCTGGCGGTGGTGTGGGAGTTTCGCCGCAAGATTTTCGATGTGGTTATCGGTTTGCCGACGCAGCCGAGCGCTCGACGCTTTACCGCGAACCTGCTGATCGCCTTCCTGCCGGCCGTGGTATTGGGGGTGATTTTTTCCGATTTGATCCACCAATACCTGTTCAACCCGATCACCGTCGCGACGGCGTTGGTTGTGGGCGGGATCATCATGTTGTGGGCCGAAAAGCGTCAGCATGAAGTGCATGCCGAAACGGTTGATGACATCACCTGGAAAGACGCCCTGAAAGTCGGCTTCGCCCAGTGCCTGGCAATGATTCCCGGAACTTCGCGTTCCGGCTCGACCATCATTGGTGGCTTGTTGTTCGGGCTGTCGCGCAAGACCGCTACTGAGTTCTCGTTCTTCCTGGCGATGCCGACCATGGTCGGCGCGGCCGTTTACTCGGGCTACAAATACCGCCACCTGTTCGTCCCGTCGGATTTTCCGGTGTTCGCAATCGGCTTCGTCACCGCGTTCATCTTTGCAATGATTGCCGTCAAGGGCTTGCTCAAGTTCATCGCCAGCCACAGCTACGCAGCGTTTGCCTGGTATCGCATCGCGTTCGGCCTGGTCATCCTGGCCACCTGGCAGTTCGGCTGGGTCGACTGGACCGCGGTCAAGCCATGAATGATGGCAGCGCGCGCAACAAGGCCGGTGGAGAGATCCGCAATCTTCGGCTGAAACTGTCGGTGTTTGCGGTCCTGTGCGCGCTGCCGCTGTACGGCTCGATGTCGTTGTGGCTGCGCGGGGTTTCCGTGATTCCCTTGGCTGCGTACGGGGTCGTCAGCCTGCTGGCGTTCTTGCTGTACTGGAGCGACAAGCGCAAGGCGCGCGCCGACGATTGGCGCACACCCGAGAACGTGCTGCATGCGTTGGAACTCGCCGGCGGCTGGCCGGGTGCCTTACTGGCCCAACAGGTGTTTCGGCACAAGACGCGAAAGCTCTCGTTTCAATTGGTGTTCTGGATCATCGTGCTGATGCATCAGGTGTTCTGGATCGACCAGCTGTTTCTCGGCGCCCATCTGTTCGCGCTGTTTTAAAGCAGCAGTCCGACCTGGGTGCGCTTGGGCAGCTTGCTCACCACCAATTGATGGGAACGCTGCAACAAGCCTTGCAGCTCTTCAGGGCCCAGCGGGTAGGGCGTTTCCATGATGATCCACTGAGCCCGCGCCAGATACGGCGCCGGGCGGATTCCCGGGCGGTCGCAATGACCGAGAAACAAGTCCTTGTCGACCTTGAACGCCAGGGATTCGCCCCGCAGATTCTGTAAGGCGAACATCTTGTTCCCCGCAATCGAAAACACCCGTACGCCACCCCATTTGTAGTCTTCCCGCGCACCCGGCAGCGCGAGACAGAATTGCGCGACATCCTCTTCGCTCATACGTCCAGCCTTCATATCAGTCGGTCCCCACAGGCATTGAATGATTCGATCAAATGGTCGAGCCAGGCGCGTACGGCCGGCATCACCCCGCGCCGATGAGGGTAGACCGCTTGCAGCCAGCCGCCAGGCAGCGACCAATCGGGCAGCAATTGCACCAGCGAGCCGTTTTCCAGTTCCTGCTCGCAATACATCATCGGCAGCATGGTAAAACCCTGGCCGGCGAGGGTGCAGGCCTTGCGCACGATAAAGTCATCGATGCCTAATCGCGCTTCGAGGGTGAGATCGCAGCTTTTGCCCTGTTGGTCGAGCATACGGATATGCACCAGGCGGTCGGCTTCCAGGGCGCCGAGCACGGGCAGGTTTTTCAGGTCTTCGGGGTGGCTGATTTCACGTCCGTGCAAAAAACCAGGGCTGGCGACCATTGCCATCTGCGCCTGGCGCAAACGTCGGGTGACCAGCAGCGGATCCTCATCGCCCAACTCACGCACCCGCAGCGCCACATCGACGCCCTCGGTCACCAGGTCGACGCGGCGATTGAGCAGCATGACTTCCAGTTGAACCTGAGGGTACTTTTCAAGAAATTTGCTGATCACCGTCGGCAACATCTCATGGGCCAGACCGACGGGGCAGGACACCCGCAAGCGCCCCCGAGGTTCGCTGGACATGCTGGCGACGGCTTCATCGGCCATCTCGGCTTCCAGCAGCATCGCCTGACAGTGCCGCAGGTAACGTTCACCCACGGCGGTCAACTTCAGTTGTCGGGTGGTGCGTTGCAGCAGGCGCGCGCCGAGACGCTCTTCGAGCTCGGCGATGCGCCGCGACAACCGCGACTTGGGAATGCCGAGCAAACGCCCGGCCGCCGCGAAGCCACCGGCTTCAACCACCTTGGCGAAGTAGTAGAGATCATTGAGATCTTGCATGGTGCGAGCTCGATTGTTCTATCAGTGGGACGAACTATCGCATTGTTGCAGTCTAATCAGCTATTGGTTTCGCCTGTAGGATTCTCCCCATCAGATCGCCTCGTAGCGATCCTCACCTGGAGATCCCACATGAAACTGCTGCATATCGATTCGAGCATTCTTGGTGACAACTCGGCTTCCCGTCAGCTGAGTAGCGAAGTCGTTAAAGCCTGGCAAGCCGCCGAGCCGACCGCCGTGGTGAGCTACCGCGACCTGGCCGCCGATTCCATCAGCCATTTCTCCGCCACCACCCTGGTTGCCGCCGGCACCGCCGCTGAATTGCGCAACGCCGCGCAGCAACACGAAGCCGAGCTGAGCGCCACCACCCTGGCCGAATTCCTCGCCGCCGATGCCGTGGTGATTGCAGCTCCGATGTACAACTTCACCATCCCGACCCAACTCAAGGCCTGGATCGACCGCATCGCCGTTGCCGGTCAGACCTTCCGTTACACCGAAGCCGGCCCTGAAGGCCTGTGCGGTGGCAAGAAAGTCGTGATCGTATCGACTTCCGGCGGTCTGCATGCGGGTCAGGCGACTGGCGTTGCTCACGAGGAGTACTTGAAAGTGCTGTTCGGCTTCATCGGCATCACTGACATCGAGTTCGTCCGTGCCCATGGTCTTGCCTACGGCGACGAAGTCCGCACCAAAGCCATGAGCGACGCTCACACGCAAATCAGCGAGCAGTTGTTCGCCGCTGCGTAAGGCTTCTGTAAAGAAAATCAAACAGCTCGAGCAACATTCAAAAAACTCTGTATTCTGATCACGCAAGTGCCAGATACAGAGTTTTTTGTTTCTGGCTGTTTCGGAATTTCATTAAACAGTGGCCCGAGTTATGCAGTCGAGGGTTAACGTCCCCGGTCAGTAGCCAGGTGGAGCCTCCCATGGTGCGTCTTTGTGCAACCTTACTGATTTGCCTGCTCAGCAGCCTGAATTCAGTGCACGCCGCGCCTGTGCCGCAGCCTCGCTGGAGCGTCGGCTTCCATGAGATGAGCTTTCTCGACCCTCTGGACTTGCAGCCGATGCGCGCCATCGCCTTCTACCCCTCCAGTGACAAGGAGCACTCCAGCATCCTCGAGGGCTACACGGTCGAAGCGGGCGAAGACACCCGAGTCGCCATCGGCCGTTTCCCGATGCTGATGCTGTCCCACGGCAACACCGGAACCCCGCTGGCCTTGCACGACCTGGCCACGTCGCTGGCACGCAAAGGGTTTGTGGTGGTGGCGGTGATCCACCCCGGTGACAACTCCAAAGACCACAGCCGCCTTGGTACGTTAAGTAACCTTTACGGTCGGCCCATCCAGATTTCCGAAGCTATTACCGCGACACTCGGCGATCGTATGCTCGCGCCCTTCGTCAATGCCGATCAGGTCGGTGTGATCGGCTATTCGGCGGGTGGGGAGACGGCGCTGATTCTGTCCGGCGCGACACCAGACCTGGACCGTCTGCGCCGTTACTGTCAGGAACGCCCGGACGACCACGATGCCTGCAACACCCAGGGCGAATTGATTGCTGACCGTGATGACTTGCAACCGGTGGCTGACCCGCGGGTGCGCGCCTTGCTGCTCATGGCGCCGCTGAGCCTGAAGTTTGGCCGCCATACCCTGGCCGACGTGCATGTGCCGGTGCTGCTCTACAGCGGCGACGGCGACAAACTGGTGGCGTTCGACAAAAATGCCGCCGCCCTGGCGCGCAAACTGCCGATCGCACCGGACTTCAAGTTGCTGGCGGGGGCAGGGCACTTTGTGTTCCTGGCGCCTTGCAATGAAGAGCAGATCCTCGCCATGCCGGCGCTGTGTACCGATGCCGATGGCGTCGATCGCAAAGACATCCATCGCAACATGGTGTCCGAAGCCGGGCGTTTCTTCTCTCACGCGCTGAGCAAACCGACCCGGGCAGGAATGCAGACGGCGGATCAATAATCAGGCGTTCATCGCACGACGTTTCAACAACAGCGTCAGGCCCAATCCTGCTACCGACAACAACGCCGCGCTAAAGAAAATCCACGTGTACCCCAGGTTCAACGCCACCGCGCCCATCAATGGCCCGGCAATCGCCAGCGCCAGATCGAAAAACACCGCGTAAGCACTCAGTCCCGCCCCGCGACTGGAATTGGGCACTTGCTTGATCGCTTCGACCCCCAACGCCGGATACACCAGCGACAGACCGAACCCGGTCAGGCCTGCGCCGATCAGTGCATAACCGGTCGAAGGTGCAAGCCATAGCAATGCAAGGCCCACCGTTTCAATGCTCATACAGGCAATGGCCGAGGTGAATCCACCGAAACGGCTGATGCTGGAGATGAATAGCAATCGCGCCAGAATGAAACACACGCCAAACACCGTCAGGCAGTAAGCCGCACCGGCCCAGCCACGACTGACGTAATAGAGGGTAATAAAAGTGGTCAAGGTGCCGTAACCGATGGAGGCGAGGCTCAGGCTCGCGCCGAACGGTGCAATTCGCCCGAACACCGCCCAGAACGGCAGGCGCTCGCCGCGAATCACCGGCACCGAGGGTTTGTTTCGGATCAGCAACAGCGCCGCCAGCGCCAGCACCGACAGCGCGATCCCAAGACTGGCGAACCCCAGCTCGCCCACCATCACCACGCCCAGCGGCGCACCAATGGCGATGGCGCCATAGGAGGCGATGCCGTTCCAGGAGATCGAGCGCGCGGTATGTTCAGCCCCCACCTGACCCATGCACCAACTGATGGTGCCGACCCCGATCAAGCCTTGGGCAACGCCCAGCAACAAGCGGCCGGCGATCAGGACCACCAGGCTCAGCAACGGAAAACTTTGCAGCAGCGTTGAGATCAGCGTCAGCACGCCGCTCAACACAATCCCCGATAAGCCGTAAACAATCGCTCGCTTGGTGCCGATGTTGTCCGACATGCGCCCGGCCATCGGGCGGCTGAGCAGGGTGGCCAGGTACTGCGAGCCGATGGTCAGCCCCGCGATGATCGCGCTGAAACCGAGCTGCTCGTGGACGTAGCCTGGCAATACCGCAATCGGCAGGCCGATGCAGAGGAAGGCAATAAAGGTATAAAAGACGATGGAGACGATCTGCCGAGTGATCGCCATGGAGCTTTGTGGGGGCAGTTGCTGCACAGACATGAGGGCTCGTTCGCGGGCGGCGGTAGGAGAACTGCATCATGGCGCGGGCATGAAATAAAAGAAAGCAGGCTAACTATATTCGTTGCACTTCTGGGCTTCATCGCGAGCAGGCTCACTCCTACAGGTGACCGCAATCCACTGTAGGAGCGAGCCGGCTCCGGGCGGCGTTCCGACGAAGGTTTCAGCACCACAGAATTATTAAATCCTGAAATGCAAAAAGCCCTGTCACCAGGACAGGGCTTTCTATTGAAGCAGGCTTACTTAGAACACAACGCCCTGGCTACGCAGGTAGTCGTCATAAGTGCCGCTGAAGTCGATCACGCCGCTAGGGCTCAACTCGATGATGCGGGTGGCCAGGGACGATACGAACTCACGGTCGTGGCTGACGAAGATCAGCGTGCCCGGATAGTTCTCCAGCGCCAGGTTCAGCGCCTCGATGGATTCCATGTCCAAGTGGTTGGTTGGTTCGTCCATGATCAGCACGTTCGGCTTTTGCAGGATCAGCTTGCCGAACAGCATGCGACCTTGCTCACCACCGGAGATGACCTTGACCGACTTGAGGATCTCGTCGTTGGAGAACAGCATCCGGCCGAGGGTGCCGCGAACGATTTGCTCGCCGCCCTGGGTCCATTGGCCCATCCAGTCGAACAGGTTGCAGTCGTCTTCGAAGTCGTGCGCGTGGTCCTGGGCGTAGTAGCCCAGTTCCGCGGCGTCGGTCCACTTCACGGTACCGGCATCCGGGGTCAGTTCGTTGACCAGGGTGCGCAGCAGGGTGGTTTTACCGATACCGTTCGGGCCGATGATCGCCACGCGTTCGCCAGCTTCAACCTGGAAGCTGAAGTCCTTGAACAGTGTCTTGCCGTCGAAGCCTTTGGCCATGCGCTCGACGATGACCGCCTGACGGTGCAGCTTCTTGGTTTGTTCGAAACGGATGAACGGGCTCACACGGCTCGAAGGCTTGACTTCGGCCAGCTGGATCTTGTCGATCGCCTTCGCGCGGGAAGTGGCCTGCTTGGCTTTCGAGGCGTTGGCCGAGAAGCGGCTGACGAACGATTGCAGCTCGGAAATCTGTGCTTTCTTCTTGGCGTTGTCCGACAGCAGTTGCTCGCGGGACTGGGTCGCCACGGTCATGTACTCGTCGTAGTTGCCCGGGAACAGGCGCAGCTCGCCGTAATCCAGGTCAGCCATGTGGGTGCACACGCTGTTCAGGAAGTGACGGTCGTGAGAGATGATAATCATCAGGCTGGAGCGCTGGGTCAGAATGTTTTCCAGCCAGCGGATGGTGTTGATGTCCAGGTGGTTGGTCGGTTCGTCGAGCAACAGCACTTCAGGATCGGAGAACAGCGCCTGAGCCAGCAATACGCGCAGTTTCCAGCCCGGGGACACTTCGCTCATCGGGCCGAAATGCTGCTCGATGCCGATACCCAGGCCCAGCAGCAGTTCGCCAGCACGGGATTCGGCGGTGTAGCCGTCCATTTCGGCGAACTCGGTTTCCAGCTCGGCCACGGCCATGCCGTCTTCTTCAGTCATTTCCGGCAGCGAGTAGATACGGTCGCGCTCGGCCTTGACCTTCCACAGTTCTTCGTGGCCCATGATCACGGTATCGATCACGGTGAATTCTTCGTAAGCGAACTGGTCCTGGCGCAATTTACCCAGACGCACGTTCGGCTCGAGCATGACCTGGCCGCCGGACGGCTCGAGGTCGCCGCCGAGGATTTTCATGAAAGTCGACTTGCCGCAACCGTTGGCGCCGATCAGGCCGTAGCGGTTGCCCGCGCCGAATTTGACCGAAACGTTTTCGAATAGCGGCTTGGCGCCGAACTGCATCGTGATGTTAGCTGTAGAGATCAAAGGTTTTTCCTGCGAAGCATTCAGAGTAGCTAGGGTTGCGGCAGTACCGATTCAGTACCCGTTTCCGGTTTTCGAACCACAGGAAATGCATCCCGGTCAGAAGCGGAAGGTCCATCTGGCAATAAGTGGACAGCAGCATATGGAGCGCTTGGCCCGAGTCGAAGTGCGCTGAGACGGGGTTCATTCCCGTCATCAACCAAGGGGGGCGCGTAATGTTTGGCGGCGATTGTACTGGTCTGGCTCTTTAAACGATAGGGCGTTAGGGCCGCACGGCCACTTTGGCAGCATCAGTGGACAGATTTTCACATCTGAAGGTTAACTATTGGTTACAAACTGTGGCTAAAATGCCATCTATCAACTGATGCCGACAGGCGGCACAGGCTCAAGGACGCGCCATTCGGGAGCGCTATTTCGTATTCAGACGCTGCACAAGACCTTTGGGCCGATTGGCCGGCAAGGGACGCAGTATGTTCACTTCTGACGTGTGACGATTTGTTGTGAAATTGATCATTGCCGCTATTTACGTTGTATCCATTGCGTACGTCCACTTGCGCGGACGTGTGCGCCACAAGCTGGGCCGCCAACTGAGCGACCACTCGACATTTTTGGCGCCGATCAACTGCTTCCTTTATATGTTCTCGAAAATCCCCAACAAGCCTTATCTCAACCCGGCCGACTTTCCTGATCTGAGTCCGTTGCAGGACCACTGGGAAGAAATTCGCGCCGAGGGCCGAAACCTGCTCAGGGCCGGGGAGATCAAGCGCTCGAATCAATACGACGACGTCGGCTTCAACTCGTTCTTCAAGACTGGCTGGAAACGTTTCTACCTGAAGTGGTACGGCGACAGCCATCCTTCGGCCATGAAACTCTGCCCGCGCACCACCGAACTGGTGCAAAGCATCGGCTCGATCAAGGCTGCGATGTTCGCCGAATTGCCCCCGGGTTCGAAACTGGTCCGTCATCGCGATCCGTATGCCGGTTCCTACCGCTATCACTTGGGCCTGGAAACGCCGAACGATGCCGGTTGCTACATCAACGTCGATGGCGAGCACTACCACTGGCGTGACGGTGAAGCGGTCATGTTCGATGAGACCTTCATTCATTACGCCGAAAACACCACCGAGCAGAACCGCATCATTCTGTTCTGCGACGTTGAGCGGCCGATGAAGTATCGCTGGGCGGCGGCGTTCAATGGCTGGTTCAGCCGTAATGTGATGTCGGCGGCGGGCGCACCGAACGATTCGAGTGACAAGACCGGCGCTATCAACCGCTTGTTCGCCAAAATCTACAAGATTCGCCTTCGCGGCAAAGCGCTCAAGAAGCGCAATCGCAAGCTGTATTACCTGGAGAAGTGGGCGATTTTTGGTGGTTTGCTGGCGATTTTGGTGCTGATCTGATTTCCGCGTTGTGGCGTATGACGCCTTCGCGAGCAAGCCCGCTCCCACAGTTAATCGCGATCACCTGTAGGAGTGAGCCTGCTCGCGAAGAGGGCCTGACATTCACCGCAAAATCATCAATCAGCCACGAGAAGTCTTCGTGGCTTTTTTGTTTGCGGCCGGCTTCGTTTTCCCCGTGCTCTTACCGCCAAGGCTACGTTTGAGCAGCTCGGTCAAATCAATAACATCCGCGGTTTTGCGTTCCTCTTCACCCGTCGCAGTCTCGACATCCTCAATCTTGCCTTCATTAGCCTTCTTCTCGACCAGCGCCATGATCTTGTCTTCAAAACTGTCGCGATAGTCCTCGGGTTTCCAGTCGGCACTCATGTCCTGAACCAATCGTTTGGCCATATCGAGTTCACCTTTGGCCAGTTCGGGCTTGGTGACTTCACTGCCCAACTCCAGCGTATCCAGACTTCGCACTTCGGCGGGCCAGCGCAGCATCACCAAGACCATTGCCGATTCCAGCGGCATCAGCGCGGCGAGGTGCTGGCGCGTGTGCAGCACAACATGAGCGAGGGCGACTTTATTGGTTTTGCTTAGCGTTTCGCGCAACAGCGCATAGACCTTGCCGCCGCGTTTGTCCGGCGCGAGGTAGTAGGGCGTATCGATGTTTTGCAGGGGAATCTGGTCGCTGTCGACAAAGGAAAAGATGTCGATGGTTTGAGTGGACAGCGGGTGCGCCGACTTGATTTCCTCTTCACTGAGGATCACATACCGACCCTTCTCATACTGCACACCTTTAACGATGTGTTCCTTGGTCACTTCCTTGCCGGTGACCTTGTTGACGCGCTTGTAGCCCACCGGGTCCATGCTGCGGCTGTCGAGCCAGTCGAAATCCACCCCTTGCGAGGACGTCGCCGAGACCAGCGCCACAGGGATATGCACCAGACCGAAACTGATCGCGCCTTTCCAGATTGCCCGTGCCATGGTCGTCTTCTCGCGAGTGATGTTCAGGTGACCTGTGACGCGGTGTAAAAGTTTCCGCGGGCTGCGACCCGGTCCTGCGGGCGTATCGGCGGTCGTGTCAACTCGTGTTACATCTTGTGAAGGAGGTTTTAGTTAACAAATCCGAACCCCGGGCGTAGCGTGATATCGAAGTTCCTATCCACGCTGATGGCGAGAGGCTCCCCATGAACAGATTTGTGCTCGGCTGCACCGCGTTGGCGTTGAGTGGCGTGCTGAGCCATCTGGCCCAGGCTAACACCGCATCGCCACCTTCTTCACTGCTGTTGGCCCAGAGCCCGACGGGCCACACCAGCAATCCTTACAACAGTCCGATTCGCCGGGCCAATCCCAACAGCATGCAAGGCACGCAACCCAGCGCGCCGGCCATCCGAGGCCCAAACACAGTGCCCGTGCCGCGGCCACCGACGCTTGATAATGGTGGCATCGGCAACCGCTATCCCCAGGATCGCTCGCCTTCCGCCACTCCACCGAAATTCATTCCCAATCCACCTCCTCGAGACTCAGGCACCAGCAACCGTTGAACGGCACAACAGCGTTCTTGCCAGCCATTCAAACGACAAAAGGAATCGTGCATGTTGCGTAAAACCCTTCTGGCCACACTGTGTGCCAGCGCACTGATCACTGTCACGGCGCCCGTTTTCGCAGCGCCAACCCAGAATTTCAAAAGCGAACAGGGCACCCTCGAGGTGACGACAATGACCAAGGGGCTTGAACATCCCTGGGCCTTGGCGTTTCTTCCCGATCGCCAAGGGATGCTGGTGACCGAAAGGCCCGGCAACCTGCGGGTGATCAGCGCCGACGGTAAACTTTCTGCTCCGCTCAGCGGTGTGCCAAAGGTTTGGGCCAAGGGGCAGGGCGGCTTGCTGGATGTCGCGTTGTCGCCCGACTTCAAGCAAGACCGCACGGTCTACTTGTCTTATGCCGAAGGTGGCGGTGAGGGCGACAAGGCCGGGACGGCGGTGGGTCGCGGACGTCTGTCTGACGACCTGACAGCCATAAAGGATTTCAAAGTGATCTTTCGCCAGGAGCCCAAGCTTTCACTCGGTAACCACTTTGGCTCGCGCCTGGTATTCGATCGCGACGGCTATCTGTTCATCACCCTTGGCGAGAACAATGACCGGCCGACCGCCCAAGACCTCGACAAGCTGCAAGGAAAGGTCGTGCGGATCTACCCGGACGGCAAGGTGCCGGATGACAACCCCTTTGTCGGCCAGGCCGGCGTACGCCCGGAAATCTGGTCCTACGGCCAGCGCAATCCGCAAGGCGCGGCGCTCAATCCCTGGACCGGCACCCTCTGGGAAAACGAACACGGTCCCCAGGGTGGCGATGAAATCAACATCATCGAGCGTGGCAAGAACTACGGCTGGCCGATGGCAACCCATGGCATCAACTATTCCGGCCAGCCGATTCCGGAAGCCAAGGGCAAGACCGCCGAAGGCACCGTCGCCCCGCACCATGTCTGGGAAAAGTCCCCCGGCCTCAGCGGCATGGCGTTCTACGATGGCGACCGCTTCAAGGCCTGGCAGCACAACGTGTTTATCGGCGCGTTAGTGAGCCAGGAGTTGATCCGCTTGCAGTTCGATGGCGACAAGGTCGTTCACGAAGAACGATTGCTGGGCGAACTCAACAAGCGAATTCGCGATGTGCGGCAAGGCCCGGACGGGTATTTGTATGTGTTGACCGATGAGGATGACGGGGCGTTGTACAAAGTCGGATTGAAGTGAAAAACCACCGCCCCAAAACTCCAGGATCAGGTCTCTTGATGGACTGTTACGGCTTTCTTTCGATCCTGCAGCCCACGCACCACCAAGTACAACAACGGCCCGATGGAAACGAATAGTGCGGTGATCAAAAGATAAGGAATCACTGTCCACCCTGACTGGCCACGCTTGCGTGCATCCGTGTACATCCAGATGCCCGCGAGCGTCGCCAGCAGGTACAAATCAATCACCACCTGCGCCGTGTCGGGGCGCGACATCAGGCTGAGGCCGAAGTCGATCAATGACTGTTCAGCCTGGAGCATCACCGAAACGGTGTAGCCGGCGAACGCAATCAGGGCAATGAGGGGCAGGGCGACAGACTTCATGGTTTCCTTCCTTGGGACAATGAGCAGAGTCGCCAGCCTACAGAGGCCGAGTAAAATTGGCCATTGACTTGCCATCAGCGTCCGGCTAATTTCCGGACATGACTTCTACTGTATTGCGCTGCCAGCCAAGCATTATTACCGCCATTCCTTATTTGGCGGGCTAGCTCACGACTGCAGCACCCAACCCGCCCTAGAGGCGGGTTTTTACTTTCTGTCTCTTGGGCTCCGATCAAAGTCAGGAGACGACCATGAGCAACACCACCGCCCAGCAGACCTTGCTTGAGCACTACGTGAAAAAGATCCTCGCCGCGCCCGTGTACGAACTCGCGGTGCGTACGCCGCTGCAACCGGCGCCAGCGTTGTCCGAGGCGCTCGGTAATCAAATCCTGCTCAAACGCGAAGACCTGCAACCGACCTTTTCCTTCAAGATCCGCGGCGCCTACAACAAACTGGTGCAGTTGAGCGATGAGCAAAGGGCTCGCGGGGTCATCACCGCTTCCGCCGGTAATCATGCCCAAGGCGTGGCATTAGCGGCCCGTGAACTGGGAATTGCGGCGACTATCGTCATGCCGTGTACGACGCCGGAACTGAAGGTGCTGGGCGTACGCAGTCGAGGCGCCGATGCCGTGCTGCATGGCGAGAGTTTTCCGTTTGCGCTGGACTATGCGCTGAACCTGGCGCAGCAAACCGGTCGCACCTTTGTCTCGCCCTTCGACGACCCGGACGTGATCGCGGGGCAGGGCACCGTCGCCATGGAAATCCTGCGTCAGCATCAAGGTCCACTGGACGCGATCTTCGTCCCGGTCGGCGGTGGCGGCCTGATCGCCGGCATCGCGGCGTACGTCAAATACTTGCGACCTGAAGTCCGCATCATCGGCGTCGAGTCGGAGCATTCCGCCTGTTTACATGCGGCATTACAGGTCGGCGAGCGAGTTGTCCTGCCAACCGTAGGTACTTTCGCCGACGGTGTGGCCGTCGCACAGATCGGTGCTTATGGTTTCGAAGTCTGCCGGTTTTGCGTCGATGAGGTGTTGACCGTCAGCAACGACGAACTCTGCGCCGCGATCAAGAATATCTACGACGATACCCGCTCGATCACCGAACCTTCCGGTGCCTTGGCCGTGGCCGGAATCAAGAAATACGTGGCGCAAACCGGTGCGTGTGGTCAGACACTGGTAGCCATCGACTCGGGCGCCAATATCAATTTCGACAGTTTGCGCCATGTGGCCGAGCGCGCCGCATTGAGCGGCGCCCCGGCGTGAGCGGTGTCAGGCCAGCAGCGGGCGCAGGAAGGTCCGCTCGTAACTGACGATAAACTTCTTCTCGACCAGCGAAGCTACAAGCGCGGTGCTTTCGGCGTCAGTCATCGCGATATGCCGGTAGCTTTCGTAGTCCGCCAGCGAAGGAAAGCTGAACAGGCAGTAGGCGATATTGCTCGCGCCCTCGGAAGGCAGGAAGTACCCGTGGTGCGTACCGCCCAAACGCTCGACGATGCCGAGCCAGGCCTTGGCGTAGGCTTCGAATTCGCTGAGTTGATACGGATCGATCACATATTTGACGTGGCAGGTAATCAAAATGGCGCTCCTGTAACGGGATAGGAAGGTTATTCCTGGGCGGCTTTCTCGACCTTGCTTGACGCCGACCAGATCCGGTAGCGGACTTCGACGTCTTTGGGCACGTAGAGCACGATCGGCAGTTTGCTGTTGTAGCGCAGCATGAAACCGTCACCGACCACCGGCACAAAGTCCTTTTTACTTTTGCCGTCAGGGCAGGCCATCTGCGTACTCATCGGGCCGATGACTTTTTCCAGTCGGTAGAACGGGTAGCCCCAGCCCTCGAGGTTTTTCTCCTCGAGAATGCCGCCCAAGCGTTGGCGATTACAGTCGACGGTCAGGGTTTTGCCGGCGAGGACCTCGACCTGGAAGCTGTCTTCCTGAGCCTGCGGGGCAAGGTGAATGACCTGGCGGGCGAAACCGCTCTCGGGCTTCGGAAACGGCGCAACTTCTTCGAGTTTCGCGGCGTGAGCAATGGTCGACATCCCGGCAACAATCAGCCCGACGGTAGTGATACAGGTCAAAGAACCCATGGTGCCTCCTTGCGTGCGAGTGGGGTCAGCGGATACTGAATTGATTGGCCGCATTCTTACTGGCGTCGTCGGCCAATGCAAACTTGTCGCTGGATGTATGCAAATTGCAGGGGCACCACAACGCCTTTCTTGCATATTGCATGGGCTATTTACGCGCGGTTTCGCTAAATCGTTGATTTACCGATGAGCTGCAGTGCGAAATCCAAGGCATGTTTTATGCTGTAGCTGGTCTTAAGCTGACCAGGGATTTCATTGAGTCAGTGTCGATCGTTGATTGGCAGTCTCACATTAAGGAGAGGGTCGTCATGTTTCTTTCTGCCTTGGAACTTCGCAATATCATTGAAAGCAGTTTTTTGCCGAAACGTTGTCAATGCACGCTGTCGCCGGACCTGTCGATGACCGTCAAGGTGTATTCCGATCGTGAAACCGATCACCTCGATCTAATGAAAACAGGAATAAATGCCAAACAGCTGAATGGTTGCCGGGAAATCAATGACCTGATTGCTGGACTGCGCTCTGACATGCAGCGCCAAACCATTGCCCAGACCCTGCATCCAGACAGAAAAGCGCTTTAACCCACGGTTTCGAGTTCCATCGACACGCGCTGGGTCTGGAGAAATGCCAGACCCAGCGCCAGTTCGAACACCACCGCAAGCAAAATCCCCGGACCGGCATGGCCATTGAGCCATTCGCCGAAGCCCAGTGCTGTCAGCCCCCAGCAGCCGACCATGAAGCCATTGCTCAGCGCATGGCGGGTGATCGAAGGCGACTCGTTTCGAACCAGATAAAACATCACACCCAATGCCGCAAACAGCATTGCACTGCGCCGCGCGACAACACCAACCGCTAACGAGTATTCGATGCTCCAGATTGACAGCAACCAGTCGGGCATCAAACCCCAAACCAGGGCCAGCACAAAACACAGAAGGGAAGTGAAGGTCGACAAGGCACGAAACGATAACTGCATGGCGAATCCTTGCGGCAGTGGGGGGAGGCGCTAGAGCATAGCGCCAGAACCCCTCACAGGAATACCGCAAAGTATTGAATCAGACCTTTCCGTCAGTTTTGATAACTGCAAGCGTCGGAAAGCTTCCGATAGGAGATTTCCGCAGGCTTGCCCGAGGTGCTATCGATGTACTTCATATCGGCTGTGACCACTTTGCAGTCCAGCGTCGACGGTTCGGTCAAGGTAATGACCTTGCCCACGTGCAGCGGCATACCGTAGTGGTACGGCACCGCCTGGGAGCTCGAAGTGTCATTGGCCTGGGCCAGGCCGGCAAACGCGGTGCAGGCGAGGGCGGTGGTGATCAGCAAGGTGCGCATGTTCATGAACGATCTCCGATGCAGGCTTAAAGTCAGCTCGACGTTAAGGCGTCGAACCTGCCGCACTGGGCGTCAGAGAACTCTGAGGGCGTGCGGTCCAGTAAAGTTTTGGACCGCGGGGTTAAGCGATGGTTAACCCGACTGAATGCCGCCTGTCGTGAGGAGGTTTCTGTCAGAGGTTTCATGTAGGTAAAAAAACTGAGGGAGGTTCGGCGAGTTCCTACACGCTCGGACTCTTTGTCGTCTTTCGCCTGCCGGTCACTAACGCTTACTGTTTGGCGTCGCTGCAAAATCAGCGAACAGGTTTGGTCACCTGATTAACACTGCACATATGTGCCATCATTCGCGCTGCGGACTTCTACGTCTCGTAGTGCGTTGCAATGGTGGCTGTGTGCAGGACGCTTTCGGGCGAGCCGTTTTGAGTGTTAGCGGTTGACCAAGCCTGTACACAGCCGCCTCCATCGTTTGGTCACGGTGCTGGCGATTACTAATTAATGCTCGAGTAATTACTATGCCAACGCTAAATCCATTTCCCGATCGCTATCGCTCAATCAAAAGCAGCGTTACTGACTCAAACCCAATGGTCATCGATACACAGGCCGATCCCCAAGACATTCTCGAAGCCGCTTTACAGCGTGTCCGAGCCGCTAGCCAGTTACTCGAAACGCTTCATTGCCAGTGTTTCAAGAACGGTGATGTTCAAGATATTCCGCACATTACTCACGCGCTTTATTTGCTGACGCAGGATGGGTCCGATTTGCTGCTGGTTGCGCAGCAGCAGATGATGGGGTGGAAGGCTCCGGTCTGACGCCACACTTTCACAAACAAGCCAGGCTCTTGTGGGAGCCTGGCTTGTTTGTGAACTGTGCAGAGTCAGCCTTTGATCTGCTCCAGGTAATCCGGAGCCATACCTTTGGTTTTGGTGAGATCGGGGCTGTCGAACTCTCGCACCAGGAAGTACTTGATGGTGGTTTGAGTTTGCGGCATCTGACTCATCACGGTAGGAGGAGTTGTTTGGTCATAAGGGTGGGCCAAAAATAATCGACCCACATTGCTCAGCCGATCCTCTCATAAGTCATCCTCGAGGTTGCGGCCAAAACCATCGAAAAAGAAACCAATATGCAATGACGCGTTGCAGGGTAGCGCCGCAGTATTTTTGGTTCCGGCTGCTGCACTTGAGCGAGCGCTGATTGCTTGGGCGTTGTCGAGATTGGCCGGACTACTCATAGACGACTTCCTTGTTCATTAATATTGTCACCGGCGGGAACTCCGTTCGGGTAGTGCAACGGACTCAGCATCGTTGAGGCCCATATCAACTCGACACGATTATCGGGAAAAAAATACACATGCAACGTATCGTCGCCCGATTTGCGCGGAGGCATGGGGACCGTTATTTCATGACGCTCTTCTACCGCTCCCTCTAACTGCTGTTTACGTGTCATATCGAGGATCCAGACAACCTTCGCGACTGATCCATCCAAATGCCAACAGCAGGTGACGCCGCCGTTTCCACCCCAGTTATCATTGACCCAGTAACTAAAAACGGGTCGATCCGTATAGTTGTGGGACATTAATGCTGGACCTGGTGTGCGGATTAGCTTGTAAAGATAAAAACCCAAGGCAGGTACCAGCAGAATCAGAACGGTAATGATCAGGATGCGCCGGTTCCATCGACGTTGCCGAGACGTATTCATTGTCAGGCTCATGCGGAGAAGTTCCTATTGGTTTGTCTGTGTAATTATGCGAGATCAACGCGCCACCAGGTGTACGCAGTACTCTATAAAGATAGAAGCCAATAGTAGGAAGTAGAAGAACTAAAAAAAACAATGACAAGACTGCGACGACACCAACGGCGTTGCGCAGGTGAGTCAAGCGTAATGCTCATTCCGAAAGCTGCCTCATCGCGATCCCCAGCGGCAGCTTCTCGTCGCGAACAAGGTCTTTCGCCTGCAGCCACTGTGGCCAGTTCTTAATCAATGTTAACGGCTCAACTTTTCCGGGAAAAACGACAGGGGTGGATGAGTCGCTTTCCAGTTTTTTGCAAATTCGTTAGCTTCTGAAATTTCATCCGATGTCATTTTTTCGGCAATTTCCGGAAGGGTTTCATTTACGTAGACCTGTACATCTCCGCCTCCGTCAAGTTCAGATAGTAGCGAGGTTAACGCATAACCTTTAACCCTATCTAATGGGAAGTCGTAAAGCGATGGTGAGTGGGCCGAATATGCGCCATAACTGCTGACGCCTGACTTGTACCCCTTTTTAGCTGCTTCGACAATCCAATGGCGAGCGACTGTTAAATCACCTTGGTCTTCATAAATAAACGCAGCGTATTCCATCATTGCAGGCGGGTATCCTCCTTCTGCAGATAGTTTCAACCAGTTTCCAACTGCCTCATGCCGCTTCCACGGCAAGAAAAAACCGTCTCCTTGCCGAGTTCCAATTGCCATCCAGTATTGAGCTAATGCATATCCAGAATTTGCAGATTTCTCAAGCCATTCCTCCTTAAGTGTTAGTTCATACATTAAGTACATCGCTTCGGGGTCACCACTTTCAGCAACAGGTTTCGTCAAATCTAGCGCGTGTTTCAACCATTGCGCCGGTGTTTTTGTACTTGCAGGGCAGTTGCCCATGTTGACGCAAAGATTATCTTCACTTCGTCCGAGCTGAATCATCGCATAAACGTTATTTTGGTTTGCTGATTCCTCGTACCACTTTTGAGCTTCGGCGGTCATAAACTGCTTTTCTTTGCGTAGCCTTTCGGCTAAATAAAACTGTGCTTCTGCATCTCCAGCTTCAGCTGCAATACGCAACTCAAGTTGCGCATTTTTATATTGATTGAATAGCAAGATTCCTCGCGATTTGGCAGCTTGCTCATCCGGAGTAAGGTGTGCGTTTGCGTTGCCTGATAAAGCTGAAATAAGTAACGCACCAATAATGATTTTTTTCATTTCACATCTCAGAGATAGGCTATCTAGCTTCCTTCCAAGGGCAAGATTAAACACGCTGAAACTCCTATGGATGGAGGCTGATATTAGAAATCGATTTTTTCAGGATAAAAAGACAGCGGGGGATGCTCATTTTTCCATTTTTTAGCAAGCTGCATTGCAAGTTCAATTTCTTTGGGGGGCATATCTTTTGCTATTTGCGGTAGCGTTTCTTCGACGTCAACCTGAGCAGTTCCTCCGCCGCCTAGTTCTTTCAATAGCGAAATTAATGCGTAGCCTTTAGTTTTATCCATCGTAAAGCCTAATGTATTAGGCTCGACAGCCAGAAAATAGCCATAGTTATAAACGCCGGATTCATATCCAGTAGAAGCCGCTTGCTCTACCCAATATCGGGCCTGTTCTAGATCTCCTTTTTCTCGGTATATTCCAAAGAGCTGCATCATTGCTTTAGGGTTTCCGCCTTTTGCGGAGGCCAAAAACCAAGTCTCAACCGATTGCTGGCGCTTCCAAGGTAGCAAAAAACCTTCTCCTTGACGGTCACCGATAGCCATCCGATATTGCGCGACGGGGCTTCCAGCATTAGCAGATTTTTCTAACAATTTCCGGTCGGCTGTTAATTCATACATTATATATAGTGATTCAGCGTCACCTTGATCAGCTTTTTCTTGTGCGATCGTTGTCGCTTCTGCCAACCATTCCTCTGGTTTCTTTTTTCCACTTGGGCAATTGTTCATGGTCCTGCATAGATCGCTGTAACTCCTGCCAAGTCGGATCATTGCGTAAAGATCACCTTGTTCAGCGGCAGCCTCATACCATTTATAGGCTTCGGTAGAGATATATTGCTTTTCTTTACGCAGTTCTTCGGCCAAATAGAATTGAGCCTCTGCATCTCCGCCTTCTGCTGCAATCCGCAATTCGGGTTGGGCACCTTTATATTGATTGAACAGCATCAATCCCCGAGTTTTTGCTGCTTGCTCAACAACGGTGAGGTCTGCGCATGAAGAGCCTGAAAAAAATAGTACGAACAGCGCTGTTATTCGGAGACGTTTCATAGGCACTTGCGACTCACTTTTACTATAAGCGCCGGCGATAAAGTCGGCGATATATCTGCAAAAAATAATTACTTCAGGAAAAGTCGCCCCGCAACTGAGCTCTAGTCGTCAAGCTATTGGTCTCTCAGTATCCAAGTTTGTCAGGATAAAATGAAAGTGGCGGATGAGTGTTTTTCCATTCTTTTGCAAACTTCTTGGCTTCGTCAATTTGCTCCGGAGTCATTTTTTTAGCTATCTTGGGTAGCTTGTCGTTGACGTTAGCGTCCATGCCGCCTCCACCGTCCAACTCTTTTAAAAGATAAATAAGAGCATATCCCTTGACTACATCGTAGGGAAAACCATACGTATCAGGTTCATGAGCAAGATCCGACCCATATCCGTATACAGTTGTGGCGTAACCTACTAGTGCGGCTTGTTCGTTCCAATGACGAAATCCTTCTGCGTCACCTTTTTCGAAAAGTATTGCGGCGTACTCCATCATCCCTTTGGGGTTTCCACCTATGGCAGATTCCTTTGCCCAGTGTTCAACTGCTTCAGCGCGTTTCCAAGGCAGGAGAAATGAACCGTCACCCTCCTTGTATCGGGTGGCCAATAGCCACTGACCAAGTGCATAGCCAGATTCGGCGGACTTTTCAAGCCATTCAAGTTCAGCGGTCGCGAGATACATTACGTATGCTGCCTCTGCGTCACCTTTGCTAGCTTTCGATGCTGCTAGTTCTCTAGCTTGTTTCAGCCATTCCGCAGGTGTTTTTTTTCCTGGGGAACAATTGTTCATCGTTGCGCATAGGTCCCCTTCTGATCGAGCGAGTCTAAGCATCGCGTAAAGATTTCCTTGAGCGCTCGCCGCTTCGAACCACTTTGTTGCTTCAGGAGTAATGTACTGGCTTTTTTGACGAAGTTCTTCAGCTAGATAAAACTGTGCTTCGGCATCGCCTGCTTCAGCGGCAATTCGCAACTCCGGTTCAGACGGCTTGTATTGGTTGTATAGTGTTATGCCTTTTTCTTTTGCAGATTGTTGAGAAGCTGTAAGATTGATAGCACCGTGAGCTGTAATTGCCAGAGCCATAAGTGCTGTGGTTATTAAGTGTTTGAAATGCATCTTGTATTCCTTCATTTGGCCTGGCCGTCTGGCCCAGTATAGGATGCTTGTCCGCCTGGTAGATATGTTCGCCCGTAGTGTTTGATTCGAGTGCAGTATCCGTCGAGCCTTTGGCCTAGCAAACTGGCGTGAGACTTATATCGGGATCGAACTTCGTCTCCCGTACGATCTTGAAGTCTCATAACTGCTTCCCCCATGAAGTTATCCAAATGGAGTCGATTCTCGCAGTAATATTGGTTGTAATTGATTTCTTTGGTGCCGAATCTATTCATGCACATGCATGCTTCTACAAACTGACTTTGAGCTTTGGATATGGAGCCGTCTTGTTTTGCACGGTTCACGATCCAACCTAAAATTCGTTCAATGGCTTTTTGTTGAAGTAGGTGCGATTGGTCATGGCTATATTCATTTGCTTGACTCTGTACGGTTCCACTAGTTGACGTTCCCACCGCAATTTTGAAGGCGCTTGCCGCACTGATGAGTGTCATCAACATTGGCCCCAGAGCGCCGGGAGTAGCCGTTACTACCCATTGCTCAAGTTCCGCCTGATTACGGTATGTCATGATAGTGTGAGCAATAGATCCACCACGACCACCACCAGTCAACACCTCATACAATGACATCACCATATCAATACCCACCATATAAACCATGGCGACTTCCATGCCGGCAGCACCGAGGAAGTTTAGTTTATCGATATAGTCGGCTGCCTCATCGGTCACAAATATCAGGGATTTATCCTGGTTTTTATGCATTTCGCGGCGTAGCAAGTTGATCAGGTCAGTGACACCGTCGTAGCCCACTTCGAACTGGAATTCTCCACCAGCCCCCGGCCCGACGATGAGCGATGCCTTGAACCGCATGATAAAGCGGCCTTCGTTCAGAGAAATGGCGACATCGGCATTTACCCCCAAGCCGTATGCAGCGGTGAAGCCTGCTGTCAGTCGCGCCAAGCTGAACCATTGACTGGTTTTCGCGTTGTTTGCACTGTTTGCCATTCCCGGTGCAGGTGGGGTGCGCAGGGCCGCGATTTCTTTGGGAGGTGCCCAGTTCAACGCACCGGTCAACAAGATCCCTGCCTGTACACCGGCGAACAGGTTGAATTCCGCTTTACCAGCGTCTTCGATCCTGACTTTCGCTGCGTCCCCGGTAAGTTCTTGCCCACTACGTACCGTTGCGGCTGTTGCTTTAGAGGTTTCTGGCCGTTTGGCGTCCTGGATTTCTGGAAGATTCAGGCCGCCTTGTACGTTGGCTCGTCCTAGCTGCACGCTGGATGAAAGGAGTAGGGATGCGCCGGTATAGCCCCAAGCTCTGGCACCTAAGTGAAGGGAGAACCTGCCAAGATTCAAGTTTTTGCGATTTTTCTCGTAATCAAGGTACGGAATCAGGATGTCTTTGGCCTGATCTCTGCCCGGAAGATCCAGTTTCATCAACTCGACTTCGCCACGAGCGAGGTCGATACCTAAGCTCACTTCTGCTTTGGCAGACGCCTTGAAGTTATCCGCCACGCTGAAACTAGGGCCGGTGACCTTTGCAGAGACATGGATTGACGATTGAGGTGGTGTCAGACACCGAACCAATTGCGCTTGCGGGCTATTGTCGAACAGTCGAAGGGAGCTTCGGACCTCTTCTTTGAATAGAAGCTGGCGCAGGCGCAAGCCCCAGGCTTTGCGTGCACCTTCGTCATCCAATGTGTCGACTTTATAGTTTTTCGATTTCAGGTAGGTGTGAAAGATTTCAACATCAAACCAACCCTTTTCGTCAAACCAGTTACTTTGTTGGTCCTTGATGGCGACGGCGCCTTGTAGGCGTAGCCACTCATGGAAGGGGTTGTCTTCGGTATCAGTTCCCGCTTTAGCAGTGCTATCACCGGGGGCCTTACTCAGTCCTTTCTTTGCACTGGCGCCGACTTCACTCCAGTCTTTCTTCAACGATTTTTCGATGCCTTCCAGGTTCAGAAGACTCAAGTGTTTCAAGGCCGAGTTCGGACTGTTGAAAAGGGCAACCTCCCGCAGCGGAAAACCCGCCTTGACCAGGCGCTCTTCAGGCTTTGGCTGGAACTGTTCAGGTTCCCAAAGCAGATGTCGTAGTGGCAATGCAGCAGCGACGGCAGCTTCAGCGTCTTCCCGAAGCTGGAAACGAGCCTGTTGAATACGCTGCCATTCAGCTTCCTCTGCCTCCACGATGCCTGCGGGCGCGGCGACGTTTTGACCGCTCGCGTCGATCCAAGCTTTATATTTCGACCGAATCTGCTCACTGAGTTTTGTTTGCTGTTGCTCCATCTCAAGATACGACTTGAACTTCTCGACCCCAGCGCTAATGTCTCCGGTGTCTGGAATGAATGCGAACTCCGGCAATGCCAAGCCGTAATCTGCAACCTTCAAAATCGAATCGATATAGGCGGCGAAGTCTTTTTCGACTTTTTTGCGCTCACTGGCGACGCCTTCCAAGTAACTGCACATGCGAGCTTTGCCGTCGATTACGCAGTTGGTAGCGTCGGCATAAGCCTTCTTGTTTTTCTTGAAGTCTTCTTCCTTCAACGTGGTCAGCTTTCCGCTCACCGTAAGGGCTTGGCGAGCCTTCAGATAGGTCTGTACGCGTTTGCGTGCCTCTATAGCGCCGGGCGAGAACAGGTTGCCACTTTCATAGAAGTAACCTTCTTCCTTAGCTTGAGCGACAGCGATATTTTTCAGCTTCGTCCACTCGTGATAAAGCTTCTGTAGCTTTTGTCCCTGATTGTTGGCTTCAAGCAAGCTGTCCTGTTGCTGGTTGGCCAGTTCACGATTGCGGGAGTAATCGGATTGGTCAGGCATTTTGTCGAGCTGGGCTGCATTTGCGGCTTCTCTGCTAACTGCCTTCAAGCGCATTGCCATAGTCGGCTGCGCGATATCTGGCTCTTGCGCCTCAATCTCCAGCATCCTGCTTTGTTGTTCACCTTTCAGGAAGTTTGTCAGCTTGGGTTCCAGAAAGTACTCCAGCAATCCCGTTGCATTCATCCCTTTC
The DNA here is from genome assembly GCF_050434865.1 of Pseudomonas silensiensis. Taxonomy (NCBI): domain Bacteria; kingdom Pseudomonadati; phylum Pseudomonadota; class Gammaproteobacteria; order Pseudomonadales; family Pseudomonadaceae; genus Pseudomonas; species Pseudomonas silensiensis. The sequence goes on from NZ_JBNDJH010000004.1 coordinate 314,625, forward strand.
AGCCGTTCCTCCGGCGATTTGCTGGCACTGACATGCTGTTCCAGCTCATTCATCGCTTCTTTAATGGAACTCGCCGCTTTTTCGGGCAACAGGTAGAACATTTTTTCTTTCGTGGCGTAAATCACTTCGCCATAAGTCGTCGAGCAGGGCGTTTTTACCTTGTCGAAAGCGTTCGAGCAGCTTTGAGGTGCTTCCGGCTGCGGATCTAGTTCCTGAGCTGGCTGTTTTTTGACGGAGGCGGCGCCTGCCAATGGCTGTGTGGCGGGAGTAGATAAGTCGGCCTTGGGTACAGCGCTGGTATTGGATTCCATAAATGCTTCCATTCATTCGTTACGCGGACGGGTTCATCAGGCGGCGCTGGTAGCGAGTTGCTTCAGCTGTTCAACCTTGATGAACGACTCTTCCCTGGATTGCAGGATGGCCATGGCCTGGGGCTGTGTTTCGAGCAGCGGGCCATTGGCGATGTGGGCCAGCTTGAGCAAATGCCGGCCTTCGTAGATGTTGTGATTGACCAGCACATCAAGGTTTTCTGCGACATTGGGCAGCTCTTCGTCAGTCGGCTCGCCAAATGCGGCGTATTGCTCATCGACCCAATAGACCCAACCCAATCGCTCTTGAACCTTTGGTGCATCGTCCGGGATGTTGAACGCTGAGACGTCGCCCAGCCATTCGAGTTCCGAGACTGGACGCCAGCTCAACCAATTACCGTTGCCGGCACCGAAATGAGCAGGGGCGGGGGTGTAGACGTGTTGCCAAGGTCCGAAGAGTTGATGCGAGGTTTCGCCAGCGGTGTAGGCCAGTGCGGCCCACAGGCTTGGTTTGTGGTAGCTCAGCAGGCTTTGGCCGCCGGAGCCGTCATTGGCGCGCAACAGCCAGCGTGCATGGGCCAAAGCTTTGACTGGGTCGTCAGTGGTCAAGGCGATGCCGGAAAAGTTTTCTTCACATAGCTTTGCGGCTTCGGCGGCCAGGCGGCTGCCCCATGGCGCGTTGAGCCACAAGGGGCCGTCAGCGGCGATCTCGGCGAAATCGGTGCCGATGAACAAGCCTTGGGAGTTCATCGGTTCGCCGACACGGTAGAGGCGGCTCATGGCCTCAGGCTGGCGGGTGCGATCGATGATGAAGCACAGCGTCTGGCTCGACGGTTCTCTCGGCAGTTGCTCGAACGAATGGCGGGGTTCGGCGAGGAGGGCGTTCAACGCTTTTACATGCATGTGCAATCCTTACGGCTGCAGGCGCCGTTGCTCTGTTTTCCGCACAACGGAGTGATGCCGGACTCGTTCAGGCGTTTGGGCAGTGGTATCGGGACTTTGCCGGCCTTATCCGCATCCGCCACCTTCATCGGCCCCGGCAACAACGGCGCAGCAGGCGTCCCCGAACCTGGTCCGCCGCCCGAGTTAACCTTCACCTGCGCGCCACTGATCGTCACGCCCCCCGCATCCACCTTCACAAAGCTCCCGCCAGCCTTGGCCGTCAGCTCCATGCCACCCTCAACCACAACCTTTTCCCCAGCGTTGTAGTGAATCTCCTGACCGGCCTCGACAAACTGCGCCGTCCCCACCTTTACATGCTGAGTCACAGCAACTGTCAGGTGATCATTCGCCCGCGTTTCAGTTTTACGATCGAGGTGGGTAATCCGATGCTCTTCAACCTTGAACTCACTGAAAACATTGGCCTCGACCGTGTCGTGTCGCTCGTTGCCGATGCGAATCTTCTGGTCGTGCTCAATGTTTTCATCCCAATCGCGCTGGGCGTGCAGATAAATCTGTTCCGCACCTTTTTTGTCTTCAATCCGAAACTCGTTGTAACCGTTGCCACCCGGTGAACTCAGGGTCTTGAAAGTGCTGCGGGTCTTGTTCGCCGGCAGGTCGTACGGGACGACGTTTTCCTTGTGGTACAGGCAGCCGGTGATCAGCGGTTGGTCGGGGTCGCCTTCCATGAATGACACCAGCACTTCCATGCCGATGCGCGGGATGGCGATGCCGCCGTAGGCATTGCCGGCCCAGCCGGTGGCGACGCGCAGCCAGCAGCTGGTGTTGTCGTCGGCCTGGCCTTCGCGGTCCCAGTGGAACTGGACTTTGACGCGGCCGTATTTATCGCAATGGATTTCATCGCCCTTGGGGCCGGTGACGATGGCGGTCTGGCTGCCCAGGACTTTGGGTTTCGGATGTTCGAGGGCCGGGCGGAAGTGCGCGTCCCACGGGGTGGCGAGGAAGCGGTTGCGGTAGCCCTGGTGGAAATCGTCTTTGTTCTGGGTGACGTCGCTGGTGACGTTTGCGCCGAGCACTTGCGGCTGTTTGCCTTCGTGCACCACTTCCAGCAGCAGCCAGAGGTCGTTCCACTCGGCGCGCGGGTGTTCGCTCAGGGCCAGGAAGTGGCCGCTGACCAGGGTTGGCTCGTCGCTTTTGCCTTCGGCAAGCTTGTAGTCGCTGCGGTGGCGTTCCAGGGCGCGGGTTGCCAGTTGCTTGCCGCGTTCGCGGTCGGTGAAGCGGCCGGGGTAGTCGTAGTCTTCCAGGTCCGGGGCGAACGCGCTTTTGGCGGAGCCCTCGGGCAGGATGCGCGGTTTCTCGAAGTCGTAGTCGCGGCGGCTGACGCGGGTGGTGCGGGTTTCCAGGCGCAGGTTGAAGCGTTTGATCACCGGTTTCTCGGCGGCCATGCCGGAATCTTGCTGATAGGCAACGGGCGCGAGTTTGCGGAACACCGTCTGGTCATCGCCGAACACCAGTTTGTGACCGCTGGACGAGTGCTGGAAGTGGAAGTGAATGCCTTCTTCTTCGCACAGACGCTGGATGAAATGCAGGTCGGATTCGTCGTACTGCACGCAGTAATCGCGTTCCGGGTAGATCGCGCCGAGCTGGAAGCTGTAGGCGTCGGCCAGGATGCCGCGCGCTTCGAGGACCTGAGCGATGATCTTCGGCACACTTAAATGCTGGAAGATCTGCTGGTCATGGTTGTGGCGCAGGTAGGCGAGTTGCGGCACCAGGCTGATGCTGTAACGGGTCAGGCTTTTGCCGGAGTCGCCTTGCTCGATGCGGTACACCAGACCGTGGATGATGCCTTTGCCGGTGGCGCCGAAGGTCAGGCAGCCGGGCTTGTGCAGCAACTCTTCGAGTTTCAGGTCGGGGCGCGTGCTGACCAGTTCGATGTCGAAACAGAACGGTTGATTGAGGGTTTCGCGACCGACGAAGCTAAGTACCTGAAGGTCAACGGAAACGCCTTCCAGCGTCAGGGAAATATGGGTTGCGTTCGCGTCCAGCATGCCTTTAATTCCGTCCTTTGAATAAGCTGGGGCGGATGGTGCAGGATTAAAGCGCCTCGTTCAAGGAAACGAACAGTCATTTACCGACTAAAGTCGTCTGTAGCCCGTAACAGCCTTCTGCCATCATCGCCGCTCACTTCTGTGTGTCCACTTCATCCTGGCAAGTTACTTGTCCGGGACGAAGGCTATTTCTTTGGCTTATTGCGCCTTGCGCAAACGCTGCACTGTTGGAGCTTTTTTTCATGCGTCCCCCCTTTACTCTCATCACCGCGCGCCAGTCACTCGGCTTCGGCGCTTTAGTCCTGTGCGCCGGTTTTACCGGGTCGTCTTTCGCGAGCGGTTTTATCGACGACACCACGGCGAAACTCGAGTCGCGCACGGTGTACTTCAATCGCGACTTCCGGGATGGGCACACGTCCAACGAGCAGGGCGCTTCGAAACGTGACGAGTCGGCTCAAGGTTTTATTCTCAATCTGCAATCGGGTTACACCGAAGGCACCGTCGGTTTCGGCATCGATGCCTTGGGCATGCTGGGGCTCAAGCTCGACTCCAGCGCCGACAGCAGCAACAGCGGTTTGCTGCCGTCCACGGGGCAGGATCCGCGTGGGTCGAAAGATGAATACGCGAAACTGGGCCTGACCGCCAAAGTGCGATTCTCGCAAAGTGTATTGAAGTACGGCGCACTGCTGCCGGACGTGCCGCTGCTGAAGTACAACGATGGTCGGTTGCTGCCGACGATGTTCAACGGCGCAATGCTCACTTCCAAAGAGGTCAAGGACCTGACCTTTATGGCGGCGCGGCTGGACAAGTACACCGCCCGGGATTCCACCGACTCCCAGGACATCCGCGTGCACTGCAAGAACAAACGTTATGCCTGCAACGTCACCGCCGATCATTTCGACATGTACGGCTTCGACTACAAGATCAACGAGCGCCTGACCGGCCAATATCACTACGCCGAGCTGGAAGACATCTACCGTCAGCACTTCGTCGGTCTGCTGGCCAACCAGCCGTTGGGCGAGGGCGTGCTCAAGGCTGACCTTCGACTGCTCAAGAGTGCCGACAGCGGCGCCGCGCGTGCAGGTTCCATCGACAACCGTGCCCTGAGCGGCATGCTTGCTTACGCCATCAGCGGCCACACTTTCAGCGCCGGTTGGCAGCGCATGAACGGCGACAATTCGATGCCGTATCTGGATGGGACCAATCCGTACCTGGTCAACTATGTTCAGGTCAACGACTTTGCCGCTGCGCAGGAGCGCTCGTGGCAATTGCGGTATGACTATGACTTCAAGGCGATTGGCATCAATGGCCTTAGCTTCCTGACCCGTTATGTGAACGGTGACCACATCAAGGTGCTGGGCAGTGATCAGGAAGGGAAGGAGTGGGAACGCGACAGCGAGCTCAAGTACGTGGTGCAGAGCGGGACGTTCAAAGATGTCAGCCTGCGACTGCGTAATGCGACGTACCGGACCAACTACGAGAAGTTTGCCCGGGATGTCGATGAGACCCGGTTGATTGTGAGTTACAACTTTTCGGTGTTGTAGCGCCTGACAGAACGCCATCGCGGGCAAGCCCGCTCCCACAGGTTCAGCGCACAACCTGTGGGAGCGGGCTTGCTCGCGAAGAGGCCTTCAGCCACAGCGCATTTACAGCTGATGGCGATATGGCAAGTCCGGCCCGGTCTTGCTGCACGTCAGTGCCGCGGCTTGCACCGCAAACTTCAACATCCCGTCGATCTGCTCGCGGCCGAGCGATTGCACGCCCTCAACCGAATCCAGCTGCTGCTCCGTCAGCCAGGTAATCACCGCCGCCTGGAACGTATCGCCCGCGCCCACGGTGTCGGCGATTTTCACTGAACTCGCCGGCACCGACCAGGCGCCGTGCATACGGCTGAACACTGTCGCCCCCTCGCCACCACGGGTCAGAAACACCAACTGACAGCGATGCTGCAGCCAGCCTTCGATTACCCGTTGCGGATCCTGCTCGGGGTACAACAGGCTCAAATCCTCATCGCTGACTTTGATCAGGTCAGCCAGCTCAACCAAGGTCGCAATCCGCGAACGCCACAGGTCGATATTCGGCTCAGGATTGAGCCGCACGTTGGGATCAAGGCTGATCAAGCGTTTGCCGCTTTCCCGCTGCACCAGCGCCAGCAATGTGTCGGCAATCGGTTGCACCACCAGCGAGAACGAGCCGATGTGCAGGCCGCGTACTTCAGGTCCCAGTTCCGGCAGGTGCTCGGCTTTCAGTTGCCGATCCGCGCAGCCTTCACCCCGGAAGCTGTAATGCGGTGAACCATTGGCCCCGACGGCCACCATCGCCAGCGTCGTAGGCGCAGCGAAATCCACCAGGTAATCCGGGCGCACGCCTTCATCCTGCAGCACCTGCTGCAAGCGCCGACCGAGGTAGTCGGTGGACAGGCCGGCAAACAGCGCCGCATCCACTCCCAAACGGCGCAAACCCACCGCAACATTGAACGGCGAGCCGCCAGCAATCGCCTTGAAATTCACTTTTGAAGCCAGGCTGCTGGCATCGTCTTCACTGAAGAAATCGAACAGCGCTTCGCCACACACCAGGTACATAGTTATTCACTCTTTAAAGGGTTGCGACATGCTGTTGATAGCGTTCGTAGGCCTGCTGACAGGCCATCACATTGTCTGCGATCGGCAAGGTTTCGCTGGCTGGATCGAGCTTCACACAACGCTCGCATAGATCCTCCAGGCTGTCTTCATGCCCGTTATCCCAGGACTTGCACCACGCCGCCTGAATCGCGGCGCCAAGGGCCGCGGCTTCGCTTTGTTTGGTGCAGATCACCGGGGTGTTCATGATGTCGGCGACGATTTGCCGCCACACCGGGCTTTTCGAGCCGCCGCCGATCAGGCAGATGCTGCGGCTTTGTAAGCCATTCTGGCGCAGCAGGTCCAGCCCATAACGCAAACCGAAGGTCGTGCCTTCGACCACCGCGCGGCACAGGTTGGCCTGAGTCAGGTTAGTCATCGTCAACCCCAGCAAGCTGCCGGTGGCATGGGGCAGGGCGGGGACGCGCTCGCCGTTGAGGAACGGCAGCATGCACACGCCTTCGGCACCGATGGGTGCTTGCGCGACGAGGTCGTTGAACTGTTCGATATCCAGCTCGAACAGCTCGCGAATTACCCCGGTCGCGTTGGTCAGGTTCATGGTGCAGATCAGCGGCAGCCAGCCACCACTGGAGGAGCAGAACGTTGCGACTGACGCGTCCGGACTGACCTTCGGTTGATCCGCATAGGCGTAGACCGTCCCCGAAGAACCGAGGCTCATGGTGATAGCGCCGGGCTTGATATTGCCGGTGCCGATGGCGCCCATCATGTTGTCGCCACCGCCACTGGAGACCAGCGCCTTCGGGTTGATGCCCAGGTGTTCGGCGATGCTTGGCAGGATCGTGCCAACGGCTTGATGAGCGTCGATCAGCTCCGGCAGCGCGGCTTGCAGTCGCCCGGTGGGATCGATGTCACGCAGCAGCTGCAAATCCCACTGACGCGTTCGCACATTGAAATAGCCGGTGCCCGAGGCGTCGCCGTACTCGCTGCAACTGCGGCCGGTGAGCCAATAGTTGAGGTAGTCATGGGGCAGCAGAATGCGCGCGATGCGAGCGAAAATCTGCGGGTGTTGTTCTTGGGTCCAGAGCAGTTTGGAGACGGTGTAGCCCGGCGCGATCACAACGCCGAGGCGTTCCAGGGAGCCTTTTTCGCCACCCAGATGGGCAAGCAGACGGTCGTTTTCGGGGGTGGATTCGGTGTCACACCAGAGTTTGGCCGGACGCAGCACCTGGCCCTGATCGTCGAGCAGCACCAGCCCGTGTTGCTGGCCGGAAACGCCGATGCCGAGGATGTCCTGGCCGTCGACGTTCGCCGCGAGCAATGCGCGGTGGCTGGCCAGCGCGAAGGCCTCCAGCCATTGCGAGGGGTCTTGCTCGCGGCGGCCATTGGCGCCACTGATCAGGCTGTGCGCGGCGGCTCCCTGGCCCAGCACCTGACCGCTGACGGCGTCGAGGATGATGGCTTTGGAGCCTTGGGTGCCGCAGTCGATGCCGAGGAATAAATGTTGGGTTGCCATAGAATGTCCCAAACGTTGAATACAAGTCTGTTCCGAAAACCACCCCTCACCCCAGCCCTCTCCCCAGTGGGGAGAGGGGGAAAGGGGGCCGATCTGTGTGTTTTTCAAGCCAGAGTTCGACTCGATTTTTCAGGTCGATGCATGTCTAAAAAACAACTCGGTCAGTCCCCTCTACCCCCTGGGGAGAGGGTTAGGGTGAGGGGTGGTTCCCGCTGACACTCAACTAACATCCGCAAGCACCCGCTCCAGCGTCCGCGACACCCCAACATCGCGCAAGCTGTTACAGCACCACTCAAACGCCGCCACAAACTCGGGCGAATGCGCAATCGCCGCTCCAAAAATCTCCTCAACCGTCAGCAACCGCTGCGTGATCAACGCATCATCCGCCACCAGCGCCTGACAAAACGCCGCCCGCGGATCAGGAATGCTGTAGGTTTCGCCGTTCTCATCCACGCCCTTCAAATACAGCGCCCAAGCCGCTACGACTAATGCCGCTCGTTTGGTCTCCTGTCCATCAGCAATCAAGCGATTGATCGTCGGCACGGTGAACTTCGGAAACTTCGACGAACCGTCCGAACACACGCGCTCCAGCTGATCGGCAATCGCTTGGTTGGAGAAGCGCGCCTCCAGGGTGTTTTTGTACTCGGTCAGGTCAATCCCCGGCACGGCTGACAGTTGCGGGGTCACGTCCAGGTCCATGTAGGCACGCATGTAGCGCACGAACAGCGGGTCGTTCATGGTTTCGTGGACGAAGCGGTAACCCTTCAAAAACCCCAGATAAGTGAGCGCCAGATGACTGCCGTTGAGCAGTTTGATCTTCATCTCTTCATAAGGCGTGACGTCGTCGGTGAACTGCACGCCGACCTTTTCCCAGGCCGGACGGCCGTTGACGAACTTGTCTTCCAGCACCCATTGCACGAAAGGTTCGCAGACCACCGGCCAGGCATCGTCGATAGCGTGTTTGTCGTGCAGTTGCAGCTTGTGTTCGGTGCTGGTCATCGGCGTGATGCGGTCGACCATCGCGTTGGGGAAACTCACGTTGCTGGCGATCCAGTCCCGCAGATCGGTATCGCGCAGGGCGGCGAACGCCAGTAACGCTTTGCGAGTGACCGCGCCGTTGTGCGGCAGGTTATCGCAGGACATCAAGGTGAATGCGGGCGTGCCAGCTGCACGGCGTTTAGCCAGCGCGGCGCAGAGAAAACCGAACACGGTTTTCGGTGCGCTCGGGTGTGCCAGGTCGTGCTGGATCTGCGGCAGCTGGGCCATGAACTCGCCGTTGCTGTCGTCGATGCAGTAGCCGCCTTCGGTAATGGTCAGCGAAACGATACGGATCTCGGGGCTGGCGAGTTTGTCGATCAGCGCTTGCGCGCCGTCTTCGGCCAGCAGCATGTCGCGAATCGCGCCGATCACCCGGACTTCGGTGTCGTCGGTATCGCCCAGTTCGAACAGGGTGAAAAGATAATCCTGCTCTTTGAGATCGTCTCGGGCGCGCCGGTCTTCGGCGCGCAGGCCGACGCCACAAATCGCCCAGTCCAGGCCTTCACCGGTATTCATCAACGCATCGGTGTAATACGCCTGATGCGCCCGATGGAAACCGCCGACGCCGATGTGCGCGATGCCTTGGCGGGTGTCGCTCAGGGCATAGGCGGGCAGGACCACCTCGGGGGCGAGGCGGTTGAGGTTCTGTTTATTGAGTTTCATCACAAGGTCTCGAAATCAGGCCGCAGCGCGTAGAGGGCGGGTCAGCGCCACGCCGTCGGCATCGAATAAATGGCAGTGTTCAGCGTCGAGATGCAGGCTGAGCGACTCGCCATAACGGCTCGCCAGGTCGCCGCGAACGCGCATGGTCAGCGCTTCGCCGGACGAGGTCACCACGTGGCAGAAGGTGTCGCTGCCCAGGCGTTCGCTGACGTCCGCCGTGACCTGCAAGGTGCAGTCGCCGGTTTGCGCGAGATTCAAATGTTCCGGGCGAATCCCCAGGGTGACTGCGCCACCGACGCTCAGGTTGGCGCCGCTCAACGGCAACGTGATGCGGGTGCCGGCGTCCAGCAGCACTTCGCAGTTCTGGCTTTCGACGCGGGTGACTTTGCCCTTGAGGAAACCCATTTTCGGCGTGCCAAGGAATCCGGCGACAAACAGATTGGCCGGCTGGTGATACAGGTCCAGGGGCGAACCGACTTGTTCGACTTTTCCGCCATTGAGTACGACAACCTTGTCGGCCATGGTCATGGCTTCGACCTGGTCGTGGGTCACGTAGATCATCGTGGCTTTGAGTTCTTTGTGCAGGCGCAGCAGTTCCAGGCGCATCTGCACCCGCAGGGCGGCGTCGAGGTTGGACAGTGGTTCGTCGAACAGAAAGATCTTCGGGTTGCGCACGATGGCCCGGCCGATGGCCACGCGTTGACGCTGACCGCCGGACAACTGTTTTGGTTTACGTTCGAGCATCGGCCCGAGTTCAAGGATGCGCGCCGCTTCGCCGACTTTCTTCTCGACTTCGGCTTTTGGTACACCGGCCAGGTCGAGGGCAAACGACATGTTTTTGCGCACGCTCATGTGCGGGTACAAGGCGTAGGTCTGGAACACCATCGCCAGGTCGCGCTTGGCCGGGCTGACTTCGGTGATGTCGCGGCCATCCAGTTCGATCGTCCCGCCGCTGACCTCTTCCAGGCCGGCGATCAGGCGCAGCAACGTGGATTTGCCGCAGCCCGACGGGCCGACGAACACCACGAACTCGCGGTCGTTCACTTCCAGGTCGATGCCTTTGATGATGGAAAAGCCTTCGAAGCCTTTTTGCAGATTCTTGATTTTCAGGTTGGCCATGATGATGGGCCTCCGCATGTTGTTATTCGATTAAGCCGAACAGGCTTTTTGTAGGAGTGAGCCTGCTCGCGATGGGGCCGTGTCAGTCGACATCATCGGTGCCTGACACATCGCTATCGCGAGCAGGCTCACTCCTACAGGGATATTCATTTCACGGCGCCGAACGACAGGCCGCGGACCAATTGTTTCTGGCTGATCCAGCCGAAGATCAGGATCGGCGCGCAGGCCAGCGTCGACACCGCCGACAACTTGGCCCAGAACAGACCTTCGGGACTTGAGTAGGAGGCGATCAATGCGGTCAGCGGTGCGGCTTTCGACGAGGTCAGGTTCAAGGACCAGAACGCTTCGTTCCAGCACAGGATCAGCGACAGCAACACCGTGGACGCCAGGCCACCCTTGGCAATCGGCAGCAGCACCCGGACCATTTCCTGCCACAGCGTGGCACCGTCGAGGCGCGCGGCTTCGAGGATGTCCTTGGGGATGTCTTTGAAGTAGGTGTAAATCATCCAGACCACGATCGGCAGGTTGATCAGCGTGTAGATCACGATCAGCGCGATGCGCGTATCCAGCAGGCCGAAACTCTTGGCCAGCAGGTAGATCGGCATCAGCACGCCCACCGGTGGCAGCATCTTGGTGGAGAGCATCCACAGCAGCGTGCCTTTGGTGCGTTTGGTTTCGTAGAACGCCATCGAGTAGGCCGCCGGCACCGCGATCAGCAGGCACAGCGCCGTAGCACTGAAGGAAATCACCACCGAGTTCCAGGCGAAGCTGAAGTAGTCGCTGCGCTCGTTGATGTGCAGGTAGTTCTCCAGCGTCGGCGTGAAGATGAACTGCGGCGGCGTGGCGAACGCATCGATTTCGGTTTTGAAACTGGTCATCACCATCCAGAAGATCGGGAAGAAGATCAGGATCGCGATGGCCCAGGCCAGGGTGCCGAGCAGCAGGCTTTGCAGACGGCGGGATTGTTGAAGGGTCATGGCGCAGGCCTCAGGCTTTGTCTGTCAGGTTTTTGCCGATCATGCGCACCAGCACGATGGCCGCGATGTTGGCGATCACCACCGCGATCAAGCCACCGGCGGACGCCATGCCGACGTCGAACTGCACCAGCGCCTGGTTGTAGATCAGGTAGGCGAGGTTGGTCGAGGCGTAGCCGGGGCCGCCGTTGGTGGTGGTGAAGATTTCGGCGAACACCGAGAGCAGGAAGATGGTTTCGATCATCACCACCACCGCAATCGGCCGGGCCAGGTGCGGCAGGGTCAGGTGCCAGAAAATCGCAATCGGCCCGGCCCCGTCGAGGCGTGCGGCTTCCTTCTGTTCCTGGTCGAGGGACTGCATGGCGGTCATCAGGATCAGGATCGCGAACGGCAACCATTGCCAGGACACAATGATGATGATCGACAGCAGCGGGTAGTGCGCCAGCCAGTCCACCGGCTGCGCGCCGAACAGCTTCCAGACGTAGGCGAGAATCCCCGAGACCGGGTGGAAAATCAGGTTCTTCCAGATCAGCGCACCGACGGTGGGCATGATGAAAAACGGCGAGATCAGCATCACCCGCACGATGCCGCGACCGAGAAACTCACTGGCCTCCAGCAGCGCACTGATCAACACGCCGAACACCACGCTGATCAGCAGCACGCTGCCGACCAGCAACAAGGTGTTGGTGGCGCCGGGCAGGAACCCCGAGTCGCTGAGGAAGTAGCTGAAGTTCTCCAGCCCGACGAACTCGTTCTCACCGGGGTAGAGCAAGTTGTAGCGGATCAGCGAGAAATAAACGGTCATGCCCAGCGGCACGATCATCCACAGCAGCAACAACGCCACCGAGGGGCTGACCAGAAACCAGCCGGGGTTGGCCAACCGGCTTTTACGCACCGGTTGGGGAATGTCCATGTGAGCTTTGGCAGTTGAAATATTCATGGCGATAGAACCGATAAGGAACAGACAAATGAAGATCAAACTGTGGGGTTACTTGGGGTAACCGGCGCGCTTCATTTCACGTTCGGTGGTTGACTGGGCAGCGGTCAGGGCCTGTTCGACCGTGGTCTGACCGATCAGCGCTGCCGAGAACAACTTGCCGACCTGGGTGCCCACGGCCTGGAATTCAGGGATGGTCACCAACTGGATGCCGATATACGGCACGGGCTTGAGGGTCGGCTTGCTCGGGTCTGCAGCTTTCAGCGATTCCAGAGTGACCTTGGCAAATGGCGCGGCGCTCATGTAGGCCTCGCTGTAGGTCGAGGCCCGAGTACCTGGCGGCACGTTGGCAATGCCGTCTTTCTCGGCAACCAACGCTCCATACTCTTTGGAAGTGGCCCAGGCGCTGAAGGTTTTCGCGGCGTCCTTGGCCTTGGAGCTGGTCGGAATGGCCAGCGCCCAGGAATACAACCAGGCCGAGCCCTTGTCGGTGGTCTCGTGCGGTGCGTAGGTGAAGCCGACGTGGTCGCTGACCTTGCTTTGGGTCTTGTCGGTGACGAAGGAACCGGCGACGCTGGCATCGACCCAGATCGCGCATTTGCCGCTGTTGAACAGCGCCAGGTTTTCGTTGAAACCGTTGCTCGATGCACCCGGCGGGCCGGATTTCTTCATGGTGTCGACGTAGAAGTTCAGCGCGTTTTTCCACTCGGGGCCGGTGAATTCCGGCTTCCACTGCTCATCGAACCAGCGCGCACCATAGGCATTGGCGACGGTGGTGATCAGCGCCATGTTCTCGCCCCAACCGGCCTTGCCGCGCAGGCAAATGCCGTACTGTTCTTTATCCTTATTGGTGAGTTTGCTGGCGAATTCGCTGATCTGGGTCCAGGTCGGGTGCTCGGGCATGGTCAGCCCGGCTTCCTTGAACAGGTCAGTACGGTAATAGGTGATGGAGCTTTCAGCGTAAAAGGGCAAGGCATACAGCGAACCCTTGACCGACAGCCCTTCACGCACCGATGGGAACACGTCGTCTAGGGCGTAACTGGCCGGCAAGTCCTTCATCGGCTCCAGCCAGCCTTTGGTGCCCCAGAGTGCGGCTTCGTACATGCCAATGGTCAGTACATCGAACTGCCCGCCCTGAGTGGCGATGTCGGTGGTCAGGCGTTGGCGCAGGACGTTTTCTTCCAGCACCACCCAGTTGAGCTTGATGTCCGGATGCTCGGCCTCGAAGGTTTTCGAGAGTTTTTGCATGCGGATCATGTCGCTGTTGTTGACGGTGGCGATGGTCAGGGTCTGGGCGCCGAGGCTGACGCTGCTGAGGGTCATGCAGGTAAGGGCAAGCAGAGCTTTTACAGAAGGTTGCATCGTGCACTCCTTTTCTGCACCCGGCGGGTTACAGAAGGACAGTTATTGTTTTTGTGTCTTCCGGCGGAGGAAGAATGTGCGCTGATTACAGCCTTCTATTGATGGCGAGACAAATCATCCATCGCACTTGAATCGATACTATTTTGCACTGAAGTCTGGAAAGGCAGGATTTGGCGCCTGGCGCCCGGTAGCAGCTGCCGAAGGCTGCGTTCGAGTCGGGCCGCGTTCGGACGAAGTTCTCGCTGGAGCAGAGTACGCGGTGATCCTGGCGTAATGGAGTCGCAGGTTTAGCGCCTGCTGCGCAGTCGAACGCAGCCTTCGGCAGCTGCTACAGGGATCGTCCGTGTTACAAAGTCAGTGCTGATTTTGCTCAGTCAACCGCTGCACCGCCAACCGCCGGTAATGCGATGGCGTCATGCCCTTGAGTTGCTGAAAGCGCCGATTGAAATTGGAAATATTGTTGAAGCCCGATTCGAAACACACATCGGTTACCGGTTTGTCACCGTCGGCCAACAGCTCACAGGATTTGCTGATGCGCAGTCGATTGACGAATTCGATGAAGCAGCGGCCGGTGGCTTGCTTGAACACTCGACTGAAATAAGTCGGCTTCATGCCCAGGTGCTCGGCGACTTCCTCCAGCGGCAGTTCACGGGCGTAATGGGCGAAGATGTAATCCACCGCCCGGTTGGTGCGATCGATATTGTGCTCGTCGGCCAATTGCGGTGTCGTGGCCCCGGACAGCAGCTGATAGTCGTCAGAGGTCGCCAGCAACTCCAGCAGAATGAAAAAGTGCCCGAGGCGCGTTACGCCTTTGGTGTCGGCGATGCGCTGCATCAAAGTCATGGCCTGGCGGATGGTGCGCTTGCAGCGAAACTCGATGCCGTACTGGGCGCGCTCCAACAGCGGCGCCAGCGTCTTGAGCTCGGCAAACACCAAGTGGCCGCTGTCGAACAACTCGTCCGTGAAATTGACCAGCATGTCGCGCTTGGGCACCACTTCGTCTTCGGCCACCTGGCTGATCCAGTTGTGGGGCAGGTTGGGGCCGGTGAGGAACAGCGATTCCGGATAGAAGTTACCGATGTAGTCACCGATGAACACTTTGCCGGAGCTGGCGACGATCAGGTGCAGTTCGTATTCCTTGTGGAAATGCCAGCGCACCAACGGGCAGGGGAATCCGTGCTGGCGGTAGATGATGGACAACCCGTTGTGGTCGTCCATCAGTTCGTAGGAGGGGTCTGTCACACGGGCTGTTCGGGTCATGTCAGGACGCTTTTCTTGTTATCGCTGTCGGATCATGCCTCTTTTGGCGCCTGCTGTGCCAGCTTGCTTTGGCTTTCGCCTATGCATGCAACCTGTCTCCGTAAACGGCTTTCATGCTGGTGGCGCTCCAGCAGTAGCGGACAATATCTGCCTCATCAAAAAAATCGGTACTGATGATGCTGCAACGGGTGACCCAGTCGCGGGAGGTGTGGAACCAGTCATTGATTTGGTTTTTGATGTGCTGCGGGCCACCCAGCAGCGAATAGCAGGTCGCAGGCAACGACCATAGAAATGTCTCGTAAGGTGCCCCCAAAAGGGTGGTCTGGATATGCGATTGCAGATCGAGGGTGTCGGTGAATACCTTGCCGTTCCATTTGTGAGGTATTTTCGGCCAGAAATACTCACTGTCGAGTCCTGGTTTCGCCGGGGCGGCCATGACAATGCGGCGCTGCGAACTGGCGCGCTTGAGCTGTTCCACGGTACTGCGCGCGTGCGAAGGTCGGATCAAGCGCGAGCCCAGGCCGCGCATCAGAAGTTTATTGAGTTGTTGGTAGTCGAAAGGCTTCGCCGCATCCCCTAACTGGTGGAAGTCGAGGACGATGAATTCGTTCGGGTTTCGGTCGAGGAATGTCGTCACCGCGTCGATCAGTTCATCAAGAATGCGGTGGGACTGATAGCCGTTGTGATGGAAGTAGAACACCGGGACCACCGGGCCGGCGGTGCAGCCAAGCCGGATATCGAACGCCCGTGCGCCGTTGGCCAGTTGCCAGGCAAATGAGTCGTTCTGGCACGTCGTCCAGTTGCCTACCACCACCTCATAGTTGGGTGCTTTTTTGTCCATGCCAGCGTTGTGCGTGCCGGGCCAGATAATATCGGTCAGCTTCAACCGACCGATATCCAGTACGTTGCTCATCCATTTCTGTTTGTCGAGTGTGGTTGCTGTATTGCGGGTCATGACAGTTCCTTGTCGTTGATTCGCCCCGTCCGTGGGGAAAAAAAGTTCATGTGTCGGATGTGGCTGGGTGCCACATCCGTATCATTCGCCTGAGAAAAAAGGCTTTCATGACCCAGCATAGGAGTACGTGGCAGTATTGCCAGCGTCGGAAACACTTACACAAGAATAGCTATTTGATGGCGCGAAAATGGTTAATTTCGCTTGCTCGCTTTGGTCAGGTTTATAGTTCGGCAATAAGAGACCATGTTGGACTCTTCCATAAAGTCGACATTGATGATGTTGCACTTTGACGCCCAGTCGCTTTTCTTCGGATCGAACCAGGCGTTAAGTTCGTCATGAATATCTACGGGGCCCCCAAGAGCGCTGTAGCTGGTGGCGGAAAGCGACCACGGTGCCCATGTGCCTGGCGGGTTTTTCAGTACATTAATAACGTGCTGTTTCAAATCAGCGGTATTGGTGATACCGCTGCCAGACCATTTGTGCCCGATCTGCTCGTGAAACACATTTCGATCAAGTGCACTGTGCCATGGGGCCGCGACCAGTACCCTTTGCAGTGGGCTGATTTTCTTGAGGCTATTAAGGCTCAGGCCCTGGTTTTGGGCAGGAATCATCCGATGGCCGATAAACCTCAACATCATGTCGTTGAAGTATTTGAAGTCAAATGGATGCTCGCCGTCCTTGAGTTGGTGGAAATCCAGAATGACAAACTCATCAGGGTTTTCCATAAGGAATTTATTCAGATCGGTTACCAGGTGTCCCAACGTGCGGTTAGAACGGTGACGGTCATGTAAAAATATGAATTTTCCTAACCCCGGAGCAGTGGCGTCATACATCAAACGGGCATCAAGTGCTCGGGACCCATGACACAGCTGGTGGTAGAACGATTCATGCTGACAGGCTACCCAGTGGGCGGGAGGGCCGAATAACGGCCAGGGGGCTTTCCAGTCGCAGCCAGCATTATGAGTGCCAGGCAGCGTCAGTTCGCAGAGCGATAAAGTGTCAATGGCTGGCGTGGCGGCCATCCAGTTATTATTGGCGTAGTTGCTCATTTAATGCATCCTTGCATTAATTTATAAGAAGGGTTGGTGGTGCCGAACTTAATTAAGTTCGGTCAGGTGTTTATAAGGAGGATGCTGGGGTCGGTCAATAATAGTGATAATGCAAAATGTTTGTTGTTAGTGTGGGGGTTATAACGAAATTCGATTCTTCGCTTCAATCCATTGCGCCATGTATTGCGTGCTTTTATGGTGATGATGACGCAACATGCTTCCCGTAAAGTTGTCGCTTCTAAGTTGTGCCAGGTGTTGTTGGCAATACAATAACTTTTCGATCAATGCGGGGCCATGTTCCGATTGTCGATAACGATCGGCCAGCAATGTCTTCCCTTGGGATTGGGCGTCCGTCCACAGAGCCTTGTCCTTATACAGCTGAACCGCGCAATCGGCGAACGCCTGTGCTGTTCGGGTGACAGCGCCCGGCCAGAGATGTTCACCATGCATCGCTTCTGCGCCGATTGGCGTTGTGATGGTGGGCGTGCCGCACAACATGGCGTCGACAATCTTGCCTTTGATGCCGGCACCGAAGCGCAGGGGGGCCAGACAAATCCGTGCGCCAGACATGACTTTTAACGCATCTTCCGCCCAGTTCATTACATGAAACCCCTGCCCAGGGTTGTGCAGCGCAGTCGCTTTGGGCGGTGTGTAAGCACCGTAGATGTGCAATTGAGCCTTTGGCAGTTGTTCGCGGATCAGCGGCCAGATAGTGGTTTTCATCCAGAGCACCGCATCCCAGTTGGGCGCATGACGGAAGTTGCCGATGCTGAGGAAGTGCTCGCGGTCGTCAAAAGAAACCGATGGCATGCTCGGTAGATCGACCATCAGCGGGCACCAGTGCAGCAAGTGGCGCGGTAGTTTGAATTGCTCGGCCAGCAACTCAATCTCTACTTCGGAAATCATCAGATTCAAGTCGCAACGATAAATCGCTGCGATTTCCCGTTTGGCCAGATCGGTCTCGGCCATGAGCTCAAACTCTTCACGTAACGCCGGCGCGAACAGTTGATTGAAGTCATTGGCGTCGTCACTGGCCTTCAATCGCTCCTTGAGGCGTTGATGGCGGGCATCCCGCAGGCTTTGCAGGTCGGAGGTCTCAAGCACGCGCAAGGCATCGGGGCAGTGTTTTTCGACGCGCCAGCCGAACTGTTCTTCCATCATGAACCGATCGAACAGAACGATATCCGGGGCCAGTTCGCTGATGAACGTGTCGAAACTGCTGTTGTTCAATTCGATCGGGACTTCGCGAATGCCCAAGACCGTCAGGTCTGCCCGGTGCTCACCGGTGCCGGCCGGGCTACTGAAAGTAATGTCCCAGCCTTGCTGCAAGAACGTCTCGAGAATTTGCATCATGTGCCCGCCGGCCGCCGAAGAGCGAGGCTCGGGCCAGACGTAACCGATGATCAGGACTTTGGTGGAGGAGGGCTGACTCATGGGGCATTCCTTGATGCGGGCACTGGGCGTCGAAAAAGCGCGCAATTAAACCACAGTCAGTTCTTTCCATTCAGTCAATCTGCCGCAGGCCCCCCCTGCGGCAGATCGTGCGGCTTAAACCGGATTCAACTTCACAAGCACCTCCCAGCCGATGTAGCCGTTCTGGCTTCTTTCGAGCGCCTTCAACATCGTCTCAATGTTTAGCCGGTACGAGACTGGATCTTTCGATAACTGGCTAAGCAGTGAAGTGGTCAGTGCGAACGAATCCGCATTATTGAAAGCGTTGGCCTTGTCGATCACTTTCAGGGTGTCCAGATCACGCAGGTGGCCGGATGCCAGGTTCATCAGCGGAGCAACATCCACTCGTTGGTAGTTACCTTGGCGTCCGGATATTGGATTGTGGGCATAGGAGTGATCCAGTGTGTTGGGGGCGCCATGAAACAACTCATGAACAATGTCATCGGCGAGTACATCATGGCTATAGCCTTCAGTACGGTACTGCCGATTGAAGTTATGAGTATAGATGCGCATGAACTTCTTTTGGGCTGCGTCTTTCGGGGTTGCGCGTGCCCATTCTGCATACCAGGCCGGGTTCAGGGCTGCGTAACTTTGCGACTCCGCGGTGTCCAGGACAAAGTTGTCGGGTGTGACTTTGGCAACATCGTTTTTTACTTCGTTCAGGTGATTCAGAAGTTTGCGTCTACCTTGGCTGGAGTTGTCACCTAACAGCAGTTTCACAATCTTCCCGGAGTCGGTTTCAAGTGAGGCGTCCGTCAGGACTCTGATAGCATCGTCGACCTTTGCTTTAGAGGCTGGCAACGCGTCCTTGAGCAGTTTGCGGGTGTACGATGCCGGCATCAGCTTATCCAGCTTGAACAGATGCCAGATTTTCGTTGGTTCGAAGTTTTTGAGCTTCGCTCCCCATGGCTGACCGTGCCGGTTGAGTGCGTACCAATGGTCGTTCTGGCGTATACCCCAGACCCGGAAAAGGTCTTTCGAAGACTCCACGGGGCGCCAGGTTCCAAGACGAATGATGTCTGGATCGCCGGCTCTGGCCAACTGCTCGAATTGAGTCTGACTCGTCAACTTGCGAAAATCGGAAGTGGCGTTTTCCAAGGCCGCGATACTCCCGTTAAAACCTTTGCGCAACAGTTTTGCGCCACCCTTAAGCAAGTCCGGAACGCCATCCAGCGGATTCAGCAAGCTGCTCACCAGACCCAGGCCAGTCTTGGCCATGGCGCTGGCTTTCGTTGCAAGGGTCATGCTTCTGGCGGCAATACTGGCTACCTTAGCGATGGCTCCGACCACTAACAGAAGTGTCATCGCGGCTTCCAGGGTGCACGCAGCTACTCCTTGGAACTGTCGATCCAGGTCGTCTGAGCTGATGTCTTCGATGCATGATTTAAACGGTACGACAATATTGAGAAACGTGTTCAGATCTTCTTCACGTTCTGCGCGCAATGCCTCCAGTCGGGTTTGCCCCCAACATTCTTTCACCAACTCATCGTAGGTTGCGATTGGCCGGTGCTTGAGGACGAAGTTCACGAGCGGGTCGAATTCACTTGAATAGAAACTTTGGTAATAGCCTTTGCTTTCAGTGTTCGAAGGCAGGTGTGTCGCTGATAGTTCACCGATTTTTTCAATGACGCCGCGACTGGTATTGACGAGGCCAGGTGTGACTGCATGGGTGTAGCACTCAATGTCCGTGGGCAGTTGATGCACCGGTGCCGGATGGGAGTGGTATTTTCCACTGCTGCGGGGGCTTGTGTGTAACAGGTTCTCCCTTTCGATCAGCTCGGCCAGCTCCGCGTTTTCACGACAGACGCCGTGCAAGGTGAACAACTCATAACAACTCAGTCGTCCTTCGAAGTAGGTACACACCACCACGCCGTAACGACCGGTGGCCTGCTCTTTGTCTTTCTGACTCTCCATGGGAACCCGATTCTGCACTTTCAGGATGACGTCAAGGGTTGCCGATAATGGATTCATGGGGGGGCGGGTGATTGGATGAAGCTTGGCGACTGAAGGCCGTACAGCGAATATCGTCACCTGTCCGCGCAGCAGCTGCGCCCGGTCAGGAAGCGGCAAGGATGAAAGGGCCAGTTTCAAATGCGTACTCATGGCCTGTGCATGTGACACATAGTCCCGATTGAATTGGCGGTAAAACTCTCCATCAGGGGAAATCAGATTGGGGAGCATCTTTGGAAACGCTTGATAAATACTCTCTCCATGTTTCAAGTCCCAATCACCTGTCTGCAGGTCGTTGGACATGTGCAGTTCTACAGGGGATATGAGAAACGGTTTGGCATAGGCGTCTACCAGTGTTCGATTGCGCTTTTGGTGAAGGACGTCAATTTCAAGATAGGTGCATCCCTTGGCGACTTGCTTGAGGATGTCCAGGGCGACGCTCTTGCGGGTCGGCAAGGGGCGAGACAACGCATCAGCCGTTTCAGCAAAGGTTTTCGCATGGCGGGCGTAAGCGGCCACTGCCACTTCAAGCGAATCCTTGGCTGACCGATTCACTTCACTGTGGGTGACGATGCCGTTGAGCAACGCCCAGTCGATCACTGGGTCTACAGCAGCCAAGGCATTGAGTGTCTGTTGCGACTCGGTGACTGAGTCGGACTTCATCAGGTGTTGTATTTGCGCATGGGTCATTGAGCGCGACGATCCCGGTGAAATGATTTCCTGCACCGCGATGGTCCGGCAGTAATCAACCCATTGCGGGGTGCCTAATAGCAGAGTAGGCGGCAAGTCCTTGACCAGGAACTCCGGCGCGGTGCCGGCCAGCAATAAATGCGAGGCCAGTGCTGCGTTTTGTTCAGTGATCCGATGGTTATTGATCAGATGTTTTTCGAATTCCGTTTGAACACTGGCAAAAGACTTCTCTATGTGTTGGGCCGCATAGAGATCGAAACCGGCCACTTGATTGCGCGGCTCTTGCCCCCCGACCATCGGATGGAGATCCAACAATAGCGCGGTCAAAAGTATTTGCTGGAGAGACTCGTCCGATAAGGGCTGATTATCTTGCGCACCATACCAGTCCAAGTCTCGTACAAAACCTTTTGCCCAGATAAGAGCAATGGAGCTGGAAACAAGCGTTTTCAGATAAAACTCCGCATCAGATCGTTTGAAGGGAGTGGATTGTCCACCCAGAATAGTGCCTGACAGATGTTCCAATAATGACTGGCCCCTGATGTATTCCTTGATAAGCGCTCGAAGCCGGTTGCACTGTGCTGATGACATAGTGAGTGGATTGTTTTTCCCCGCCTTTATCAATTCCCAATAGTTGCCGAATGTCGGACTGACGGGATTTCGCTGTTCCAGGAATGCAATCAGGTTCTGGGCATCGATGACCGTCCGAGGGAGGAGGTAACGATGGAATTTCAACCATTGAGTCAGGCTGACCTGGTCATCAAGGGTGACGACGCCACCGGTCAATTGAGCCATTTCAACCAATACAACAAGATCATCGTTCAGGTCCGGAGCCAGTTTGGATGCACCCTCAAAACTCAAGGTTTTGCCTGCATAGTGTGCCTTGACCTGACCATCAGCGGTCACTTCAAACAGTGAATGTTCGGAGAGCTGGAGTTTCATCAAAAGTTTTTTGAAAGAGGCTTTTTCGACCATGTTTCGCAACATGACCCTTGCCGGCTGGAGAGCTTCTTCCAGCGATGAGCCAGACTCCAGGGAGATGGAAGCACCTTCCAGACTGACTTCCTTGGAGTAACGTTGGTCTTGCGCGCGACGCTTTAATTTGCTGAGGATTTCCTGTCGTTCGATATTATCTTTTTGACTGTTGTGGTCTTTGGGTTGGATATAACCTGAAGGTCTTGATAGGTGTCTTTGAAAGGTAGTGTCTGAATTTATAATGGTCATGGTGAGTCTATCTAATTTCTGGGTGGTGTGTTTGAGGCATCCTCTTTTAATGTTTGAATGGTCGCAAGTGAGTGTATGTAAGTGCGTGTTGCATTTTCCTGAAAATGAAAATAATGACGGCTTTAGTTTGCTGCCATGTTGTTAGGGAGCTCTTCGCTATAACTGGATGCGAACAGCGGGTTGAAGGCAGGCAGAATGAGATTGAACCACAATCGACTGGACTATTTTTCATCCTGTTAACATTGTGACCTGTTCTGAGCTAAATCCATTATTTGAAAGGCAGGTGTCTGAGTATTGCCATGCTCGTTTCTTATATTGATTTGTCTAAAAGAAACACGACAACCCCACAGAGCAAAAGGGTTGAGATTGTCGTGTCTTGATTTACTGACCCTGGGTGGCGGGTAGCGTTCTGCAAAACGCCTCATCGGCGGGTGGTGCCTGATTCGGATACGTTTCCGGAAGAACCTTGACCATCGTCGTTTCGACAACGCCGTCCGCGTACTCAGCTTCGAAGAACTCTGCGCTCCAACCCACCTTGGGAGCACGGAGAGTCGTCTGGACGTCCATTGAGACCGGCAATTGTGCTGCGGTGTAGCGCACGCCGCAGTTGTACCGGAAGTCCCGAGCCTGCGGATTACGGGCTGTCCACTGGGTCAACCTGATCGGTATTTCGGAGAAGGTCAGGTGCAACTTGGACGATGTGGCGTCCAGGCGCTGTTCCTGTGCTTTTAACCTTGGTGCGGTATGGCCGGTCTGCCGCCGTTTGATATAAGGAATCAGGTTCGCTTCAACAAACGCCCGCACATCGTGGGCGGAATTGGGAATGACCCGAAGTGTATTGTCACCCGGCAGGTCCGGAAAATACTGACGTGAAGCATCCGGGATGAAAAAGTCATCGCCACTGGCGTTGACGATGTATTTCGGGATCTTCAAGCGGTCGGTGTAGCCGGACAGATTCCGATAGGTCATCGGATCCTCGACCTGCATCAGTTTCTTGAACGGCTCGGTCTTGCGCTGGGCGATCACACCTTGCAAGTAGTAGTCGATGTACGCCAGTGGCCAGTTATCGCCGTAGGCCAGAAACGTCTGGTCGAACACTTTGTCCGTGTTCAAGACGTCGATGACAAACGGCACGATGCTATCGACGCGTGAGTCCGCAAGGGCGGACAGCCATACCGCCCAACCGCGTTTCGACGCGCCGGTGGCAAGAAAACTCACCACCTGGCCTGGTTGCGTCTCCTTTTGCGCCAGGTCCATGGCTTTGACCAGCGCTTCCATCATCGGCACATGCAGCGACATAAAGGGCTGTTGTTCCGGGGCCTGCATGAATAGTTTCCAGCTGTGGGCAACGCTGCCATCTTCTGTGCGCGGCACGCCGTCATCGCTGTAGGTCAAATACTGGTTAGGGACATTACTGACAGCCACTACGATCAAACCGGTTTGCCGGGCAATGTTGAGCAGTGTCTGCTGCGAAAAGTTGTTGGGTGCTGCCGGAGACTCACCGGGCAAAGGGTTGTTGACGCCGTCATTGGCGACCAGCACGGCGCGCGTACCGTTGACGTTGTCGGGAATGTACAGGTCGACGCCATGAGTCCAGTCCGCCGGAGTGACTTGACCGCCCTGGCCCCAGGACTGTGACGTCAGCTCGAAGCGTCGGATGTTGACGCCGGGTTGTTGCTCTTGTCCCTTACTGATGTAGCGCAGCGGTTGCGTCGCTTGGGCTTTGCGATAGCAGCTCAATACTTCGCTGAACGCCTGTCCGCTCTGTTCAAAGCAGTGCTGGGGATTGTCGGAAGAGGCTGACTGGCAACCGTATCCGACGATGAGCATCAGCAATAATCCGCTGATTTTCAAATAACGTGCGTAGCGTTCAGTTCGACTCGGCATGGACTCGGTTCCTTATGAGTGGGGTCACCGGTCCAATCAAACGCCAGGCGGGCGGTCTTTTCTACTGTCAAACTTGACAGGTCAGCGCCCAAAAACGCCGAAAAATGCAGCCTTACGTTGGTTTATGCAGAAAAGTGGTGGGGCCAGGATGCCCAGTCAACTGTCTCAGGCCAGCATGCCTTTGACCTTGTCGCGCAGCTGATCAATCGAAAACGGCTTGCCGATCACTGACATGCCTGCGGGCACATCAAGGGTTTCGGCATAACCACTGGCAAACAGGATGGGCAGTTCGGGGCGCAGCATCCGGGCCTGGGTGGCCAGTTGACGCCCATCCATCACCGGCAAACCGACATCGGTCATCATTAAGTCGATGTACTGGTCTTCATCGTTGAGGAATTCCAGTGCCTTTTCACTGCCATCGGCCTCGAGCACCTTGAACTCGAGTTCCTCCAGCACATCGACAATCAGCATGCGCACGATGGCGTCGTCTTCGACTACAAGGATGATGGACGCGGTGGCGGACATAGTGGGGTTCTCAGAGGTTGAATTCGCGGTTGTCGGCCGATCTAGATCGCCGGGCTCTTGCTTGAGTAAGTTTCGGAACCCGACAAGTTCCCACGCGGTAGAAAAAAGAATAGCCGCACAAGTGTTGGCAAGGATAACCGCTCCTTTGCGCTGGAGCAGTGGAATGTGGGATTTTGCGCGAAAAGGTGTCAGAAAATTGGATCAATCCGGCGCTTTTGGGGCAAACTCCTTGGTTTTCAACAGTTCGACAAGGTTTCCCCCATGACATCCGCGTCTTCGGTTGATGAGCAACGATTCCGCAAACTCCTGAGCCGCAACGTCAGCCTGCCATTGGGTGTCGGCGTGCTCAGCGCAGTGTTCTTTGTTTCTCTGATCACTTATCTGTTGTCGATGATCCAGTGGGTCGAACACACCGACCGGGTGATCAATAACGCCAATGAATCGATCAAACTGACCGTCGATCTGGAAACCGGTATGCGCGGCTTCCTGCTCACTGGCGACGAGCACTTCCTTGAACCCTACGAAACGGCCAAGCCGCGAATCGCTGTCGCCCTCAATACGTTGCTTGAACTGACCGCGGACAACCCGGTGCAGACCGACCGTCTGCACCGGCTCCAAGCCTTGCAGAATGAGTGGGCCACTTACGCGCAGACACTCATTGAATTGCAGCGCGCCAGCGGCGATTACCGCAGCGCGGTCAAGGCCGGGCGCGGCAAGCGGCTGACTGATGAGATCCGCAAGCAATTCGAAGACGTGATCGATATGGAGCAGCAGTTGCGCGCCACGCGCAACGAGGACGTGCGCCGCACCACGATCTGGAGCATCAGCCTTTATCTGTTGTTCATCGCCGGGATCAGCGCATTGCTGGCTTATATTGGCCGTCGGGATTTGCTCAACCTTTCACAAAGCTACAGC
Organism: Pseudomonas silensiensis; assembly: GCF_050434865.1. Lineage (NCBI taxonomy): Bacteria > Pseudomonadati > Pseudomonadota > Gammaproteobacteria > Pseudomonadales > Pseudomonadaceae > Pseudomonas > Pseudomonas silensiensis. Next base: position 339,970 of record NZ_JBNDJH010000004.1, read on the forward strand.
GCCAACCTCGCCGCGCAACAGGCCAGCGCCAAGCGTCTGAAACAACAGGCCTGGCTGCGCAATGGCCAGACCGAACTGGCCGAGCAAGTGCTGGGGCAACTGTCGCTTAATCTGCTGGGCCGCAACATCCTGCAGTTCTGCGCGCAGTACTTGGGCACCGCCGTCGCAGCCATCTATGTCCGCGAAGAACATGGCGGTCTCAAGCGCATTGCCTCTTACGGTTTTTCCCGCGAGCAGGAAGCGCGCGAACAGCAGATTTACAGCGATGAAGGCATTGTCGGCCAGGTGGCGAACCAGGCTCGCTTGATTCGTCTTGATGACGTGCCGAGCGATTACTTCAAGGTCAGCTCCGGCCTGGGCGAAGGGTTGCCCCATAGCGTGCTGGTCGTGCCGACCAGTGACGACGACCGGGTCAACGGTGTGATCGAACTGGGCTTCCTGCGCCCGCTGACGGACCGTGATGTCGAATTGCTTGAACTGATTGCCGGCAACATCGGCACGTCCATCGAGGCCGCTCGCTATCGCCAGCGCTTGCAAGAAGTGCTGGCCGAAACCCAACAGCTCAACGAAGAGCTGCAGGTTCAGCAAGAAGAGCTCAAGACCGCCAACGAAGAGCTGGAAGAGCAGTCGCGGATTCTCAAGGAATCTCAGGCGCACCTGGAAACCCAGCAGGTCGAGCTTGAACAAACCAATGAGCAACTCGCCGAACAAGCGCAGATCCTCGCCGACCAGCGCGACGTCATGGACCTGAAGAACACCGAACTCAATCAGGCCCAGATCCAGCTCGAAGAACGCGCCGAAGAGTTACAGCGCTCGAGCAAGTACAAGTCTGAATTCCTCGCCAACATGTCCCACGAGTTGCGCACGCCGCTGAACAGTTCGTTGATCCTGGCCAAGTTGCTGGCGGAAAACCCCCAGGAAAACCTCAGCGCCGAGCAGGTCAAGTTTGCCGAGTCGATTTATTCCGCCGGCAATGATTTGCTCAACTTGATCAACGACATTCTCGACATTTCCAAGGTCGAAGCCGGCAAGCTTGAGATGCGACCGGAGAACACCAGCGTCGCCCGTCTGGTGGATGGCTTGCGGGGGATGTTCGAGCCCTTGGCGACGGACAAGAAACTGGATTTCCAGGTCGAGGTGCAGGCCGGTGCGCCGATGATGATCTACACCGACCGCCAGCGTCTGGAGCAGGTCATCAAGAACCTGCTGTCCAACGCGGTGAAATTCACCGAAAAAGGCACGGTCAGCCTGACGGTTGCCAGCCAGCCAGGCGACGGTATCGCCTTTATCATTCGCGATTCGGGGATAGGCATTGCCGCGGATCAGCAGGACAGCATTTTCGAAGCCTTCCGCCAGGCCGATGGCACCACCAATCGCCGTTACGGCGGCACCGGCCTGGGCTTGTCGATTTCCCGTGACCTGGCCGCTTTGCTCGGCGGTTCCATCAGTGTCACCAGCGAGCCGGGGCAGGGCAGTGTGTTCACGCTGGTTTTGCCGCAGCATTACGTTGAACCGGGCGAGGAGCCTGTCGAACCGATGAGAGCCACGCCGGTGGCCATTACGCCGAGAGTGACGCCCGCCGCGCTGGTGCCGTTGATTGCCGAAGTCGATATCCCGCGTTTCGACGACGATCGCACCAAGGCCCCATTCGCCACTCGTTGCATTCTGGTGGTGGAGGACGAGCCGAACTTCGCCAATATCCTTTACGACCTGGCGCATGAGCTGGGTTATCAGTGCCTGGTGGCGCACGGGGGGGACGAGGGTTACGACCTGGCCAGGGAATTCATCCCGGACGCCATTCTGCTGGACATACGTCTGCCGGATCACTCCGGGTTGAGTGTGTTGCAACGCCTGAAGGAGCACGCTGAAACCCGGCACATTCCGGTGCATGTGATTTCGTCGGAAGACCGGGCCGAAGCCGCGATGCACATGGGCGCCATCGGTTATGCGGTCAAACCGACTACCCGTGAAGAGCTCAAGGACGTGTTTGCCCGCCTTGAGGCCAAGCTGACCCAAAAGGTCAAACGCGTCCTGCTGGTCGAAGACGATGATCTGCAGCGTGACAGCATTGCCCGGCTGATCGGCGACGATGACATCGAGATCACTGCCGTTGGCCTGGCGCAGGACGCGCTGAACTTGCTGCGCACGACGATTTTCGATTGCATGATCATCGACCTGAAGTTGCCGGACATGCTCGGCAACGACCTGCTCAAGCGCATGTCCACCGAAGATATCTGCTCGTTCCCTCCAGTGATTGTCTACACCGGGCGCAACCTCACCCGGGACGAAGAGGCCGAGCTGCGCAAGTATTCGCGCTCGATCATCATCAAGGGCGCGCGCTCGCCAGAGCGTTTGCTGGATGAGGTCACACTCTTTCTGCACAAAGTCGAATCCAGGTTGTCCCATGAACGCCAGAGGATGCTCAAGACCGCGCGCAGTCGCGACAAGGTCTTCGAGGGTCGCAAGGTGCTGCTGGTGGACGACGATGTACGCAATATCTTCGCCCTCACCAGTGCCCTGGAGCAAAAGGGTGCAGTCGTGGTCATCGGCCGAAACGGTCGTGAAGCGATTGAAAGACTGAATGAAGTCGAGGACATCGATTTGGTGTTGATGGACGTGATGATGCCGGAGATGGACGGTTACGAAGCCACCATCGAGATCCGCAAGGACCCGCGCTGGCGCAAGCTGCCGATCATTGCGGTGACGGCCAAGGCCATGAAGGACGATCAGGAGCGCTGCTTGCAAGCGGGCTCCAACGATTACCTGGCCAAGCCCATTGACCTGGATCGCCTGTTCTCGCTGATTCGCGTGTGGTTACCGAAGATGGAACGCATTTAGTGGAACGCAATTTTTCAGTGGAACGAAATAGCGAGATCGAAATTCGCTTGTTGATCGAGGCGATCTACCTCAAATACAGCTATGACTTCCGCGATTACTCCGGCGCTTCGATCAAGCGCCGGGTCAATCACGCGTTGAACCAGTTCGAGTGCACGACCATTTCAGCGTTGCAGGAAAAGGTCCTGCACGACCCGACGGCGTTCATGCAGTTGCTGCAACTGCTGACGATCCCGGTCAGCGAGATGTTCCGCGACCCTTCGCATTTCCTCGCGATCCGTCAGGAAGTGGTGCCGCTGCTCAAGACTTACCCCTCGATCAAGATCTGGATCGCCGGTTGCAGCACGGGTGAAGAGGTCTATTCGATGGCGATTCTGCTGCGCGAAGAAGGCTTGCTCGATCGCACCATCATCTACGCCACCGACATCAACCCGCGCTCACTGGACAAAGCCAAGCAGGGGATTTTCTCCATGGAGAATGTCCGCGCCTACACTCATAACTACCAGCAGGCAGGTGGCCAGCGTTCGTTCGCCGACTACTACACCGCGGCTTACGGTTACGCCATTTTCGACAAGACGCTGTGTGAGAACGTGACCTTCGCCGATCACAGCCTGGCGACTGACAGTGTCTTTTCAGAAACTCAATTAATTTCGTGTCGTAATGTTTTGATTTACTTCAACAAAAAGCTTCAGGATCGTGCGTTCGGTTTGTTTCATGATTCCCTTTGCCATCGAGGATTTTTGGTGCTGGGCAGCAAGGAAACCGTGGATTTCTCGGCCTACGGCAACCAGTTCGAACCGTTGGTCAAACAAGAACGGATTTACCGCAAATCATGAACAGTGCAGCGGATTTGCCTTCTATAGAGGCTATCGTGATCGGCGCCTCGGCCGGCGGTGTGGAGGCGTTGCTGAGTATCCTCAGCCCATTGCGAGAAGGCTTCACGCTGCCGATCATCGTGGTGTTGCACCTGCCGGAAGTACGTCGAAGCCATCTGACCGAGGTGTTCGCACGGCGAGTATCCATGCCTGTGCTGGAAGCCCGCGACAAGACGCTGGTCGAAGCCGGAACGCTGTATTTCGCGTCACCGGGTTATCACTTGTCGGTGGAGCAGGACCGCAGTTTTTCCTTGAGCCTGGAAGCCCGCGTGCATTATTCGCGCCCGGCCATTGATTACCTGTTCGAGTCGGCCGCCGATGCTTACGGTTCAGCCTTGGCCGCGGTGTTGTTGACCGGCGCCAACCGTGATGGCGCCCACGGCCTGGCCCAGGTCAAGCGCCGTGGCGGCATGACCATCGTCCAGGACCCGGATGAAGCCCAGGTCGCAACCATGCCCCGGGCTGCACTTGATTTACACCAGCCAGACCACATCCTCCCTATACGCGGCATCGGCCGTCTGCTTGTCGAGCTGGAACGAATCGCATGCTAAGTACTACCCAGGCCAAATTGCTGATCGTCGACGATCTGCCGGAGAACTTGTTGGCGCTTGAAGCGTTGATCAGGCGCGAAGACCGTATCGTCTATAAAGCCTTGTCCGCCGACGAAGCCTTGTCGCTGTTGCTGCAACACGAGTTCGCCATGGCCATTCTCGACGTGCAGATGCCCGGCATGAACGGCTTCGAACTGGCCGAGCTGATGCGCGGCACGGAAAAGACCAAGAACATCCCGATCGTGTTCGTCAGTGCCGCCGGTCGTGAGCTGAACTACGCGTTCAAGGGCTATGAGAGCGGCGCCGTGGACTTCCTCTACAAGCCGCTGGATATCCATGCGGTCAAGAGCAAGGTCAACGTGTTCGTCGAGCTTTATCGCCAAAGCAAAGCGATGAAACAACAGGTCGAAGAGCTGGAGCAAAGCCGCCGTGAGCAGGAAGCGCTGCTCAAGCAGTTACAGAGCGCCCAGCTGGAACTGGAACAAGCGGTGCGCATGCGTGATGACTTCATGTCCATCGTCGCCCACGAAGTCCGCACGCCGCTCAATGGCCTGATCCTCGAAACCCAGTTGCGCAAGATGCACCTGGCCCGGGATAACGCCGCGGCGTTCACGCTGGACAAGATGCACGCGATGGTCGATCGCGACGAGCGGCAGATCAAAAGCCTGATCCGGCTGATCGAAGACATGCTCGATGTATCGCGCATTCGCACCGGCAAGTTGTCGATCCGGCCGACGCGCTTCGATCTGTCGGCGCTGGTTCGCAGTTTGTTGCAAAACTTTGCCCCACAGGTCGATGCTGCCGAGTCCTCGATCACCCTGGAGGCCGAGCAACCGGTGGTGGGTAGCTGGGACGAATTCCGCATTGAACAGGTGATTTCCAACTTGCTGACCAATGCTTTGCGTTACGGCGCCAAGAGTCCGATCACCGTTAAGGTGTACAGTGAGAGCGGTCAGGCTCGGGTGGAAGTGCGCGATCTCGGGATCGGCATTGGCGAAGAGAACCAGAAGCGTATTTTCCAGCAGTTCGAACGCGTCACGGCCAAACACGCTGTCGCGGGGTTGGGCCTGGGCTTGTTTATTTCCGAGCAGATTGTGGCCGCCCATGGCGGTTCCATTACCGTCGAAAGCCGGATTGGCGAAGGCGCCTTGTTTCGCGTTTGTCTGCCGCTGTAGGAAAATAGCCGGATAAACGCAACCTCTGATCGACCCCACGGTCGTATCAGCAGCTATTGATCGAACAAAGGCTTCCCATGAGTGAAGATGCACAAGACGTCGTATTGATCGTCGAAGATGACCCCTCGATTTTGATGGTGCTGTCGGCCTATCTGTCGGGTGAGGGCTACCGGGTATTGCAGGCCGAAAACGGCGAGCAGGCCTTCGAGATTCTGTCGAGCAAACCGCACCTGGACATGATGATCACCGATTTCCGCCTGCCGGGCGGAATCTCTGGCGTCCAGATTGCCGAACCTGCCGTGAAGCTGCGACCGGAACTCAAGGTGATCTTTATCAGCGGTTATCCGCAGGAGATCCGCGAGACGGACAGCCCGATCACCCGTAAGGCGCCGATCCTGGCCAAGCCGTTCGATCTGGATGTGCTGCAGGAGCTTATGCAGGAAATGCTCTCGTAAGCACTTTCAGACGCGGATCATCTCCCGCACCTTCGCCGTCAACAGGTCGAAGGTGAACGGTTTGGTGATCATCTGCATGCCGGGATCAAGGAATCCGCCGCGCACCGCCGCGTGTTCGGCGTAGCCGGTGATGAACAACACCTTCAGATTCGGTCGGTATTGCCGGCCGATTTCCGCCAGTTGCCGGCCATTCATGCCGGGCAATCCCACGTCGCTGATCAACAGATCGATACGTTGCCCGGAATCCAGAATCGGCACCGCGCTGGCGGCATCGCCAGCCTCGACGAAGGCATAGCCCAGATCACTCAACACCGTACTGACCAGCACTCGCACCGCCGGATCGTCCTCGACGATCAGCACCGTTTCGCCATTCTGCGCGAACGGAGCGTGCTGCACGTTCACCGGACTGTCCTGAGGCACGTCACCGCCGAATCGCGGGAGAAACAGGCTCACCGTGGTGCCTTCGCCCACTTTACTGTGAATGGCGACGTGGCCGCGTGATTGCTTGCTGAAGCCATAGATCATCGACAATCCGAGGCCTGTGCCCTGGCCGATTGGCTTGGTGGTAAAGAACGGATCAAAGGCTCGGCTGATGGTGCTTTGCGGCATGCCGCACCCAGTGTCGGTGACGCTCAGCACCACGTAATCACCCGGTTGAAGGTTGCTTTGGGTCTTGGTGAAGCCAATGTCCAGATACTGATTGCTGGTTTTCACCACCAGTTTGCCGCCATCGGGCATCGCATCCCGAGCATTGATCACCAGATTGAGCAGGGCGCTTTCCAATTGGTTGGGATCGGCCTCGGCCACCCAGAGTTGCTCGTTCAGTTGCATGTCCAGCTGAATGGTTTCGTTGATGCTGCGCTCAAGCAACTCGCCCATGGACACCACCAGAGTGTTCATGTTCACGGGTTTGGAGTCCAGCGACTGACGCCGGGAGAACGCCAGCAGGCGGTGGGTCAGGCCTGCCGCGCGGTTGGCGGAGGTCACACCCAGGTCGATAAGGCTGTCCAGATCTTCGGTGCGCCCACGGGCCAGACGTCGGCGCAGCAGCTCCAGGCTGCCGATGATGCCGGTCAGCATGTTGTTGAAGTCGTGGGCAATGCCACCGGTGAGCTGGCCGACCGCTTCCATTTTCTGCGATTGGCGCAGGGCTTCTTCATTGTTGCGCAGTTGGGCGGTGCGTTCCTCGACCTGTTGTTCGAGGGTTTCGAGGGTGTTTTGCAACCGCAGTTCGCTTTGACTCAGATCGATCAGGCGGTCCCTGGCTTCGTACTGTCGTCGACGTCCGCGCAATGCGGTGGTCACCAGACTGATCAATGTGACCGGGTGAAAAGGGCGCTCAAGAAAGGTCACGTTCCCCAGCTGTGGGCCGTAGCGCGACGCCGGGTTTTGTTCCGGGCCGCCATGGTGGGTCATCAATACAATCGGAAGGTCCGACCAGGTCGGTTGTTGCTCGATCAGCCCGAGCAGGGGCTCAAGATCACCCCCCAACAACGCCTCGGAAGAGATCAACAGCAAGCCAGCCCCTTGCTCCAGCTCGCGGCATAACGCCACCAGGTCCCGAGTAATCACCCCGTCGTAACCCGCTTCGTTGAGCATCATCAGCGCAATCTGGCTGTCGCGACCCAGCGGTGCGAGAATGATCGCGCGCTCGGACATTGCGTCCTTGGCAATCACGGGTTTTGCTCCTCAAGCAAAGGATTGCTGGCACCCAGATAGGTCGGGACACCCCGCAATACCCCCTGAAAGGCATCCAGCGGTTCACCAATGGTCATGCCCTGAGCGCTGATGCGGTATTCCCGAATGGTTGACTCATGGCTGCCCGTGCGTTTCTTGATAATCGAGATCGCCCGGCGAACCTTGCCCAATGCCTCGAAGTAGCGCAGCAGGATGACCGTGTCGGCCAGATAGGTGATGTCGACGGGGGCTTGCATGTCACCGACCAGTCCATGCTGGGCGACGGTCATGAAGGTCGCGGCACCCTGGCGATTGAGGTACAGCAGCAACTCGTGCATGTGCAGTACCAGCGCGTTTTCTTCGGGCATCGCCGCCTGATAGCCATTGATGCTGTCGATCACCACGGTCTTGATATTGCCCTCATCGACGCAGCGACGAACCCGGTAGGAAAACTCGCCGGGGGACAACTCAGCCGCGTCCACTTGCTCGATCATCAGGTTGCCGGTGTCTTGCAGCGCCTTGAGGTCGATGCCGATGTTCTTCATGCGCTCGAACAGCAACCCAAGCTCTTCATCGAAAATGAACAGCGCGGCTTTTTCGCCTCGGGCCACGGCGGCAGCGGCGAAGATCATCGAGATCAGCGATTTGCCGGTACCGGCCGGGCCGAGGATCAACGTGCTGGAACCGGTCTCGATCCCGCCGCCGAGCAGGGCGTCCATGGCCTTGATGCCACTGGACAATTGCTGGCGGACATAGCGACCGCGATGTTCGGCGGCCACCAGACGCGGAAAAACATGCACGCCATCGCCCATGATGGTGAAGTCGTGATAACCGCCACGGTACTTCTGACCGCGATATTTCACCACACGGATGCGCCGCCGCTCGGCGCCATAGTTGGGGGTCAGTTCTTCAAGGCGAACAACGCCGTGGGCCACACTGTGCACGGTTTTGTCGAGGGATTCGGTGGTCAGGTCGTCCAGTAACACCACCGTGGCGTCATAGCGCACGAAGTAATGTTTGATCGCGAGGATCTGGCGACGGTAGCGCAATGAGCTTTGGGCCAGCAGACGGATCTCGGAAAGACTGTCGAGCACCACGCGGGTCGGCTTGATCCGTTCGACCACTTCGAAAATCTGCTTGGTGGCTTCGCCCAGTTCAAGGTCCGAGGAATACAACAAGCTCTGCTGATGCTCGGCATTGAGCAGGCTTTCCGGGGGCGTCAGCTCAAAGATGTGGATGTTCTCATCCAGTTCCCAGCCGTGGGACAAAGCCCCTTGGCGCAATTCGCGTTCGGTCTCGGACAGGGTGATGTACAACGAGCGCTCGCCGGCACGAGCGCCGGCCAACAGGAAATGCAAAGCGACGGTGGTTTTGCCGGTACCGGGTTCACCCTCCAGTAAAAACACATGCCCGCGGGACAAGCCACCGGCCAGGATGTCATCCAGACCTTCGATGCCGGTGGCGGCTTTTGCACTGATCAACTCGTTAGATGTAGACAAAAAATGCCCTCTCATGACTAGGGGAAACGAGGCAGCAGGCCGTGAGTGCCTGTATGAGCTGCCTGTTCTCTTGACCCTGGGCCGAGACGACGAGTTCAACGAAATTTTTTGTTGTTGTTAAAGCCCTTGCTGTAAGGCGGGGTCGTCGGGATTGAGTTGTTCAAGTTGCGCCAGCAGAATCTGCACGTTCTGCAGTTGGCCGCTTTCTTTCCAGTAGTTGATCAACAATACCCGGGCTCTCCGGTCGGCCGGGTGGCGCTGGACGATCTCCTGCAACTGTTTCTGCGCCGCTTCCAGCTCCTGTTCATCGTGAAGCGTGGTGGCCAGGTCGTAGCGGTAATCCTTGTTGTCCGGCTCCAGCTCCACGGCTTTGGAAAGGCCGAGCAGGGCGAATTCACTTTGCCCGTGATGCAGCAGCCAGAGTCCCAAGGCATGTTGCAGGTAGGCCGAGTCGGGCTGAGCTTTTAGCTGCTTGGCCAACAGTTGCCGGGCAGCATCGTTTTGGCCCAGGCGATCCAGCACGTCGATTTGCATCACCAGCGCGGGCAGGTTGCCGGGCGCAAGACGCAAGGTGTTCTCTAGCGCCTGCTGCGCCTCTTTCAATTCGGCATTGTGCAGATGCAGCCGAGCCAGTTGATATTGGTTGTCGGCGCTTTCCGGTTGACTCTTCAGGTCTTGTTCCCAGGCGTCGATGGCTTGCTCCAGCGGCCCGAAGTACAAACCGAGATCGTCCGGCGACAGCCCCAGCAAGGCGTTCACGGCGGCATAGCGGACGCGCTGTTCGCTGTCATCGAGTAACGGGCCGAGCAGCAGGCTGCGTTGACCGCTGGGCACCAGGCCGCTGATGCTTCTGATCGCCGCGATGCGCACGTCCGGCGATTCATGCTGCAAGTCCGCATCCGCCAGTTTCAGGGCCACGGAGCTGGGGTAGTTGGGCAGTTCGGCATGCAACCAGACGCGGCGTTTGACCGATATATCGGAGCGGCCCAATTGCTGGTAAAGGACCCGCGCTGCACCCGGCTGGCCTGCGCGCGCCTGATTCAGCGCCTCGCTGTAGCCGCGCTTGATCGCCTCCGGCACCACGGGGGTTGTGCTGCGCAGGAAAAACCAGGCAAGGCCGATGGCAAACAGAACGCAGAGGCTGATGAGCAAGTAGCGGCGAGACTGGGGCATGCAGGAATCCGGGAGCTGGCAAGCTGTTGCAAAGTAGCCAGCTTCGGTCAGGCAAGGCTGTGAGTCAAACCCAGACTTGTTCGATACGTGAGTCAGTCGATTCAACGCGGTCTGCATTTTCGATGATTTTGCCTACAGGTTGCGTCGACATTGAAACCCGTCGAGGCGCCTTGGCAGTGACTACGCTTGCTGGAGATGACTCGATGAGCGTTCCCATGCAACCGCTGCTTCAGTACTTCAAAGCGATACTCAACCCCGGCCCCGGAGTGGCGTTGTTCGCCCTGCGGACCATCGCGGCCGGGTTGCTGACGTTATATCTGGCGTTCCTGTTCGACCTTGAGCAACCCAAGTGGTCGATCATGGCGGTGGTCATCGTCAGCCAGCCATTGGGCGGCATGGCCCTGGCCCGCAGTTTCGGCCAGGTCATCGGCACCACGCTCGGGGCGGTGGTGGCGGTGTTGATCATGGCGATCTTTCCCCAGGCGCCCCTGCCTTTCATCCTCACCCTGGCCTTGTGGCTGGCGCTCTGTACCGCCGGTGGCACCTTGTTGCGCTACACCAGTTCCCAGGCGTTTGTTTTGAGCGGGTACACGGCGGTGGTCGTGGCACTGCTGGCAATACCCGATCAGGACGGTACGTTCCTTCTCGCCGTCACCCGCGTGACCGAGACGCTATTGGCCGTGGCTTGCGTGTGCGTGGTCAGCCTGCTTACGGCGCGACCGGAAGCCGTGGCCCGGGATTACTTCGCGAAGATCGATCAGGTCATCAAGCTGCTCGCGACCCACGCCGCGGCGGTCATTCGGACCGAGGAAAGCGAAGCCGATTTCCATCGACGGCAGATGCAACTGCTCGGCGCGATCAGTGCCCTGGAAGGCGTACGGCGGCATTTGTATTTCGATGCACCCCGGTTGCGCAGCTCCAATGAGTTGGTGCAGTTGCTGGGCAATCAGCTGGTGTTGTTGACGTCGCGGCTGACGGCTTTGCGTCACCAGCGGGAGCTGCTTGCCGAGCGCTGGAAAGGTGCCTTGCCGGAGGAAGTACAGCGATTACGCGCCGAAGAACTGGTCTTTCTCGATGAATTGGCCTTGCAGGGGCGATCATTGTCGACCAAGGCCCGGCAGCGTTTCTCGGCACTGCAACAGCGTTTCGATGACCAGGCCTACAAGGCCGAACAACTCACCGAGACAATGCCAGCCACCCTGCGTTCACTGGCCTGGGCGCTGCGCTGGGAACAGGCGCGGATGCTGGAGCAGCTCGGCCAGATTCTCGAACTGAGCGACGCAATCCAGGACGGGCGTGCGGCCAGTAGCATGTTTCGCGGCCAGGACAACCCCTTGCATCTGGACTTCACGCTGGCGGCAATGAACGCGATCCGCGCATTTACCGCATTGGTGGTGGCCGGTCTGATCTGGATCGAAACTGCTTGGGACGGCGCACGTGGAGGGATGATCGTGACGGGAATTCTTTGTTCACTGATGGCGACGTTTCCGCGGCCGATGCTGGCCAGCCAAAGCTTTGCCAGGGGGCTGGGCCTGGCCTTGGTGGTATCGGCGCTGTATCTGTTCCTGCTGATACCGATGATCAGTGACTTCGAGTTACTCGCCTTGTTGTTGACCCCCTTGCTGTATGCCGTCGCGGTGGGGTTGTCCAGTCCGCCAACCACGGGCACAGGCATTGGTCTTGGACTGACGACAATGCTGTTGTTGGGCCCGCAAAACACAGAAATCGGCCAAAACAGTGCCATTCAGTGGTTCGAGTTTGCCGGTTCCTATATCTGCGCAGCCGCGCTGGCGCTCAGTGTCTACGCCTTGATCTTCCCGTTCAGGCCCGATTTGCGGATGCGCCGACTGTTCAATGAGAACTGTGAACAGGTCTACGCTTTGCTGAAGACACCGGCCACCGATGAGCAGCAATTTGCGTTTGAAAGCCGCATGGTCGATCGCCTGACCATGATGTTGGGGCTGCTTCCGTCCACCAACGACAAGCAATCCAGCGAGCTGTTCGAAGTCAGCCTCGGGTGCATGGCGCTGGGTGTGGCGCTGAACCAGCTCAGGCAACAGGGGCAGAGCAACACGTTGCTCAGTACTGAACAGCAAAACCGTTTGCTGGCTGCTGTCCGTGAGACCGGACGATTGATCGCCGGGCGGCCCGGGATTGACCTTGAGCAACTGCTCGGAAACCTGCGTGTCTTGGGCGATGAAATGGACGACTTGCATTTAGACGTTCATGAACACTTGTGGTCGGTATTCCGGATGCGCGTGGCGTTGTTGATTGTGGTGTCGTTTCTGGAGCGACATCGCAAATACTTTCAACCCGCAGAAACGGAAGGAGTGTCGGCCCTTGCCCATTGATTTTGAGTTGGGTGGCGTCTACTTGCCGCCGATTGCCCAGGCGTTATTGCTGGCGCTACCGATTTACCTGGTGCTGGACTGGATCTTGCGCCGCCTCGGCGTGCTGCGGTTCGTCTGGCATGAAGCCTTGTTCGAAGGCGCGTTGTACGCCTGCGTTTGCGCAACGCTGATTCTGGTAATGGGAGCTTGATGCTTTGAAGAAGATCCTTGCCCGACTTGCGACGGTGGCGGTGGTGTTGCTGGCCTTAGTTCTCGGCTGGTTTGCCTGGGAACATTACACCCGCGCCCCTTGGACCCGCGATGCGCGGGTGCGTGCCGATGTGGTGACCTTGTCCGCCGATGTCTCGGGGCGCATCGTCGGCCTGGGTGTGCAGGACAACCAGCATGTGGAGAAAGGCCAGTTGCTGCTGGAAATCGACCCGGCACGCTATGTCCTGGCGGTTGAGCATGCCAAGCGCTCGGTGGAAGTGGCGAAAGCCACCCTTGGCCAGTCCGAGGCAACGATTGTCGCCAGTGAAGCGTTGCTCCGCCAGCGTCAGAGTGAAGAGCGCCGACGGCGCACGCTCAAGCAGCGGTTCGCCATTTCTGGCGAAGAATGGGAGAAATCCAGCACGGAAGTGGCGGTGGCGCAGGCCGAGTTGCTGCGCAACCAGGCCAACCTCGGTTTGGCCCGGGCCAACGTGCAATTGGCCATCGCCGCATTGACCCAGGCCGAACTGGACTTGCAGCGTACGCGGGTCGAAGCGCCCGTGACGGGTTACGTCACCAACCTGCTGACCCGTCAGGGTGACTACGCCGCAGCCGGCGGCGCGCTGTTGGCGCTGGTGGACAGCAACTCGTTCTATGTCAGCGGTTACTTTGAGGAAACCAAGCTGCCGCGAATCGAAGAGGGCGACCGGGTCCGGATCGAATTGATGAGTGGCGAAACCTTCGGCGGCACTGTGCAAAGCATTGCCTTCGCCATTTCCGACCGGGAGAACCTGCCCGGCGGTCGCCTGCTGGCCAACATCAACCCCAGTTACACCTGGGTCAAGCTGGCGCAACGGGTGCCGGTGAGGATACAGATCGACCCCGATTACGCGGCCAAAAACCGACTGCGTGCCGGGACCACGGCCACCGTAACGGTCCTGGAAAACCGCGAGACTCAAGAACACCGCTAACCCTGTGGGAGCGGGCTTGCTCCCACAGGGGAATGTGGTGGATTAAACAAGCCTGCAGGCAAAAAAAAGCCCCGCGACCGAATGAGGCGCGGGGCAAAGAAATTGGTTGATTGCGACCAACCAAAGGAGCTCGTTAAAACTTTACTTGCTGGCGACCGTCTCTGGTTGCCAGCCACCGCCCAGGGCTTTGTAAATCGCGACAATGCCGCGATACAGATCGACTTCGGCCTGGGCCTGAGTGTCTTCAGCCGCCAGGCGCTCACGCTGGGCGTCGAGCAGAACGAGGAAGTCCGCTGTGCCTTCGCGGTAGCGGATTTCGGCGAGGTCGGCCGCAGCGCGACTGGATTCGCTCTGACGAATCAGCGAGATCAAGCGCTGCTGACGTTTGCCGTAGTCGCTAAAGGCGTTTTCCGATTCTTCCAACGCCAGCAGTACTTGCTGCTCGTAGGTCGCCAGGGCGCCTTCGGCATCCGCATCGGCGCCCCGCAAACGGGCGCGCACGCTGCCAAGGTCGAACGCCGCCCAGGTAATGCTTGGGCCCAGCGCCCAGGCGTTGGCCGCCGAGGAACCGATTTGCGAACCGCGCCCGGCGGTGAAGCCCAGGAAACCGCTTAGGCTGACCCGAGGGAACAAATCAGCCTTGGCCACGCCGATACGGGCAGTGGCGGAAGCCAATTTGCGTTCGGCGCTGAGAATGTCCGGACGACGCTGCAGCAGTTCTCCCGGATCACCGATCGGCAGGGCCTTGGCGATCGCCGGCAAGTCTTTTGGACTCAGGTCGACGGTCAGCTTGTCCGGACGTTCACCCAACAGGGTAGCGATGCGGTTTTTCTGTCGAACCTGTTCGGCCTGCAATTGCGGCACGCTGGCTTCGACGGACGCCAGGCGTGCATCGGCGCGAACCACATCGAGCTGATCGCCGACGCCGGCATCACGCAGGCTGACGGTGATCTTGCTCGACTCTTGCTGATTGTTCAGGTTGGCCAGGGCGATCTTTTCCCGCAGCTGTGCACCGCGCAGTTGTCCGTAGGCATCCACCAGTTCGGCAATCATCGAGACTTGCAGTTGGTACAGATCGGCTTCGAGCGCTTGCTGTTCGGCGTCGGCCGATTCCAGGTTGCGCTGGATACGGCCAAACAGGTCGATCTCCCACGCCATGTCCAGACCGAGGTCGTAGCGTTCGCTATTGACCCGCTTGGTGGTCTGGCCCGGGATCTGACCCTTGGCCAGGTCACTGCTGACCCGGCTGGTGATGGTTGGCATGGCGTCATTGCTGACGTCATCGCGAATGGCCCGGGCCGCTTTCCAGCGAGCGAAGGCTACGCGCAAATCACGGTTGCCTTGCAGCGATTGAGTCACCAACTGGTTGAGGGTTGGATCTTCAAACTGCTGCCACCAGATGCCTTCGAAACGCGAGCGGTCGAAGTTCTTCTGACCGGCGCTGCCATCGGTGGCGGTGGTGATGTTGGCCGGCTCAGTGGCTGGGGTCTTGTAGTCCGGGCCGACGGCGCAGGCACTCAGGGCCAGTACCAGAAGGCTCGGCAGGAAGGCTTTCAGGCTCATTGTTGCGCCTCCAGTTTCAGGGCCTTGGCCGCTTTGCGCTTTTCACCGCGCTCCACAAAGTTACGAATCAATACGTAGAACACTGGCGTCAGCAACAGACCGAAGAAGGTCACCCCGAGCATCCCCGAGAACACCGCCACACCCATGGCATGACGCATTTCGGCACCGGCACCGCTGGAGAAGACCAGAGGCACAACACCCATGATGAACGCGAAGGACGTCATCAGGATCGGCCGCAGACGCAGGCGGCAAGCTTCCAGTACCGCGGCGAGCGGGCTGAGGCCTTCGTCCTGCTGTTTGTCCTTGGCAAACTCGACGATCAGAATCGCGTTCTTACAGGCAAGCCCCACCAGTACGATCAAGCCGATCTGGGTGAAGATGTTGTTGTCGCCTCCCGAAGCAATCACACCGGTGATGGCCGACAGCAAGGTCATCGGTACGATCAGGATCACCGCCAGTGGCAGGCTCCAGCTTTCGTATTGAGCCGCGAGTACCAGGAACGCCAGCAGTACGCAGAGCGGGAACACGAACAGTGCGGTGTTACCGGACAGAATCTGCTGGTAGGTCAGGTCGGTCCACTCGTAGGTCATGCCGTTCGGAAGTTCTTCCTTGAGCAGTTTCTCGATGGCTTTTTCGGCCTGGCCGGAGCTGTAGCCGGGGGCTGCCGCACCGTTGATTTCAGCGGTGATGAAGCCGTTGTAGTGCATCACGCGGTCCGGCCCCGAGGTGTCGCTGACCTTGATGAAGGTCGCCAGCGGGATCATCTCGCCTTTGTTGTTACGTACTTTCAGCTGACCGATCTGGTCCGGTTCGAGACGGAACTGCTGTTCAGCCTGAACGTTGACCTGATAGGTACGACCAAAGCGGTTGAAGTCGTTGGCATACAGCGAACCCAGGTAAATCTGCAGGGTGTCGAAGATGTCGCTGACGGCCACGCCGTGGGTCTTGGCTTTTTCGCGGTCGATAGCGGCATCGACCTGTGGCACGTTCACGGTGTAGCTGGTGAACAGGGCGGCCAGTTCCGGCACGTTGTGGCTCTTGGTGATGATGTTCATGGTTTCTTTGTACAGCTCGTCATAACCCAGGTTGCCCCGGTCTTCGATCTGCAGGCGGAAACCACCAATGGTGCCCAGGCCTTGTACCGGCGGCGGCGGGAAGATCGCCATGTAGGCTTCCTGAATCCCGGCGAACTGGCCGTTCAATGCACCGGCAATCGCACCGGCGGACATGCTCGGGTCTTTACGCTCGTCGAACGGTTTCAGGGTGACGAACACGATGCCGGCGTTAGGACTGTTGGTGAAACCGTTGATCGACAGGCCAGGGAAGGCCACGGCACTTTCCACGCCAGGCTGTTTCAGGGCCAGGTCGGACATGCGTTTGATCACGTCTTCGGTACGGTCCAGGCTCGAGGCATCCGGCAGTTGTGCGAAGGCCACCAGGTATTGCTTGTCCTGGCCGGGCACGAAACCGGTCGGGGTGTTGGCGAAACCGAAGAAGGTCAGCACCATCAGGCCTGCGTACAACAGCAGGGCGATACCGCTGCTGCGGATAACCCGGCCTACCGTGCCGACATAACCGTGGCTGGCCTTGTCAAAGAAGCGGTTGAACGGACGGAACAGCCAGCCACCGAAGATCTTGTCGAGGACCTTGGAGAAACGGTCCTTCGGTGCGTCATGGCTTTTGAGCAACACAGCAGCCAGCGCTGGCGACAGGGTCAGTGAGTTGAACGCAGAGATCACGGTCGAGATCGCAATGGTCAGGGCGAACTGCTTGTAGAACTGCCCGGTCAACCCGGAGATGAAGGCCGCCGGGATAAACACCGCACACAGCACCAGCGCCGTCGCGATGATCGGACCGGTCACTTCACGCATGGCGCGCTTGGTCGCTTCGACCGGCGTTAGTCCCAGTCCAATGTTTCGCTCGACGTTCTCCACCACCACGATGGCGTCGTCCACCACGATACCGATAGCCAGTACCAGGCCGAATAGCGATAGGGCGTTCAGCGAGAAGCCAAACAGGTGCATCACGGCAAACGTACCGATCAGCGAAACTGGCACTGCCACCAACGGAATGATCGAGGCACGCCAGGTTTGCAGGAACAGGATCACCACCAGAACAACGAGGATCAGTGCTTCAAAGAGGGTGTGAACCACCGCCTCGATGGAGCCGCGCACGAAGATCGTCGGGTCATAGACGATGCTGAAGTCCATGCCTTCCGGGAAGCTCTTTTTCAGCTCCGCCATCTTGTCGCGCACTTCGTTAGAGATTTCGATCGCGTTGGAACCAGGACGCTGGAAGATCGGAATCGCCACCGCCGGTTGGTTGTTCAGCAGCGAACGCAACGCGTATTGGCTGGAACCCAACTCAATGCGAGCGATGTCTTTCAGGCGAGTAATTTCACCGTTTTCGCCGGAGCGAATGATGATGTTCTCGAACTCTTCTTCAGAAACCAGACGGCCTTGGGTGTTGACCGACAGCTGGAACGCGGTGGCACTCGGCGCAGGTGGCGCACCCAGTGCACCGGCAGCCACCTGACGGTTCTGTTCACGAATTGCGGTCACGACGTCGGTGGCGGTCAGGTTACGCGAAGCGGTCTTGTTCGGATCGAGCCAGACCCGCAGCGAGTAATCGCCCATGCCGAACAGTTGCACGTCACCGACACCGCCCAGACGCGCCAGCTCATCCTTGATGTTGAGCAAGGCGTAGTTGGACAGGTAGAGCATGTCGTAGCGTTTGTCCGGCGAGGTCAAGTGCACAACCATGGTCAGGTCAGGCGAAGCCTTGTCCACGGTGATACCGATGCGCGTCACTTCCTCGGGAAGTTTTGGCTCGGTCCGGGTCACGCGGTTCTGCACCTGTACCTGTGCGTTGTCCAGGTCAGTGCCCAGCGCAAAGGTAATGGTCAGGGTGATCTTGCCGTCAGCGGTGGACTGCGAGGACATGTACAGCATGTTCTCGACGCCGGTGATGGCTTGCTCCAGTGGAGCGGCCACGGTTTCACCGATGACTTTAGGGTTGGCACCCGGGAAGTTCGCACGAACCACAACGGTCGGCGGAACCACCTCCGGGTATTCGCTGATCGGCAGCTGGAACAGCGAGATGGCACCGGCGATCAGGATCAGCAGCGAAAGTACCGCTGCAAAGATCGGCCGTGAAATGAAGAATTGGGAAAAATTCATCGTAGAGATCCCTTAACCGCGTGGTGTCGCAGCAGCCAGTTTCACAACCGAACCCGGCGCGACCTTGGCAGGTGCGACTTGGGGCAGGTTGCTGGCTTCCAGCGCTTGTCGTTGTTGTGCGAGTGCCGCGAGGGTTTGTTCACTGGCCATCGGGATCACTTCTGGTGTGACCGGCGAACCAGGGCGAACCCGTTGCAGACCCTTGACGATGACGGTGTCGTCCTTGCTCAGGCCGCTGCGCACGATGCGCAAACCTTCGATCTTCGGACCCAGCTCGACCGAGCGGTACACCGTCTTGTTGTCGGCATCCATCACCAGCACGAACTTTTTACCCAGATCGGTACCGACCGCTTCGTCGTTGATCAGCACGGCGGAATAGGTGCCGCTGCCGACCAGTTTCAGGCGGGCATACAGGCCTGGGGTGTAGGCGCCGTCGCTGTTGTCGAACACGGCACGACCGCGGATGGTGCCGGTTTTCGGGTTGACCTGGTTGTCGACGAAGTTCATCACGCCCTGGTGTGGGTTTCCGTCTTCGTTGGAAAGACCGAGGTAAACCGGCGTGGTGGCACCGCGTTTGCCCTGGCGAGCGAGCTGGGTGTATTTGAGGAACACACGCTCGTCGGCGTCGAAGTAGGCGTAGACCTTGTCGGTGGACACCACACTGGTCAGCGCGGTGGTATCGGCGGTCACCAGGTTGCCGGCGGTGATTTCCGCGCGGCTGACACGACCACTGATCGGTGCAGTGACACGGGTGAAGCTCAGGTTCAGTTTGGCCAGGTCCAGTTGCGCCTGGAGGGCACCGACGGCAGCGCGGGCTTCTTGAGCAGCGCTGGTGCGCGAATCGGCCAGCTCGGCGGAGATCGCGTTGCTGGTGCGCAGACGCTCACCGCGCTGGGATTCGTTTTCGCTGCGGGTGGCGTTGGCGCGGGACTGGGCAACCAGGGCTTCGAGGCGGCGAACCTCGGCCTGGAATGGACGCGGGTCGATCTGGAACAACAGATCGCCTTTCTTGACCAAAGCGCCTTCAGTGAAGGCCACTTCATCGATCTGACCAGAGACCCGTGGACGTATTTCTACGGTTTCCGGCGCTTCGAGGCGCCCGGTGAATTCGTCCCACTCGTTAACCGGTTGTTCCAGCACCTTGGCCACGCTGACTTTGGCTGCGGGCATAGTGGCGGCCGTGTCCGGAGTCTTGCCGCAGGCGCTCATCACCAGTACGGCCAACAGGGCCAATGGGAAGCGTAAATGTTTGAGTGATTGTTCCATGGATGCATCCGCCAATGTATTGAGAATGGACGGATGATGCTCGGCGAGGTTGTATCGCACGAATCGAATGAGGCAAAGGTAACTATCATTCGGAATGATATAAGCGCCAGCCAAGCTCTCTAGCATGCACCTTTCGTTAGGCGGCTATCAATTGGGCTGATGACAATTCAGTGTTGCCTGGACTGCAAAAGTCCAGGCCGGGGCCACGGCCGCACCAATGCCTA
The DNA here is from genome assembly GCF_050434865.1 of Pseudomonas silensiensis. NCBI lineage: Bacteria > Pseudomonadati > Pseudomonadota > Gammaproteobacteria > Pseudomonadales > Pseudomonadaceae > Pseudomonas > Pseudomonas silensiensis. The sequence goes on from NZ_JBNDJH010000004.1 coordinate 359,953, forward strand.
TGGCCTCGTGTTGACCTCAAGTGGTAGCGACGAACATTTGGGGGTCGATTTCTGGCACTTCCGGCTGATCCTCGACGCCCACAATTCGTTCCTGAGAACCTCGAATCGGCGCGCCGGCATGCATGACAAACATAAAGAAACCTCCCGTGGCAGGCTGGCAGTGAACTCGATTGGGGACGGAACCACCCTGAGCAACAGGAGAGCGCTACATGCTGACACTGACTGAATCTTGTCGGCAACACCCGCCGACACTGCGCATCGGCTTCTGGTTGCTGGAAGACTTTGATTTTTATGCTCTGGCCAATGCGCTGGAACCCTTGCGCCTGGCCAACCAGATGGCTGGACGTAGCGTCTGTATATGGCAGATTCTCAGTCTGGAAGGTCGCGATCTGAACGCCAGCAACGGCATTACCACCGCCACTACCCGACTGGATCAGGTACAACCCCTGGACGTTTTGATCCTCTGTGGCGGCGACAACCTGCACGCTCAGGCGGAGTCTCCAGCAGTGCGCCAAAAGTTGCACTACTGGGCTGCGCAGCCGGTGGGCCTGGGCGCATTAGGCAAGGCCGGTTGGCTGCTGGCGCAGACTGGCGCGCTGGACGGTTTCCGTTGCAGCCTGCCTGAACCCGATCCGTCGCTGTCGTTTACGACTTCCAGCGATTTGAGCCCGGTGGCCGCACCTTTTTGTGTCGACCGCCAACGTCTGACATGCGTCGGCCCACAGGCCGTCCAAGGGTTAATGCACGAACTGCTGGCCCGGTCCCACGGTCGCGGCCTGGTGCTGCGTATGGAAAAACACGTGACCCGGCAGGCCCGGCCACTGCAATCGGTGTACAACGCGCCAGCAAAACTTCAGGCGACGCTGGCGTTGATGAATGAGCACCTGACTCGTACATTGGCTATCGACGAACTGGCCGAATCCATGGGCATTTCCCGCCGGCATATGGAGCGGCTGTTCAAACGCAACCTGGGTTGTTCGCCGTCGCGGCATTATCTGGACTTGCGCTTGCAACAGGCACGTCAGTTACTGCAGACCACTAAACGGCCAATGAAAGATATCGCGCAACAATGCGGATTTGTTTCACTGCAGCACTTTTTCCGTTGCTACCGTCAATACTTTGGTGCGCACGCGCGCGATCATATGGAAGCGGATCAACCCGCGACGAGGTCCTGAGAGGCCGTCAAACCGCAATTCACTGTGCCAATTCCAATGCCTCCGCCAAGCGGCTTTCACTGCGCTTGCCGGGGGCATTGTCGTTTCTGGTGTATGGCCTTTTGGACCACGTTGGCGAAGAGCGGATCTGGTCAACTACAGGTCGGATTCGCGCAAAAAACCTCACCTTGCATCTGTTCGAATGATCTTCAGCGGCCCGCCAGAGTGGCGCTTCCCGTCGATCAATCACTGACAAGGATAAATGATATGCAAATGCCGAAAACCATCCAGATCAAGAACGGCGAAAAAGTGGCACCGACGTTCTCGGCGCAAGAATATGCCAATCGCCAGGCCAAATTACGGGCGTATCTGGCGCAGAACAACATCGACGCGGCCGTCTTCACGTCCTATCACAACATCAATTACTACAGCGATTTTCTCTACTGCTCGTTCGGTCGCCAGTACGCATTGGTCGTGACCCAGGACAGTGCCGTGACCATCAGCGCCAACATCGATGGCGGTCAACCATGGCGCCGCACCATGGGCACTGAGAATATTGTCTACACCGACTGGCAGCGTGATAACTATTTCGTTGCGATCCAGCAAGCGTTACCCAAGGCCGGGCGTATCGGTATTGAGTTCGACCATCTGAATTTGCTCAACCGCGACAAGCTTGCCAGTCGTTATCCGCAGGCCGAGCTGGTGGATATCGCCGCGCCCTGCATGCGTATGCGCATGATCAAGTCCGCCGAAGAACACGCGATCATCCGTCATGGTGCACGCGTGGCGGACATCGGCGGCGCTGCCATCGTCGAAGCCTTGCGTGATCAGGTTCCAGAATACGAAGTGGCCCTGCACGCCACCCAAGCCATGGTCCGCGAGATTGCCCGTACGTTCCCGGACTCCGAACTGATGGACACCTGGACCTGGTTCCAGTCCGGCATCAACACCGACGGCGCCCATAACCCGGTGACGTCGCGCAAGGTCAACAAGGGCGACATTCTCAGCCTCAATTGCTTCCCGATGATTGCCGGTTACTACACCGCGCTGGAACGTACCCTGTTCCTGGATCACTGTTCCGACGAGCATCTGCGTTTGTGGGAAGTGAACGTCAAAGTGCACGAGGCCGGTCTGAAACTGATCAAACCGGGCATGCGCTGCTGTGATATCGCCCAGCAATTGAACGAGATTTTCCTGGAACACGATCTGCTGCAATACCGTACCTTCGGCTACGGTCACTCCTTCGGTACGCTGAGCCATTACTACGGCCGTGAAGCCGGGCTGGAACTGCGCGAAGACATCGACACGGTACTGGAGCCAGGAATGGTGGTGTCCATTGAACCGATGATCATGTTGCCCGAAGGCCTTCCGGGGGCCGGCGGTTATCGTGAGCACGACATATTGATCGTCAATGAACAGGGCGGGGAGAACATCACCAAGTTCCCGTACGGCCCGGAACACAACATCATCAAGAAGTAAGACTTTGCGCCGCACAGTGAACCTGTGCGGCGTTTTATGTTGATGAGTGGGAAAAATCTTCCCGGTGGTTTAGATAAACCGGAAAAAACGACGCATACGCACTCAAGAGCGCGCAGCATCTAACGAGCCTTAACCCTGCCAAGTAAAACAATAGAGGGTTTTGTCATGTACTACGTCCCGACGCTTTTTCCTGATCACAGTACCTCTAACACTGGAGGTGCCCAATGAGCACTCAAAGTGCAAGCCTGACGCCGACCCTGGCGCAAAAACTTGAACAGACCGCCGAGCGCAAGGCCTTGCGGCGCGCTGCCAGTGCCAGCTTCATGGGCAACTTCGTCGAGTGGTTCGACTATGCGGCCTACGGCTATCTGGCCACCGTGATCGCGCTGACGTTTTTTCCGCAAACCGACAAGGCAAGCGCGTTGCTGGCGACCTTCGCGGTGTTCGCGCTGTCGTTTATCGTTCGCCCTTTGGGGGGCCTGGTCTGGGGCCACTTTGGCGACAAGTACGGGCGGCGCAGTGCATTGTCCTGGTCGATCCTGATCATGTCGATCTCGACCTTTTGCATCGGCATCCTGCCGACTTACCACCATATTGGCCTGTGGGCACCGGCGTTGTTGCTGCTGATTCGCTTGTGCCAGGGCTTCTCGGCTTCGGGTGAATACGCCGGGGCATCGGCCTTTCTCGCCGAGTACGCCCCCGAGGGTAAACGCGGTTTGTACACCAGCATTGTCCCGGCGAGCACGGCGGCCGGTCTGCTGTTTGGTGCGGTGTTCGTGGCGGGGTTGCATGCGTGGATGAGCGTCGAAGACCTGCACAGTTGGGGCTGGCGCTTGCCCTTTTTGCTGGCAGCGCCGTTCGGGCTGGTGGGGCGCTACATCCGCATGAGTTTGCAAGACACACCCAAGTTTCTGGAGATGGAAAAGCGCCTGGAAGCGAAGGAGTGCGCGACCCACGCACCTGTTCGCGAATTGCTGACCGTACATCGGCGTAGCGTATTGATCGGGATTGGCGTGACCTGCCTGAACGCCGTGGCGTTTTACCTGCTGCTCAGCTACATGCCGACGTATCTGTCCACTGAGATGGGCATGAGCGAGAGTGATTCGTTCCTGGCGTCGACGGTGTCGCTGGCGACCTACATCGGCCTGATTTTCCTGATGGGCAAGCTGTCGGACCGGTTCGGCCGCAAGACCATGTTGCTGACCGCTTCGGTGCTGTTCCTGGCACTGACTTTTCCACTGTTCGGTATGCTGGAGAACCAACCGCTGATCGTGATCTTGATGATCCAGATTGCCTTCGGCGCCATCCTGGCGATGAACGACGGCACCTTGCCGTGCTTCCTCGCCGAGATATTCCCCACCCGCGTACGCTTCAGTGGCTTTGCCTTCAGCTTCAACATCGCTAATGCCGTGTTCGGTGGCTCCGCGCCGTTTATTGCCACCTGGTTGATCCAGCTGACCGGCAACAAAATGGCCCCGGCCTGGTACCTGCTGGCGGCAGCGGCGGTGGCGTTGGTTGCCATGCTGGCGAGCCGGGAAACGGCGCATAAGGCATTGCAGGACTAGGCGACCCCACGGCCTCTTCGCGGGCAAGCCCGCTCCCACATCAAGCCGCGTCCTCCTGGGCAACTCGGCTGACTGTGGGGGCGGACCTGCTCGCGAAGAGGCCAGTGCAGCTAACATCAATGTTCAATGGCAGCACTCAATGCACCGCCGCCACTTGCTTGCGCTCACCAATGGGCGATATGCCGAAGAAACGGCTGTAGCACTTGGAGAAATGCGCCGGCGATACAAACCCGCAGGCGAGGGCGACGTCGCGTACCTGCGACTCGCTACGCAGCAGTAACTGACGAGCCCGTGAAAGGCGTAGCTCCAGGTAGTATTGGCTGGGCGTGCGCTGCAGGTGTTTGTGAAACAGCCGTTCCAGTTGCCGCACCGACACCTCATTCAACCGCGCGAGCTCCTCAAGACCCACCGGCTCTTCGAGGTTGGCCTCCATGATCGCCACCATCTGACTGAGCTTGGGTTGGGAGGTGCCGAGTTTTTGCCGCAACGGCACCCGCTGTTGCTCCTGCGCCCCCCGCACCCGATCACACAGCAACAGCTCGGCCGCATGGGCTGCGATGTCCCGACCACCGGGTTCGCGGGCAATCAATTGCAGCGTCATGTCCATGGACGCCACGCCACCGGAGCAGGTGTAGCGGTCCCGATCCAGCTCGAACAGCTGGTTGGAAATGATGATCCCCGGGAAACGCTCCTTCAGCGCTTCGATGTCTTCCCAGTGAATCGTGCAGCGATAGCCTTTGAGCAAATCGGCACGTGCCAACAAATGACTGCCCGTGCAAATCCCGCCCAGCGGCACCTGATCATGTGCCAGCTTGCGTAGCCAATTGAGCAACGGTCGGCTGCTGTGGTTGGAAACGATCGGGTTGGAGCCGACGACGAACAGAATGTCGAGCTTGGGTGCGTCGTTGATGGTGTAGTCGGGCAGTATGCGCATGCCATTGCTGGCGGTGACCGGCTCCAGGCTGGCGGCGATGATCACCGTGCGGAACATCGGTTTGCGTGCTGCCATATTGGCCATGCGCAAGGTTTCCACGGCGGAGGCGAAGCCGATGGTGGTGAAGTTGGGGATGACCAGAAAACCCACGGTTTTTACCGGTCGTTGTTCATTAGCCGAACGTCCGGCAGCGGTTTTCGCCACTTGGAGTTTCGCCATCATTACCGCTCCTCAACTGCAAAAGTGACGTGCTCTTCGGCAAGCCGCCGACTCGGCAACATCATCTCGTTTTTATGGTTGTTAACCCTGCTTGCGGGTAGGCGGATATTACACCGTGTCCCGGATCATTAGGCCTGTCGGGGAGGAAGAAGGAGGGGAAGAAGGGTAAAAAAAACCGGCCCGCTCATCGTGGGAAGCGGGCCGGAAAGAGGTGAACGGTTAATCGTTGGCGCGGACTGTAAATGATGCGTCGAGGATTGAGGTGTTCACGCCAGTTCGGCTGTGCGCACGGTGCCCTTCCTGGCGTTGAAAATGGCACTCATACAGACAATGGACAGCGTGAGCGCACCTGTGGCAATCACCTCCATGCGGTGCTCGGGCAGAATCAGCATGACAATCAAAATGCTCAAGATGCAGAAGATAACCAGGTAGCTGAGCCAAGGGTAAAACCACATCTTGAAGACGATCGGCTGCCCTGAAGCATTCATCTTTTTACGAAGTACCAATTGAGAAACAGCAATGGCCAGGTAGACCAGCAGTGCGACAGCGCCCGAGCTGGCCAAGAGGAAGGAGAACACTTCGTCAGGGGCAAAATAATTCAGTGCCGTGGTCAGGAAGCCAACCGCTGTACTGGCCAGCACGGCAATGTAGGGCACCCCTGAAGATGAGGTCTTTTCCAGGATTCGGGGGCCATCTCCGCGCTTGCTCAGTGAAAAGACCATGCGAGACGCCGTATAAATGGCTGAGTTAAGGCAACTGGCGACAGCGATCAGGACGACGATATCTACAATCATTTTCGCGTGTGGAATGTTCATCAACTCAAGCGCTCTCTGATAAGAGCCGACTTGCATCAGCATCGGGTCGTTCCAGGGCACGATGGAGATGATGAGGAACACCGAGACGATGTAGAAAATCCCCATGCGCCAGACAACAGAGTTGGTCGCGCGGGTGATCTGTTTGGAGGGGTTGCGCGATTCTGCCGCTGCGATGGTGACGATTTCCGTGCCCATGAAGCTGAACACTGTGGTGAGCATCGCACCGATAACAGCGGTCATGCCATTGGGCATGAAACCACCAAACTCTTTACTCAACTGGACGACACCACTGACGCTCGTATCAGGTAAAGCACCGGCCAGGGCAAGTGCGCCAAGCGCGATAAAGCCCAGTACAGCAATGACTTTGAGCATGGCGAACCAGAATTCGAACTCCCCGTAACGAGCGACACTGAACAGGTTGGTCAATGTCAGCAGACCGGTTACGGCAATCGCGAATTCCCAGGTGGGTATCGAGGGAAACCAGGCGTGCAAAATCGCAGCAGCGGCAATGGCTTCGATGGGAATGACCAGCACCCAGAACCACCAGTACAGCCAGCCAATGGTAAAACCGGCGGTACGTCCCATCGCCCGCTCGGCATAGGTCGAAAATGAGCCTGTATCAGGCGATGCGACGGCCATTTCTCCCAGCATGCGCATGACCAGCACCACCAGGGTGCCGGAAAAAATGTACGCCAGAATGGCGGCCGGTCCCGCAGACGCGATGGCGTGTCCCGAGCCGATGAACAGGCCGGCACCGATGGCACCGGCAATGGACAACATGGTGACGTGACGTTGTTTGAGGCCTGGGGCCAGAGTTGAGCTGCTGGACATGAGACTTACCCTTTTTATTATGCTTTGGAGGGTTAACGGCGGGTTGTTGTTTTGGCGCGTCCTTGTGCTCGTTATGTCTCTAAATCGAAAGCCTCTCGTACGGCGGCACTGATGCCTGAGACACACACTTCAAGAATCAACTCGCCTTTCTCGCGACTGGAACCTTTAGGGGATGACAGTGTTCCGCAGGCCGGAGTGCGCGCCGGGATGATGGGGAAGACGTCGTAAGGCGGGAAAGTCGCTGGCGGGTGATCGACGGCGCGACTCAGGTCGACCTTGTCGGGGTGAAGCGCCAGCATCAGGGACGTTTCGAAAATGCCGCCATGTTCGATGTCCCATCCGAGGAATCCATCGGGGTACAGCTTTTCGATGACGCCCGGATCGTTGACGAAGTCCCAATAGGACAGCACCACGACTTTGAAGTCATTGATGCCGCCGTAACGAAGTTCCCGCAGCGCAAGGTCAATGCCCTCGACAATGAACATCGAGTTTTCATAGTGACCGTTCATCATCACCAGTTTGCGTGCGCCGTGGCGCGCCAGTTCTCTGATGATGTCCTGCACGGTATGGGTCAGCGTGGCGCCATCGAGACTGGTCGTTCCGGGAAAGTGGTTGCCGCCTCCTGATTTCTGCTGGGACTTGTAGCCATAGGCGAGTGCAGGCAGAACCAGGCCGCTGACATTTTGCGCGACCGCCTTGCATATCGCAGTCGGCAGCAGAACATCGACCTCCATGCACATGTGATGGCCATGCTGTTCGAGTGCGCCTACTGGCAGAAAGATCGGGCAGCCGGTAGCGACCTTCTCGGCATACTCCGGCCACGTGAGCTCTCCAATAACCACGCTGTTGTTCATCTACACACCCTCTGAAAGTGATTGACCGCTGGGTGACTGCTCACCGTTGGATGGGGGGCGTTTGCCTGGTGTCTGACCAGCCCTTTCGGATGGCAGAAATCACAGGTGGCGCGTAGAACAATTCGATCAGAGGGGGAGAGCGCCGATTTGTCTAAATCCGACCCGTAATTGACAAAACACCCTGTGGTTTGACGTTTCTGTCCGGTTATCGGACCGGCATTCGCCGCAATCGGGTAAGAAGGCGTCGGGGTCGGATCTGACAAAGTCCGGGTCGGGCGCGTACAAAAATGGGTGATGGCGATCTGCTGCAATGCATCCAGCCAGCCATTGATGCTTGGGGGTTGGCAGCGGCAGCAGGAGGCAAGGCAAAAGGATGAAACGGACAGACGCACTTTCCATCACCCGGGAGAGACAACAATGACAAATCGCATCGACCTTTCACGCCGTACATTTCTCAAGACCACCAGCATCCTGGCAGGCACGGCAGCGCTTTCCGGTTTCCTGCCCTTGAGAAGCTTTGCAGCTGCGGAAAAAGAACTGGTCATCCTGGCATGGGCCGGACACGCCGAGCCGGACATCGTCGCCGATTTCGAACGCCAATACCGGGTCAAGGTCCGGGCCAAGTACTACACCGGTGGGGACAACATGCTGGGGCTGATCGCGCAATCCCCGCCCGGCACCTTCGATCTGATCCTGTCCGACGCCGAATATGTTCAGCAACTCAACGCCGCCGAATACATCGAACAACTCGACCCCGCGGACTACCCGTTTGACGACTTCTACCCGCAATTCCAGCATTTCCCCGGTCACTGGCAGGGTGACAAGCTCTATTCGGTGCTGATTCGCTTTGGATTTCTGGGCATCGCCTACAACACCCAGCTTGTTCCCGAAGCCAAAGTTCGCAGCTATGACGTGTTCTGGGACCCAAGCCTCAAGGGCAAGGTCGGGCATTTCGACTGGCACCTGCCGAACCTTGGGCAGGTCAGTCTGTTGAGTGGCAACGCGCGTCCTTACGACATCGACGCGGCGCACTGGCAAACCGTCCAGCAGAAAATGATGAGCCTGCGCCCGCAGATTGGGGGGTTCTTCGATTATGGCGGAACCTTTTCTTCGCTGAAAAACGGTCAGATCCATGCCATGTGCGGCATCGGCGACTGGATAACCGGTGTCTTGCAGCGCGCCGGTGCACCGGTAAAAACCGTGCTGCCACAGGAGGGCGGTTTGCAATGGACGGAGTCTTACTGCATCGCCAGGAAGGCGCATAGCCCGGACCTGGCGAAGAAGTTCATCCAATACATCACCTCACCGCAAGGCCAGGTCAAGTCGGCGAAGATGGCCGCCTATCCCGCGCTCATCCCCAGCAAAAAAGGCTGGGAGTTGCTGAACCAGACCGATCCCGCCGAAGCAAAGCGCCAAGGCATGGTGCTCGGTCAGCGCAACGTCATGGATGACATCCGCGATGGCCGCATCAAGTACCGCGAGCTCCCGATCCAGCAGAGCCTGGAGGAGTGGAACGACTTCTGGTCGCAATACAAGGGTGCTTGACGAGACGCGTGGAGGTGATCGCAATGCTGTCAGACAAATTAAAGATTTCGCCGCCGGTGCTCACCGATAACGCTGTTGCCGAGAGGTCGATGCGTCAGCGCGCTGGCAAGAAGGTTTTCCGCATGCCCTGGTACGGCCTCAGTTTCTCGATGCCGATCCTGATCTGGCAGTTGATCTTCTTTTTATTCCCGCTGGCATTTTTGGTGGCGATCAGCTTCTGGGTGGTGCGCAATTTTCGAATGGTGCCGACATTCGAATGGCTGAATTGGAGCTACATGCTCAGCCGCGGCTTCTTTTGGGACGCCTACGTGCATACCCTGGCAATGGCGGCGGGCGCCACCGTGCTGGTCAGCCTGGTGGCATTTCCCTGTGCCTACGCGATTGCCTTCAAGTTCCGCGAGTCGACAAAGCAGTTGCTGGTGTTGCTGCTGATCACGCCGTTCTTCACCAGTTACCTGGTGCGAACCTATTCGTGGCAGGTGTTCCTTAGCGATAACGGCATTTTCAACGCCGCGCTTGGCCTGATCGGACTGGAGCCGTTTGCGATGCTGAACACCACGTTCGGCACCTACGTCGGCTACTTTACGCTGTGCCTGCCACTGGTGGTGTTGCTGCAACTGTTCAGCCTGATGTACATCGATCGCTCGTTGATCGAGGCTGCGCACAACCTCGGCTGCGCAAGGCTGCGAACAGTGTGGCTGGTGGTGATTCCGTCGGCGCGAATCGGCATTGTCGTTGCGGCACTGTTCTGCTTCATCCTGACCTTCGGTGACTTCGTGAGCCCGCTCTACCTGGGCGGGGGGCAGCCGCCGACCTTGAGCACGCTGATCACTGACACCACCAAGTCCGGTCAACAGTGGCCGCGCGCCGCGGTGATCGCCACGATGATGATCGTAACGCTGCTCATCGCGGCTTTTGGCGCGGTTCGATTCGCTTACCGGAGGCGCGCATGAACGAGCATCGCTTGATTAACTTCCTGCTGCGCTGCTTTGTCGTGCTGGTGTTCATGTTCATCTTCACGCCCATTGCCGGCAGCTTCGTGTTCTCGTTCAACATCGACCGTTTCCCGTCCTTGCCCCTGGGTGGATTCAGCCTGCACTGGTACGAAGCCATCGCCGCCGACCCGGCAGTCTGGCAGGCATTCAAGAACAGTCTCACGGTGGGTGTGGTCGTTTCGCTGGTCTCGACTCTGCTTGGCTTCACCGCGGCCTACACCGACTTTCGCTACCAGTTCTTCGGCAAGTCGATGTACATGGCGCTCGCGATGCTGCCGCCCACTATCCCAGTGGTGATCATGGGGTTGGCGATGCTGGCTTTTCTGTCGCGAGTCGGACTTTCCGGAGAGATCTATGCGGTGATGATCAGCCACATCGTGATGTGCGCGCCTTTCGCGATGGCGGTGATCAGGATGCGTCTGGCGCAGATGGACCCCAACATTGAGGCCGCGGCCTGGAACCTGGGCGCCAGTCAGTGGAAAGCCATGCGGTATGTGATCCTGCCATTCACCGCGCCAAGCCTGTTCGCCGCGCTGTTTGTGACCATGGCCGTGTCCTTCGATGAATTCGCCGTCGCCTGGTTCGTGTCGGGGCTTAACGAGACGGTGCCCGTGCGCGTCCTCAACACGTTGCAAGGGCAAGTGAGCCCGACCATCAACGCGATCGGCACGATCGTCTTTGTAACGACCATGACCCTGGTGATCCTCGCGCAACTCCTATTGATGCGGCGGCGCAAGCCTGCGAGCGCCTGATACCACCCTGACAATCTTCCGAGGATGAAGCCATGACTCAACCGCTGGTGGTTTTCGACAACGTGGTCAAGCATTTCGGCAGCTACCAGGCCGTTGAGCGTATGAACCTGGAAATTTACAAAGGCGAGTTCGTCGCGATCATGGGGTCGAGTGGCTGCGGCAAGACTACAACGCTGCGCATGCTGGCGGGCCTCGATAAACCTAGCGAGGGCGAAATTCGACTCAACGGTGAACGTATCAACGACCTCTGCTCCTGGGAGCGGGAAACGCCGCTGGTCTGGCAAAACCTGGCGTTGTTCCCGTTTCTCAACGTGCTCGAGAATGTCGAGTTCGGTTTGCGAATGAGGGGCATGGCCAAGGCTGAGCGCCGCAAGAAAGCGCTGCTCTGGCTTGAGCGGCTTGGACTGCAGGACTTCGCCACTCGCGATATCAGCCTGCTCTCCGGTGGTCAGCGCCAACGCGTGGCGCTCGCTCGTTCGCTGGTCACCGAACCACCGATCCTGCTACTGGATGAGCCGCTGAGCGCGCTCGATGCGCATTTGAGCGTACGCATGCAAGGCGTGCTGACCGGGCTGCAGAAAGACCTTGGCATCACCTTCGTCTACGTCACCCACAGTCAGTCCGAAGCGTTTGCGATGGCCGATCGCGTGGTGATCATGAGTCAGGGCCGGGTTGAACAGATAGGTTCGCCCCAGGAGGTTTTCCTGGAACCACACAACCGCTTCGTCGCCGAATTCATTGGCGGTAAAAACATTCTGTACGGCACGGTCGTCGGCTTCGATCATGGGGGATTGGTCCGTCTCGATTCGAACCAAGGCGGATTCCTGGCACGGCTGCCGGAGGGGAAGTCGGTCGCCCCCGGCGAGCGTGTCGCTGTTTGCATCAGCGCCGAGCACATCGACCTGACCGCGCAACCTGTGCGGCGCAACCGGCTGGCCTGCACCGTGGTCGGTGAAGAATTCATCGGCTCGATGGTAAACATTTACCTCGAAGCCAGCGGCGGGCTCGAGCTGCAAGTGCAGAAACCGCATGCCGATTACAGCCTGCTTAATATGCACTGTGGCCAGGAAATCTTCGCTGAGTGGGACGATGCACATGCGCTGATTCTGCGCGGCGACTGAGGATCGGTCACCCGGCTGTCGCCAGTCGGGCATGCGGATGCAGGGCTCGCGAGGACATTCGGATGGCCCTTTATGCCAGGCTATCCGGATCACCAAAGAACATCTGAATCCGCGACCTTAACCAACGCTCACCCGGATCATTATCCTGCGACCCGCGCCAGGCCATGTGCAATTCAAAACTGCGCACCGGCAACGGCGGATCTTCAGCCCTTACACCGCCAGCCGCCGTCAACGCTTCAGCCGTGTAATCCGGCACGGTCGCGACAATATCGGTGCCGCTGATGAGTGTGCTGAGTCCGTTGAATTGCGGCACCGCGAGCACCACATGTCGTTTGCGTCCGAGCTTTTCCAGTTCTTCATCTATAAAGCCGCTCAGGTCGCCGGCGAACGACACCAGCGCATGAGGCCGAGCGCAGAAATCATCCAGGCTCAACGGCCCCGGCACCGTGTCGGCCCGCAATAGCTTTGGCATGCTGCGGCGCAGTACTTTGCGCTTGGCGTTGGCCGGCAGGTCGGCGGTGTAGCTGACGCCGATGGAAATTTCGCCCGAGGCCAGCAGGCTCGGCATCAGGATGTAGTTGGCCCGACGCACCACCAGCACGATCCCCGGTGATTCGGCGCGCAGGCGCTTGAGCAACATCGGCAGCAACGCGAACTCGACATCGTCCGACAGACCGATGCGAAACACCGCGGTGCTGGTGGCCGGGTCGAACTCTGCCGCACGGCTGACCGCGGTGGAAATAGAATCCAGCGCAGGAGAGAGCAGGGCGAAGATTTCCACCGCCCGGGCGGACGGTTCCATGCTGCGACCGGTACGCACGAACAACGGATCATCGAACAGCCCGCGCAGGCGCGAGAGTGCCGCACTGATGGCTGGCTGGCCGAGGAACAATTTCTCCGCAGCGCGGGTCACACTGCGTTCGTGCATCAATGTTTCGAAAACGATCAACAGGTTCAGGTCGACACGACGCAGGTCATTACGATTCATCTGGAGTCCTGGCAGAGTCATCAAGCTTGACGAGAGCGGCCATATGAGAACAATGGCCGGCATGAATATTACGGGGAAAGGCTGCTACTCTGCACCGAGTAATTCAGTTTTTCCTGAAAGGGCGCTTCGGTTTTCACGACATTTGCGAATGTCACCGTCGCTGCGGAATCAATGACAGGCATGTCGACTATTAATAGCCACTGATAGTCTTGGGTAGAAAGCCCAGATAGAGTTCATGGCATTAGAGGTTTCTTTGACGAGGTTTGCGATGTCCCGCACGATCCGTTTTCACAAGTTTGGTCCAGCCGAGGTGCTCAAATGCGAAGAGCATGCGGCCGCTCTCCCTGCGCCGGGCGAAGTGCAGGTGCGTGTCGAGGCGATTGGCATCAGCTGGTACGACATTCTCTGGCGCCAGAACCTGGCCTCATCCCACGCTCGTCTGCCTTCAGGCCTTGGCCATGAAATGTCCGGCGTCGTGACGGCGGTCGGCGAAGGCGTCGATGATCTGGCAGTCGGCGACAAGGTCGCCAGCTTCCCGGCTGAAAGCCCCAACGATTATCCGGTCTACGGCGAGCAGATCGTTCTGCCGCGCTCGGCACTGACCCGTTACCCGGACGTGCTCAGCCCGATCGAAGCCAGCGTGCATTACACGCCGTTGTTGATTGCTTACTTCGCTTATGCCGATCTGGCACGGGTCAAGCCTGGGCAGTTCGCCTTGGTCACCGACGCCAGTCACTGTGCAGGTCCGTCCTTTGTACAGCTGGGTAAGGCCTTGGGTGTACGGGTGATTGCCGCCACCAAGACAGCTGACGAACGTGAATACCTGCTGTCGCTGGGTGCCGAGAAAGTCATCGTCACCGAGGAAGAAGATCTGCTGATGCGGATCAACAAGATCACTGACAATCGCGGCGTAGACGTCGTGTTCGACGGTCTCGGCGGTCCACAGATGTCGTTGCTTGGCGATGTGCTTGCACCTCGCGGCAGCCTCGTGCTGTACGGCCTGCAAGGTGGCAACCAGACGCCATTCCCGGCCTGCGCAGCGTTCCAGAAGAACATCCAGTTCTTTGTGCATTGCATCGGCAACTTTACCGGCAAGCCTGAACTGGGCATCATCCAGGACCAGGTCGCACTGCAACGCGCCTTGCGCGACATCAACCAGATGACTGCCGACCGCGTGCTGCTGCCGCTCAAGACTCGGGTCTTCCCGTTTTCCGAGTTTGTCGAAGCACACCGCTACATGGACGAATGCCCATGCCGCGAACGGGTCGCCCTCCAGGTCGAACCTGCATAAACCCTTCATGTAACCCCCTCTGCAAGAGTCCGTGCCCCCACGGACTCTTCTGTTTTCAGCACCTGCCAAAATGAGACGTCCCATTGCCCCGTCAATGGGTCAGTTCAGCAACTGAACTGGTTTTTGCTCTCGATCTGTATCTTCTAATCATCATATAAGCCTTGATAATTGAATGATTACTTTCATCTCAAGGAATGAGTCATGGCTGGGTATCGGCTTGATACTTTTCAATACACACTGTTAATACATATCCGACCAATAGTTCGTCGTTGCGCAGTTACCAAAAAAACATGGGTGACTTCTTTCTCTATTTCTTGTGCTAATTGTCTGTGGGACGCTGTCGGACATTTCCTAGGACGTCGCTCGCAACCGCAAGAGGCCGGTTCTACAGGGGTTGGCGACCATCTGTCTCTGGCGGGAGCAGGGGAGACTTCCAGTTATTTCAAATAATTACTAAAGGCTTAAGTGCTAGCATTTGGCAATAGCGTCCAGTACTTCAATCGTGGCAAGCAACCCATTGCGCAATGCGTGTCGTTGTTGGCGCGATATCGAACTTACAAGCATCAGGTAAATAAAGATGACCAATATCCATGACCAAGCAATGAACTATGTCTATCAGCAAGTGCTGCAGCGATTGCTGAGTTTCTTCTCGCGTGCCGAGCGCACGGCATTGCAACTGATGATTCAGCGACTGGTGGTGGCCGCCGGGGGCATGGAGCGTATTGGCGAGTACAAGGTCTTGGCGATTCAGTCCGGGTCCCGTGACAGTTGTTACACCCTGGCGCTGCTGCGCGCTGCCCAGCTGAGTATCGCCGGCCGGGCGCCAGCGACATTCCAGTTGCGGGTGGCATCCTTGCGTTTGAACGACGCAACCCCGACGGCCCTGGAAAACATTCATCGCAGCTACAGCGCCTTGTTCCTCTACGACGATCCTCGGGTCGAAGTGTTGATGGTTGATAACCGGGAAGTCCTGCCGTTCAGCCACCTGACGCCGATTTCCGAAGGCGGCCGTGAGTCGAATCGGCTCAATCTTTTGATGGTGGGTCATCGTCGCGCTTGGAGCGGGCCGCTTGATCTGTGGGACGACGGCTATCTGGCCACCGGCGAGTTCTATGGGCAAATAGCGCGTTGGGACAGCGGTGTCGATGCATTGATCAGCAGCGACTCACCTCGTCAGCAGAAGCAGTTTCTCGACGGCTTGAAACGTGCTGCCTCCAAGGCCGGGCTTAAGACCTCGAATCACCACGAAACCGGCTATGAGCAGCTTTTCGCGCTGCTCGATGAGCTGGGCAGCGACTGCTACCGCGCTTTTTATGCGGAGCATGACCAGGTGGCGTGGCGTCCGGCCGAACGATTTGAGGCCTGTCGTCGCGCCACGTACATCGACATTCACGACATGCTGGTCAGCAACCTGGAAGAGCGTTGGCCGCTGCTCACGGAGTTTCTCGGTTTTCAACCTGACGAACTGGCGGCTCAGCTCAGCGACAACGAGTACGTCAGCCTTTCTATCTCTGCACACATGCAGGGTTTGCAGTCGTGCTTCGTGCACGGCCGCGGCTACGAGACGGGTGTCGCCGAATACCTGCAACGGGCATTGGTGATGATGCGGCGCAAACAACTGGCGGAACGGTTGTGCGAACAGGCGGTAGAGGCGTTCGGCAATCCGGCAACGTGGGCCGAGCAGCGCGTTCTGGCAGCGGCTGAGGCTCAAAAAAAACTTGGCCTGAGCGAAGCTCAACTGGTGTGCCTGCTCTTTTCACCTTTCGTCGAGAATGGCGCGGCGCTTGAGCGTTTTCTGCGCCAGTGTCACCCCGGCATGCTCGTGGCGATGCCTGATCTGCACCGGGCAATGCAGGGCAATCCGGTGCCGGAGCAGGTCCTGCAATGGATGACTGACGTCAGCGGATTGCCTGTCAGCTTGATCGGCACGCTTTACCGCATGGGCCCGGTGTCTGCGGATGAGGGCAGGGCAGGCGCCCCGGAACTCGGCGGCGTGGGTTTGCAAGCCGAAGCAGGCGACTATGACGACGACACGGCGGTGGCGGATGACTGGTCAGCGGGGCGCTGAAAGTGCGTGGTTTGACAGATTTCTTGACGATGCGTGATGACGTTTACATGGCATTCGGCCCTCGACCATGAAAGGGCCACGAGAAACTGACTTCGCGTATCAGGCTGTGTACCGATATCTGACCAACTTGATCAACGAACCGGTCAGTGACACACGAGTCCGTCTGCCTTCGTTGCGACAGTTGGCGGAGCGTCTGAGCGTGTCGATCTCGACCATTCAGTACGCTTATTCGCTTCTGGAGAAGGAAGGGCGCGTTTATTCGGTGGCCAAGTCCGGCTATTACGCGTTACCGGTGTCCTCCATCAGCACGCTCAGCAGTGGCAACGACCTGCTCGAAACCGTTTATGTCAACGCCAGACGCCCCGGAATGCTGGTCTTGAGCGCCGATGAACCGGCGTTGTTGCAACCCCTCGACAGTCCGTTGTTACTGCTGGAGCGAGAACTGCTGCGCCAGTATCCGCGTCAGCCGCAACCGGCATCGCAACCTTGCGGCGAACCGGAGTTGCGCATTGCCCTGGCAGCGCGCTACACCACTTCGCCGCTGCGCTGCTGGCATGCCGACGATGTCTATATTGGCGCCGACCTGCGTGGCGTGCTGGAAATACTGATCGCGGTGTTGAATCTCAAGGACGCCACGGTGTTGGTCGAGTCGCCGTGCGACTGGGCGATTCTGCGGTTGCTCCAGGCGGCGCAGGTGCGAGTGATCGAGCTGGCGGTGCAATCCAGCGGTGGCCTGGACGTCGAATGGCTCAAGGAGCTGCTGGAGACCGAGCCGGTGCGGCTGGTGATGGTGTCATCCGGGCTGAACATGCCGCGAGGCAGCCTGGCACCCGACGACAACCGACAAGTCGTCGCGCAGTTGCTGGAGCGACATGGCAGCTGGGTGTTGGAAAACGACTGCTACGGCGAACTCGGATTCGAACCGGACAACCAGCGATTTCGGGACTTGCTGGACCCCGATCGGCTGATCGTGTTTTCCACCTTCGAGAAAATCATCGGGCCGGAAGCGCCATATGGCTATCTGCTGTCGCGGCATTTCAGTGCTGAGCTGCAACGGTACTTTCTGCTGCGGTCTTTCCGCTTGTCTCCGATTCGCCAGAAAGCTATCGCTCGCTTGTACGGCAACGGACGTGTCGATCAGCACCTTCAGGTATTACGGCGGATGCTCAAGGACCGCAAGGTGCAGATGACGCAGTTGTTGCAGGAGCGTCTGGGCGATGCCTTGCACTTTGTCGAACCTCAGGGCGGTGCAACCATCTGGGTTCGTTCGCTGCGCCAGGTCGATGTCCGTCGGGTGTTCCAGCGCCTGCTCAAGCACCAGGTGGTGATCGCACCGGGAGAATTGTTCAGTCTCCAGGGCTTGCATGCGCAACACCTGCGCCTGAGTCATACCTTCGGCGGCGATCACGACCTTGGCGCGGCAATGGGCTGGTTAGGGGACGCCTTGCGTCTGGAGTCGATCGATTGAACGGGGCCGTATACCCTGCGTGACACTCATGGATCGATCCCATCGCGTTGCGGTCGAACTGCCAGTAAACTGCGTTCCTATTCCTGAACCACTCGACTTCAGAGGTTTTGCATGACACTCAGTCCTTTTGCGGGCAAACCGGCACCGGTAGAACTGTTGGTCGACATCCCGCGACTGGTGACGGCCTATTACACCGGCCAACCCGATGCCGCCATTTCGACCCAGCGCGTAGCTTTTGGCACGTCCGGGCACCGAGGCAGCTCGTTCGACTTGAGTTTCAACGAATGGCACGTCCTGGCGATCAGCCAGGCGATCTGCCTGTACCGCGAAGCCCAGGGCATCGACGGCCCGCTGTTCGTCGGCATCGACACCCACGCGCTGTCCACCCCGGCCGGCGCCAGTGCCCTTGAAGTGCTGGCCGCCAACGGCGTGACGGTTATGATCGCCGAAGGTGACGAATACACCCCGACACCGGCCATTTCCCACGCCATTCTTTGCTACAACCGCGGACGCACGTCGGGCCTGGCGGACGGCATCGTCATCACGCCGTCCCACAATCCGCCGCAAAGCGGTGGCTACAAATACAACCCTACCAACGGTGGCCCAGCCGATACCCACATCACCAAGTGGATCGAAGCCAAGGCCAACGAACTGCTGAGCAACAAGCTCGCCGGTGTCAAACGCATCAGCTACGAGCAGGCGCTGAAGGCCAGCACGACCCATCGTCACGATTACCTCAATACTTACGTCGCCGACCTGATCAACGTGATCGACTTCGACGCCATCCGTGATGCCAAGCTGCGTCTGGGTGTCGATCCGCTGGGCGGCGCCGGGGTGCGCTACTGGTCGGCGATTGCCGAGCATTACCGTCTGGATCTGGAAGTGGTCAATAAACAGGTCGATCCGACCTTCCGCTTCATGACGGTCGACTGGGATGGTCAGATCCGCATGGACCCATCGTCCACTCACGCCATGCAGGGCCTTATCGGTCTGAAAGAGCGTTTCGACGTAGCATTCGCGTGCGACCCGGACCACGACCGTCATGGCATCGTGACCCCGTCCGGTGGTTTGCTCGCGCCGAACAACTACCTCGCGGTCACGATCGATTACCTGTTCCAGAACCGTCCGCAATGGCGCGCCGATGCGGCCGTGGGCAAAACCGTGGTCAGCAGCGGCTTGATCGATCGCGTGGCAAAACGTCTGGGGCGTCGCCTGTACGAAGTGCCGGTCGGCTTCAAGTGGTTTGCTGACGGCCTGTTCGACGGCTCTCTGGGCTTTGGCGGCGAAGAAAGTGCCGGTGCTTCGTTCCTGCGCAAGGATGGCAGCGTCTGGTGCACCGACAAGGACGGCTTGATCCCGGCACTGCTGGCGGCAGAAATGACCGCCCGCACCGGCCGCGACCCAAGCCAGGCCTATCGCGCCTTGACCGATGAACTGGGCGAACCGTTCTCGGTGCGCGTCGATGCCAAGGCCAATCCCGAGCAGAAAGCACTGCTGAGCAAGTTGTCGCCGGATCAGGTCACCTCGACCCAACTGGCGGGCGAAGCGATCCAGAGCATCCTCAGTCACGCACCGGGTAACGACCAGGCGATCGGCGGTCTGAAAGTCATGACCGAGAACGGCTGGTTCGCGGCGCGTCCGTCGGGCACCGAAGACATTTACAAGATCTACGCTGAAAGCTTCGTCAGTGACGAACACCTCAAGCAATTGGTGGCAGAAGCGCAAACACTGGTGGACGGCGCGATCTCTGCGAAGTAATCCAGAATGTAAAAAGGGGCGACCATGACGGTCGCCCCTTTTTTTGCCCCGCGTTTACCCGATCAAGCCAGGTCCACCAGGACGATTTCACTGTCCTCGATCGCAGTCACCCGCAACACCTGCTCATCGGCAACTGCAATACCGTCTCGAGCTTGTGCGCGCAAGCCATTGACTTCAATGATACCGGTGGCCGGTACCAGATAGGCGCGACGGCCATTGTCCAGGTGATACTCGGCAGATTCACCAGCCTTCAGGTTTGCAGCCACCAATCGCGCATCGGCTCGAATCCGCAGGCTTTGATCGTCGCCAGCCTTGCCGCTTGCCAGTGTCACGAAACCTTCGCGCTGGCCTTTGGGGAAGGGCTTGGCGCCCCAGGACGGTGCCAAACCGGTTTCGTTCGGGATGATCCAGATCTGGAAGATCTTGGTTTCGGTCGCTTCCAGGTTGTATTCACTGTGGGCGATCCCGGTGCCGGCGCTCATGACCTGAACGTCGCCCGCTTCGGTACGACCCTTGTTGCCCAGGTTGTCTTCGTGAGTGATTGCGCCTTCACGGACATAAGTGATGATTTCCATGTCCCGGTGCGGGTGTTTCGGGAACCCGGTGCCAGAGGCAATCACGTCGTCGTTCCACACCCGCAGGTTGCCCCAGTTCATGCGTTTTGGGTCATGGTATTCGGCGAACGAAAAGTGGTGGTGAGCATCCAACCAGCCATGGTTGGCGCCGCCCAGGGATTTGAAGGGTCTGAGTTCAAGCATGATCGTCTCCTGAAAAGGTTCGTCATGGGGCAGAGCGCCTGAGCCACGAAACGCGAACCGGTGGTTGATGGCGAGCATCATCTATCAGGAACTGATCGATAAAAAGCGTAAAAAATGCCTCAATACAATCGAATAATTTGATATCAAATGACCTCGAAAGATTCTCACCCAACCTTCACTTCATCGCATAAGCCAATGACCTGTAAGCATTTCACTAGAACTGAACGGCAAATGCAGACACCATAGCCCTCAACAGCCTCACACCCTGGAGTCAGCCCGCGTGCCGCAACACACCCCCGATCTTCCTCCTGAACTTCGTCCCCTGGCCGAGATGCCGCTGCTCAAGCGCCTGGCCGCCCGGTTCTTTGGTCATGGCCTGACGCGTCTGCGCGCACAACACCGGGCATCCTGGCTGCACGGCCAGGCTGACGGCTTTCGCAGTGGGCACAGTGCCGGGGTGGATTACGGCTATAAGGAAGGCAAACTTGAAGGGTTGGAGGAAGGCCGGCAGGTATTGCTGATCCGCGACTCGCGCTCGACCGAACACCGGCCACCCAACGTTGACGAGAATCTGTTCGACGATTGGCGTCTGCCGTTGAGCGCCGAGTTGAAGAAGCGCATGAAGACGGATGTCGCACGACTGCTGCCAGCGCACGCCCAGCCCAGCGCCGCACAGTGGAAAATGATCTTCAGCGACACGCCCTCGACCTCGGTGATTGCCGGCGCGGGTGCGGGCAAGTCGACCACGCTGGTGTTGCGCATTTTGCTGCTGACCCATTATCTGGGGTTCGAGCTGAGTTCGATGACGGTGGTGACCTTTACCCGTGAATCGCGCAAAGACTTCATCAACAAACTGATCGAGCTGTTCGCACTCTGGGGCCGGTCGCTCAGTTTCAAAGAAGCGCGTGAACTGGTGCGCACCTTCCATTCGCGAATCCTGCCGATGGTTCGCAGCCTGCCGGGCTTCGAGCGGCTGCAAGCTTTCGAAAACCTCAGTCACCGTCCGCAAAACGGCGATGAGGAGGTCGACAGCAATCCTTTCGACCTGCGCATCAACGACGCCCAGCGCCAACAACTCAACGCCTGCTATCACAAGCTGCACACCCGTGATGAGCGTTTCCGCGAATTGATCAAGCCATTGTCCCGTCACGCGCTGCAACTCAAGGAGTTGGAACGCGATCACCCGGACGTGCAGAAGCGCATGGCCGTGACCGAACTCGCCGCCAAGCGTGATGAAGAACTCTGCGACGCTATCGAAGATTTGTGGTTTCGCGCGGGTGCCTGGCCAATCAAAGGCATCGAGCCGAAGCGCCAGACGTTCGAAATCAAAGGCTCAACGTTTCATTGCCATGGCTATATTCCGAGCCTGGACGCTTGGGTGGTGCTGGGATTCGACCCCCGGGAAAACCCGCAGGTCAGCCGCCCCAATGCCAAATTGAGCGTGCGCGCGGAATGGGCAGTAAAGCGCACTCTGTTTCAAGCTTTCTGTCGTAAGCCATTGATATGGTTGGATAGTTACGAGTCGTCAAAACGTGTGTTGGCGTCCCTTGGAGGCGATGCCAGTGCCGGGCCAGGCTTCGATTACAAGGTCAAGGGCGAGCTCAGCTCTGCGCCGTTACTGGACTGTTTTGTCGCTGCTGCCGGATTTATCGAGAATCTTGGCCTGGATGTACCCAATGCCGTGGGCCAAATGAGTTTTGCCAAGGACGACCCGGACCGGTTTTTCTTCGAGGCCTTGAGCCTGTACTGGCGAGCGCTGGAAGATCATCTGCTTGATCAGAAACCACCGGTGATGACCTACAACCGTATGTTCGCGTTGTTCAGCGAACATTCGCCGGAAAACCTGAAACTGCTGAGCGATGAGCTGCTCAGGCCGATGTCGCACTTGATGATCGACGAATTTCAGGACGTCTCACCGCAGATCGTTTCCTGGATTCGCGCGAGCCTGACGGAAATCCGCAGTCGCGGGCCCGCCATGCACGTAGGGCGCGGCGCACAACGTTCGTCGTTGCTCTGTGTCGGCGATGACTGGCAGTCCATCTATGGCTGGCGGGGCAGTTCGCCGACGTACTTCATGGAATTCAACAAGGAATTCCCTTCGCCGAGCACCACCAAGGTCATGCTGAGCGACAACTATCGCAGCCATCAGCACATCATCGATGCCGCCGAACACATCGTTCGTGCGGCACCGGCAATCGCAGGCAAGAAGGCCAAGGCCAGTGGCGAGCCGAAGGCATTGCTGCCGGTTAACGTCCTCGATCGCGACGATCAAGGCATGGCCAAGCGCCTGATGGAGCACTACAGAAAGGGCGATTCAATCTTGATGCTTTATCGAAAAAGCAGCGATAAGTCATTGATAGAAGAGCATATTCAGTCTGTAGTTAATGTGGATTCTAGCTTGCCATACGAAGCCCGGCGGCTGAAGCAACTGACGTATCACAGCGCCAAGGGACTTCAGGCTGACGCGGTGTTCCTGCTGGGTGATTGTCAGCACCTGACCAGTTCACCGTACAAGAACCAGGTCTACCGCATGGCAGGTCTGGGCAAGTCAGGCGACAGCGAAGCGTATGACAGCGCACAAAAAGACGAGATCCTGCGACTGGCTTACGTCGGCATCACTCGGGCGGTGAGTCATTGCTACTGGTATGTCGATGGGCAAGACACCCAAGCAGCCAACCTGCCTAAAGCTTCCGATCGGATCGGCAAGGGCAAGGCGTTCTTTGCCGATCACCGGCAGGGCAAGACATCGGCGTGAACCGTAAAAAATCGTCGCGCACAAAAAAGCCCACTTAATGTGGGCTTGTTGTTGAGTGTTCAGCCTTCAGGCATAGCTCCTGAGGGCGGCTGGCGGAATGAAAGCCTCAAGCTCATCTTCCACCGCTTCGATTATGCGTTCTACATCCGCAGCATTCATTACCGTCGCGCAAGGAATGCCGGCGATGGCGATCATGGTCTCGCCACTGGCACGGTCAAATAGACGGGCAATCATGCTGCCCGGCGCATCCATGCTCGCCTCGAAACCCATGGGATGAAAATGCCAGCGCATCAGCTGGCAGGCGTTTGGAAAGGTGACTTTACTGAACCCTTTATTCATATGTAGCCCGCCTCATTCATCGAGCGCTTCCTTTAGCTCATGTTAGGAGGGAAGAGCCTTCAATGGCTCAACCGGTGACTGCCTTTAAAAGTAGCATCCAGATGTGAAATTAATGTGGATTTTTCAGGCCGTTTAGCGATTGGTTCAGTTTTTTTGATGCAGGTCACTGTAATGGCCGGGGTTCGACCGTTGGCCTCCACGGGTTGGTCATTGAAGCTGAGACGGAATTTCGGCAAGCTCGGCTTTTTCTCGCCGAGTCCTTTATGCACGCCGATGATGATGGTCCGCTGCAAACCCAGGCCACGGGCGACACGGTGATGCGTTATCACTTGCGCTGGAAACACCGGGATCTGGACGGGGTGATGGCGCTCTATCACCCAGAGATTCAGTACAGCGATTTTTTCCAGAACCGTGTGATGGGGCTGTCCGAATTACGTGAATACGTGCGCAGCAGCATGCCCCGCGATCCCGATGAAGCCCTTGAGCACTCGGACCGTATTCGTCTGGACGGCAACACGGCGTTCATTCAGTACCGTATAACCCTTCGCGGCGGTGAAGGCCTGGTGTCGTTCCGGGCCAGCGAGGCGATTACCGTCCGCGACGGACTGATCTGGCGGGTCAACGAATACGCCTCGCTGGTGCATGAACAGCCCTCCAGCAAGGTCGCCAGCAGCCAACGCCCGGCGGTCAGTCGACTCGGGCTGTCTGCACGCCAGCTGAGTTTCATGGCTGAAGACTTGCAACAGTATTTTCAGCGCCAACAACCTTACCTCGATCCCGAACTCGACCTGCAACGGGTGGCGAAGGAGTGCGGGTATAGCCGCAATCAGATTTCCTACCTGCTGAATCAGGTGCTTGGCCAAAGCTTCTATCGATACGTCAACCAGGCACGCCTGCAGCATTTGCTCGCGGCACTGGATAACGCCACGCCGCCACTGCGTATCGACGAACTGGCGTTTGCCGCCGGGTTCAATTCGCTTTCGGCGTTTTATAGCTGTTTCCGTCAGCACACCGGCCAGTCGCCCAAGGCCTACGTAAAACAAATTTCTTTGCGTGCACGCGCGCAAGACAGCCTCTAAGCCCACGCACTAGGATCGACGCCATCGAAGTTTGAGTGGCGGAGTCTTGCATGCCGGCGTGGCGCACTATCAGTTTGTGGATGGATCAACTCGACGAGCCATTATTGGCGCGTCCGGCGCTGGAACAGGATCTGGACGTCGACGTCGCCATCATTGGCGCGGGATACACCGGGCTCTGGACCGCGTACTACCTCAAGCGCCAGGCGCCCGACCTGAGCATTGCCATCGTTGAAGCGCAAACCGCCGGTTTTGGCGCCTCGGGGCGTAACGGCGGCTGGCTGATGGGCAATGTGCTGGGCGAAGACCGATTGCTCGCCGACCTGTCGCCCGAACAGCGCCGGGCTTCGTTCGATTTGCTGCACGGCATTCCGGATGAAGTCGGGATTGTCCTTGAACGTGAAGACATCGACTGCGATTACCGCAAAGGCGGGGCGCTGTATTGCGCTGCCCGCTACCCGGAACAGGAAGCCAGTCTTCGGCACTATCTCGACACGCTCTATCGCCAGGGATTGACCGAAAGCGATTACCGCTGGCTCAGCCCCGAGCAGTTGGCGCAACAGATCAGAATCGCCAAACCTTATGGCGGTATCTATGCACCGCACGTCGCGACCATTCACCCGGCAAAGTTGGTGCGAGGTCTGGCTCGGACGGTGGAGAAAATGGGCGTCAGAATTTACGAGAACAGCCCGGTCACCCAGTGGCAATCGGGTGGTCTGCGCACGGCGAAAGCCTCGGTTCGAAGCCGTTGGATTGTGCCGGCGGTCGAAGGTTACTCGGTCACCTTGCCACCGTTGGGGCGTTATCAACTGCCGGTGCAAAGCTTGATAGTCGCCACCGAGCCGCTATCCGCTGCCACGTGGGACGAAATCGGCCTGAATCGCGGCCAGGCCTTCAGCGAAAGCAGTCGTCAGGTCACTTACGGTCAGCGCACGGCTGACAACCGGTTGGTGTTCGGCGCACGGGGCGGTTACCAGTTCGCTGCCAAGTTGCGCCATGACTTCGACTTGACCACCAGCGAGGTGGAGCTGCGGCGTTATCTGTTTGGCGAACTTTTCCCGCAGCTCAAGAACGTGCGGATTACCCATGCCTGGGGCGGCAATCTGGGGATGTCCCGGCGTTTCAAACCGCACATGCTGTGCGATCAGGCCAGCGGCATCGCCTTGTCGGGTGGCTATGGCGGGGAGGGCGTCGGTGCCAGCAACCTGGGTGGCCGGACCCTGGCCGACCTGATTCTGCAGCGCGACACCGAGCTGGTTCGCCAGCCGTGGGTCATCCAGGGAGGGCTCGACGCGCTCAGGGCCTGGGAGCCGGAGCCCTGCCGCTGGCTCGGTTACAACGCGATCATCCGCAGCTTCGTCCACGAAGACCAGACCCTGGCCAATCCGACCACCGCACCCTGGCGTCGCAAACTGGCCACGGGTATTGCCGGTTTCATGGAAGGTTTCATGCAGTAAACGGTGCGCTCTTCATCTCTAGGCTCAATCGACAGGTACTCCCATGAGCATCACGCAATTCAAGAACACCGCAACCCTGAAGCTGGAAGAATCGAATCCGGTCGCCGTGCCGCTGGGCACCCCCGTGGCGATCGCCTCGACCACCAGTGTCGAACGCGACGATGGTGTCGAAACCGGCGTCTGGGAATGCACGCCCGGCCGCTGGCGGCGGCAGATCGTCGCCCAGGAGTTCTGTCACTTCATCCAGGGGCGTTGCACGTTTACCCCGGATGACGGTGAAACGCTGCACATAGAAGCCGGCGATGCACTGATGTTGCCAGCCAACAGCCTCGGGATCTGGGATATCCAGGAAACCGTGCGCAAGACCTACGTTCTGATTTTTTGATTTTTTGATCCTCTGATTGCCTGCCAACTCTCCAATAAAAAGAAGACAAACCCAACAGGAATCGACTCATGATCCGAAAGACACTGGCTCTGGCTCCACTTGCGCTCTTCGCGACCCTCGGCCACGCGGCCGAGATCGTCAAGATCTACAACTGGTCGGAATACATCGCCCCGGACACCACCAAAAATTTCCAGAAAGAAACCGGCATCGCGTTCAGCTACGACGTCTTCGACAGCAATGAAACCCTCGACGGCAAATTGATGACCGGCAAATCCGGCTACGATGTGGTCTTCCCGTCCAACCACTTCATGGCGCGGCAGATTCAAGGCGTGGCGCTGAAGAAACTCGACAAGAGCCAACTGCCGAACTGGAAAAACCTCAACCCGGCGCTGCTCAAGGCCTTGCAAACCAACGATCCGGGCAATGAACACGGCTTCCCCTACCTCTGGGGCAGCACCGGCATCGGTTACAACATCGCCAAGGTCAAGGCCGTGTTGGGTGATAACGCACCAGTGGACTCCTGGGACCTGATTTTCAAACCCGAGAACATGCAAAAGCTGCAGAAGTGCGGCGTGGCCATCCTCGACAACGGCCCCGAACTGTTGCCGGCGGCACTGAACTACCTGGGCTTGCCGCATCACAGCAAGAACCCGGAAGACTACAAAAAGGCTGAAGCGCTGCTGATGAAAGTCCGCCCGTATGTCAGCTATTTCCACTCGTCCAAGTACACCAGCGACTTGGCCAATGGCGACATCTGCGTGGCCGTCGGCTTCTCCGGTGACATTCTGCAAGCCGAAAACCGCGCGAAAGAAGCCAGGAACGGCGTCGACATCGGCTATTCGATTCCCAAGGAAGGCGCCGCCATCTGGTTCGACATGGTCGCCATGCCGGTAGACGCCCCGGACGAAAAGGCCGGCTACGCCTTCATGAACTACCTGCTGCGCCCGGACGTGATGGCCGGCATCAGCAACTACGTGCACTACGCCAACGGTAACGAACAGGCCGACAGCCTGATCGACCCGGCGATCAAGAACGACACCAAGGTCTATCCGAGCCCGGAGATGATGGGGAAATTATTTGCGCTGGAGGCGATGCCGCTGAACATCGACCGGGTTCGTACGCGGGTGTGGAACAAGATTCGTACCGGGAGTTGAGGTAGATTCCTGGCCTCTTTTCAATGGTTAGGAGGCAATGGAATGCCTGTCTGCTTGAATGCTGGTCATCTGCGTATTGGTCGCTTCTCTGAGCCAGGGCGTATTTATTTGATAACGGCTGTCGTTGACCAACGGCAGCCGTTTTTTGTTGATTGGCGACTGGGGAGGTTGGTCGTTCAGGAGTTGCGTCAGGTGCAGGAGGAGGGTTGGGCGGATTTTTTGACGTGGGTTGTGATGCCGGATCATATGCATTGCCTGGTGCAGCTGCATGACAAGACGCTGGCGGAGCTGATGTGCCGAGTCAAATCCCGGAGTGGCTTGGCGGTCAATCAGGCGTTAGGGCGGCGAGGGCGCCTCTGGCAAAAGGGGTATCACGATCGTGCGGTTCGGCGAGAGGAAGATGTGAAGGATCTTGCCCGGTATGTCGTGGCCAATCCGATTCGAGCGGGACTGGTGACACGGGTTCATGACTACCCACTTTGGGATGCGTGTTGGTTGTGAGTATCTGACGACTGCTGCGCAGCCGAACGCAGGCTGCGCCAGCTGCTACAAGTTTCGCGTACGCCACAATCCGTGTAGCAGCTGCCGAAGGCTGCGTTCGGCTGCGCAGCAGTCGTAAAAACCTAAACCCCAACAAATCTCCAACTGATATCAATGCGCTGGCACTCATATTAATAACTCACTCAAAGTGAGACCCCATCGACAAAAAAGAAACTTACCTCTATTTAATAATTAAATAACAAATCGTCAGACAATTTGCGCAAACCGCCATCTAACAAACAATATTTCGACAGCACAGGCATTGTTTCCGGGTACTTGCAGGAACAACTCAATTTGACGTCAAAAAAAATGTAGACGGTTGATTTCAAATTGTGTCAGTTTTCTTTCGCCTTCATTGGGCGAGTGATAGGACGATCTCGCCAGAGATTGTCGCTGTCTGACAAAAAACTGTTCCATAGCTAAACAAGGAAGTGTGTTTATGTCGAAAGTAAAAGACAACGCTATTGATACCGCCGAACAGGCGTTCCAGCCACTGCAAGCATTGGCTGCATCCAGTTCTGCGTTCAACCAGATCAATAGCTTCAGCCATCAGTATGATCGGGGCGGTAACCTCATGGTCAATGGCAAACCCTCCTTCTCCGTCGACCAGGCAGCGACCCAATTGCTGCGCGATGGCGCTGCCTACCAGGACAAGGACGGCAGCGGCAAAATCGAACTCACCTACACGTTCCTGACCTCGGCGTCGTCGAGCACCATGAACAAACACGGGATCACCGGGTTCAGCCAGTTCAGTGCTCAGCAGAAAGGCCAGGCTGTGCTTGCCATGCAATCCTGGGCCGATGTGGCCAATGTTACGTTCACCGATAAGGCTACGGGCGGCGACGGTCACATGACCTTCGGCAACTACAGCGGCGGTCAGGATGGCGCAGCGGCCTTCGCCTATCTGCCTGGCACGGGTGCGGGTTATGACGGTACTTCCTGGTACCTGACCAACAGCAGCTACACGCCAAACAAGACGCCGGACCTGAACAATTACGGCCGGCAAACCCTGACTCACGAAATCGGTCACACCCTGGGCATGGCCCACCCTGGCGACTACAACGCCGGCGAGGGCGCGCCGACCTACAACGACGCTTCCTACGGGCAAGACACCCGCGGTTACAGCGTCATGAGCTACTGGAGTGAAAGCAATACCAGCCAGAACTTCAGCAAGGGCGGCGTCGAAGCCTATTCGTCCGGTCCGCTGATGGACGATATCGCGGCCATCCAAAAGCTCTACGGCGCCAACACCACCACCCGTACCGGTGACACCACCTATGGCTTCAACTCCAATGCCGGGCGCGACTTCCTGAGCGCGACGTCGTCGTCGGACAAGGTTGTATTTTCGGTATGGGATGCGGGCGGCAAGGACACCCTGGACTTCTCCGGCTTTACTCAGAACCAGAAGATCAACCTCAATGAGGCCTCGTTCTCCGACGTTGGCGGTCTGGTGGGTAACGTGTCCATCGCCAAGGGCGTCACCGTCGAGAACGCTATCGGCGGTTCGGGCAGCGACCTGCTGATCGGCAACAGCGTGTCCAACGAACTGAAGGGCGGTGCCGGCAACGACATCCTCTTCGGCGCGGGCGGCGCGGACAAACTGTGGGGTGGCGCCGGTTCGGACACCTTTGTTTTCGCGGCCAGCAGCGATTCCAAACCCGGTGCTGTCGACCAGATCCTCGACTTTGTCAGCGGCCTGGACAAGATCGACCTGACCGGCATCACCAACGGCGCAGGACTGCATTTCGTGAACTCGTTCACCGGTGCGGCAGGCGATGCGGTGTTGACCTCTTCGGATGGCAACAGCCTGTTGTCGGTGGACTTCTCCGGGCATGGCGTGGCTGATTTCCTGGTCAGCACCGTGGGCCAGGCGGCTTACTCCGACATCGCTGCGTAATCTGAGGTGACAAGGAGGGCGGCGCAGACGCGCTGCTCTCTGCACCTTGCTCGGAGTAAAGCGCCTTATGATCGATAACGGCTTCACCTGCAGAACAACCGCGTGGCTATTGGCGACGTTCATGATGTTTTTTGGAGATTCAGCCATGGCAAGCAGCCTGAAATTAGCAGACCCCTCGGAATTGGCGGGCAAATGGCAGGCGACCCTGATCGCCAAGGAGGACTCGCCAGAGTCCCAGGCGTTGCAGGACAAACCGTCCAACGTCTGCGTCATCGACTTTCAACCGAAACAGACGCTGGGTGAGGGCGCCGATTGTCTCAGCGCCTGGCTGAGCGGCGAATCGGCGATCGGCTGGTTCCCTGAGCCGGATGGCCTGGCGATCACCGGCAAAGAAGGTTCGAAGATTCTATTTCTCAGTCGCCAACGCGACGGATCGTATAAAGCCACATTGAAATCCGATCTGGTCATAACACTTGTGCGCCAGGTGCAATAACACGATTCGGATATAACGCTCGTCATTGCCGACATAAGCACAACACAACTAGTCCAGGCGCTCTGTCGCCCACGAAAAGTTGTTATTAGTTTGTAAGCACTACCGCAAGGCCTATATCCGCCCCTGCGCGGACAGTTAATGGAAACTTCGCCAGACAGGGCGAGGAATAACACCTCAGGAATAACCCATGAAGATGGCAAAGAGCCCGGCCACCGCACCGTTAATTAAGGCGCTGGGCGACTATAAGAGCATCCTGATCAGCGTCGGTTGTTTTACCGCGTTAATTAATGTGCTGATGCTGGTTCCGTCGATTTACATGCTTCAGGTCTACGACCGCGTGCTGTCTTCGCAAAATGAAACCACCTTGGCGATGCTGTCGTTGATGGTGGTCGGGTTCTTTGCCTTCATCGGTCTGCTTGAGATCCTGCGCAGTTTCATCGTCATCCGCATCGGCAGCCAGCTGGAGCGCCGCTTCAACCTGCGGGTTTATCAGGCTGCATTCGAACGCAACCTGTTTCGGGGCGAGGGCAACGCCGGGCAAGCCTTGGGGGATCTGACGCAAATTCGCCAATTCGTTACTGGTCCTGCGCTGTTTGCCTTCTTCGATGCGCCGTGGTTTCCGGTCTATCTGTTTGTGATCTACCTGTTCAATGTCTGGCTCGGCGTGTTTGCGACGGTGGGCACGGTGCTGTTGATCGGCCTTGCTTGCCTCAACGAGGCAATGACCAAAAAGCCCTTGGGCGAAGCCGCAGGGTTTTCCCAGAAATCCAGCCAACTGGCCACCAGTCACCTGCACAACGCCGAAACCATTCAGGCCATGGGCATGCTCGGGGCTTTGCGTACACGCTGGTTTCAGGTCCATTCACGGTTCCTCGGCTTGCAGAACCAGGCCAGCGACACCGGTGCCGTCATCAGCTCTCTGAGCAAAACCCTGCGCCTGTGCCTGCAATCGTTAGTGCTGGGGCTGGGTGCCTTGCTGGTGATCAAGGGTGATATGACAGCCGGGATGATGATCGCCGGCTCCATTCTGATGGGCCGCGTGCTGAGCCCCATCGATCAGTTGATCGCCGTGTGGAAGCAGTGGAGCGGCGCCAAGCTCGCTTACCGTCGTCTTGATTCGTTGTTGCAAGCGTTCCCACCGAGTGACGAAGCCATGGCGCTGCCAGCGCCGAAAGGCCAGATCGCGTTCGAGCAGGTCAGCGCCGCGCCGCCAGGGCAACGGGCGGCCACGCTGCACCTGGTCAATTTCAGCCTCGGTGCCGGGGAAGTGCTGGGCGTGCTCGGAGCATCCGGTTCCGGCAAATCGACATTGGCCCGGGTGCTCGTTGGCGTCTGGCCGACGCTGGGCGGTACGGTGCGGCTCGACGGCGCGGACATTCATCGCTGGAACCGCGACGATCTTGGCCCCTACATCGGTTATCTGCCGCAGGACATCGAGCTGTTCAGCGGCAGCATCGCCGAAAACATCGCCCGGTTCAGCGAGGCGGACCCGCAAAAAGTCGTTGAAGCCGCGCAGCAGGCTGGCGTTCACGAACTGATTCTGCGCATGCCGCAAGGCTACGACACCGTGCTCGGCGAGGATGGCAGCGGCTTGTCCGGGGGGCAGAAGCAGCGTGTGGCACTGGCCCGCGCCCTGTATGGCAACCCGCGCCTGGTGGTGCTGGACGAACCCAATTCCAACCTCGACACCGTGGGCGAAGCCGCATTGGCCAGCGCCATCGCGCAAATGAAAGCCCAAGGCACCAGCGTGATTCTGGTGACCCATCGCTCCTCGGCACTGGCCCAGGCCGACAAGTTGTTGGTGCTCAACGAAGGGCGCTTGCAAGCCTTCGGTGCAAGCCAGGACGTGCTCAAGGCACTCGCAGGCAATCAGGAGCAGCAGCGGGAGAAACCCGCGCAAGCACCGGGCGGGCTCAGCATGAGCCGGCAGTATCAGCCCTCGACAAGGAACTCGGGCGTATGAGTAACATCAGCGAAGCCACCCTGGAACACGACTACATCGCCGAACGCCCTGAGCGCGACGCGCGTTTCTTCGTCCGCATGGGCTGGATTCTGGCGATCGTCGGGGCCGGCAGTTTCTTCACCTGGGCCAGCCTCGCGCCGCTCGACCAAGGCATTCCGGTGCAAGGCACGGTCGTGGTGTCGGGCAAGCGCAAAGCCGTGCAATCGATGAGCAGTGGGGTGGTCAGCCAGATTCTGGTGCGCGAGGGCCAAGTGGTGAAGCAGGGCCAGCCATTGTTCCAGCTCGACCAGACGCAAGTCGCCGCGGACGTGCAATCGCTGCAAGCGCAATACCGCATGGCCTGGGCCAGTCTGGCGCGGTGGCAGAGTGAACGAGACAACCTCAAACAGGTGAGTTTCCCTGCTGAACTGAGCAACAATCCTGACCCGCGCCTGGCCTTGGTGCTGGAAGGTCAACGGCAGTTGTTCAGCAGCCGCCGTGAAGCGTTTTCCCGCGAGCAGGCTGCCTTGCGCGCCAGCATCGAAGGCGCCAGCGCGCAACTGGCCGGCATGCGCCGCGCCCGCACGGACCTGACTGCCCAAGCCAGTTCTTTGCAACAACAGCTGAGCAACCTTCAGCCCTTGGCGGATAACGGCTACATCCCGCGCAATCGGTTGATGGAGTACCAGCGTCAGCTGTCGCAGGTTCAGCAACAATTGGCAGAAAACACCGGCGACAGCGGCCGTGTGGAGCAGGGCATCCTCGAATCGCGGCTGAAACTGCAGCAGCACATCGAGGAGTACCAGAAAGAAGTCCGCACCCAACTGGCCGATGCGCAATTGAAAAGCGTGACGCTGGAAGAGCAGCTGACTTCCGCCGGGTTCGATCTGCAACACAGCGAGATCATCGCCACGGCCGATGGCATTGCGGTCAACCTCGGGGTTCATACGGTGGGCGCTGTGGTGCGTCAGGGCGAAACCCTGCTGGAGATCGTGCCTCAGGGGACGAGTCTGGAGGTGGAAGGGCACCTGCCGGTCAACCTGGTCGACAAGGTCGGTACTCACTTGCCGGTGGACATTTTGTTCACGGCGTTTAACCAGAGCCGCACGCCGCGTGTGCCCGGCGAAGTCAGCCTGATCTCCGCTGACCAGATGATCGACGAGAAAACCGGTGCGCCGTATTACGTGCTGCGCAGCAGCGTCAGCGATCAGGCCATGGAAAAACTCAACGGTCTGGTGATCAAGCCCGGCATGCCGGCGGAAATGTTCGTGCGCACCGGTGAACGTTCACTCCTCAACTATTTGTTCAAACCGCTGCTCGACCGGGCAGGTTCCGCGTTGACTGAGGAATAAGGATGTTCCGCTGTATGAATAAGCTTTCCATGCTCGCAGCGACCCTGGCGTTGCTGACCTGCAACAGTGTGCTGGCGATGGGACCGTTCGACATCTACGAACAAGCATTGCGCAATGATCCGGTGTTTCTCGGCGCCCTCAAGGAACGCGATGCCGGCCTTGAAAACCGCGTCATTGGCCGCGCCGGGCTGTTGCCCAGGATCGGTTACAACTACAACAAGGGGCGCAACTCCTCAAAGGTGACGTACCTGAACGATCGCGGTCGTAGCCAGAGCGATGACCGCAACTACAGCAGTTACGGCTCGACCCTGACCTTGCAACAACCGCTGCTCGACTACGAGGCTTACGCGTCGTACCGCAAAGGCGTGGCGCAATCACTGTTTGCCGACGAAGCCTTTCGCGGCAAGAGCCAGGAATTGCTGGTTCGGGTGCTGGAGCATTACACCCAGGCGCTGTTTGCTCAGGATCAGATCGACATCGCGCAGGCCAAGAAAAAGGCGTTCGAGCAACAATTCCAGCAGAACGAACACATGTTCCGTCAGGGCGAGGGCACGCGTACCGACATCCTTGAGGCCGAGTCCCGCTATGAACTGGCAACGGCCGAGGAAATCGAAGCCCGTGACGAGCAGGACGCGTCGTTACGAGAACTGGGCGCGCTGATCGGCGAGCCGGCAATCAACATCGGGGATTTGGCGCCGCTGGATCAGCGTTTCCAGACGTTCACGCTGCAACCGGCCAATTACGACACCTGGCACGAGATGGCCGTGGCCAACAACCCGAATCTGGCTTCGCAGCGCCATGCCGTGGAAGTTGCGCGGTATGAAGTCGAACGCAACCGCGCCGGACACCTGCCCAAAGTCAGTGCCTACGCCTCGGTGCGCCAGAACGAGTCGGAAAGCGGCAACACCTACAACCAGCGTTACGACACCAACACCATCGGGATTGAAGTCAGCGTGCCGTTGTATGCGGGTGGCGGGGTGTCCGCATCGACCCGCCAGGCCAGCCGCACCATGGAACAGGCTGAGTACGAACTGGACGGCAAGACCCGGGACACACTGATCCAGCTGCGTCGCCAGTTCAGCGCCTGTTTGTCCGGTGTGAACAAGCTGCGCGCTTATCAGAAGGCCCTGATATCTGCCGAAGCGCTGGTGGTGTCGACCAAGCAAAGCATCCTGGGCGGTGAACGGGTCAACCTCGATGCGCTGAACGCCGAACAACAACTCTTTACCACCCGCCGGGATTTGGCCCAGGCACGCTACGACTACCTGATGGCCTGGACCAAGTTGCACTACTACGCCGGGACGTTGAATGAGCAGGATCTGGCCAAGGTTGACGAGGCCTTCGGCCAAGGCCCCAGAACTCAATGAATTCCTGAAGAAACACCACATGTGGCGAGGGAGCTTGCTCCCGTTCGGTTGCGCAGCAACCGCCGTCAAGGGCCGCTTCGCGGCCCAGCGGGAGCAAGCTCCCTCGCCACAGGAACAGCGACAACCTGAGGAAAGCAGCACCCAACCAGAATTCTAAAAACGCCAAAAAAGCGAGAAGTCATGAACATGGACGTACAGATCAAGCCGATGTCGGTCGGCACGCTATTACTCCTGGTGTCAGCAATGCCCGTCTCGGTGCAAGCCGCTTACCTGGAAACCGGCGTGCCCGGTGATGCCGCCAGTTGGCGCTCAGCGGAGTTCCAGCGTGACTGGGGACTTGCCCGTATGCAAGCCGATCAAGCCTATGCCGCCGGCATCACTGGCAAAGGGGTGAAAATCGGCGAGCTCGATTCAGGCTTCGATGCGGCCCATCCCGAATTCGCCACCGGCCGTTACCACGCGGTGACCGCCAGCGGCAGTTACGTTGACGGCTCCCGGTTCAATGTCGACGGCGCACTCAACGCCAACAACGATTCCCATGGCACGCACGTCGCCGGCACCATTGGGGCTTCCCGCGATGGTACCGGCATGCACGGCGTGGCTTACAACGCGCAGGTCTACGTCGGCAACACCAACAAGAACGACAGCTTCCTGTTTGGCCCCAATCCTGATCCCCGCTACTTCAAAGCGGTCTATAACGCGTTGGCGGATGCCGGTGTGCGAGCGATCAACAACAGCTGGGGCAGCCAACCGCCGGACGTCAGCTATCGGACCCTCGCCGATCTGCAGGCGGCCTACGCCCAGCACTGGAACAAAGGCACCTGGCTCGATGAGGCGGCGGACGTTTCCCGACGCGGCGTAATCAACGTGTTCAGCGCCGGCAACAGCGGCTACCCCAACGCCAGCGTGCGCTCAGCCTTGCCTTACTTTGAGCCGGACCTGGAAGGCCACTGGCTGGCGGTGTCGGGTCTGGATCAAGGCAATCAGCAGAAATACAACCAGTGCGGGATCGCCAAGTATTGGTGCATCACCACCCCTGGCGCGAAGATCGACAGCACCATTCCCGGCGCAGGCTTTGCGATCAAGTCCGGCACCTCCATGTCCGCGCCGCATGCCACCGGTGCCCTGGCGCTGGTGATGGAGCGCTACCCGTACATGAACAACCAGCAGGCGCTGGAAACCCTGCTGACCACCGCCACCCAGCTCGACGGTTCGATCACCGAGGCGCCGAATACCCGCGTCGGCTGGGGCGTGGCCAACCTCGAACGGGCGATGCGCGGGCCGGGGCAATTGCTCGGACGTTTCGACGCCAATCTGGGGGCAGGGCAGAGTGATGTCTGGAGCAACAACATCACCGACAAGGCGCTGATGCAGCGTCAGAGCGAAGACGCGGCGGAACACAGCGCCTGGCAACAGACACTGCAGACCAAAGGGTGGGAGAGCGGTGTACCGGTCGGTGCCAGCCAGCAGGATCAGACCAATTATGCGGTGGGCATGGCACGCGATCTTGCCGCATCCACTCGGGTCTACGAAGGCAGCCTGATCAAGTCCGGTACCGGACGCCTGATGCTGACCGGCAACAGCACTTATCGCGGGCCGACCACGGTGAATGGCGGTCTGCTGTCGGTCAACGGTTCGTTGGCATCGCAAGTGACCGTCAATGACAGCGGCACGCTGGGTGGATCGGGGCTCGTCGGCGCACTGACCGCCAACCGCGGCGCGACGGTTGCGCCCGGCAATTCCATTGGCACCTTGCAGGTCAGCGGCGACGTCACGTTTGCGCCGGGTTCGACCTACGCGGTGGAGCTGTCGCCGACCGATAGCGACCGGATCGTCGTGGGCGGTACGGCCACGGTCAGCGGCGCGACCGTTAGCCTGTCTCTGGAAAACAGCCCGACCTTGCTCAGCACTCAACAAGTGCAAAGCCTGCTCGGTCATCAGTACAACATCCTGCAAGCGGCCGGCGGCATTCAAGGTCAGTTCGGTGCGGTGCTGCCCAACTACCTGTTCATCGGCGGCAGCCTCGATTACGCCGCCACCGGTATTCAATTGAGTGTCGAGCGCAACGACACGACTTTCGCCAGCGTCGGCCAAACGCCGAACCAGCGCGCCGTAGCCTCCGCCGTGGAAGGCCTCGGGGCGGGCAATCCGGTTTACGAAAGCCTGCTGCTGTCGCCCACCGCGACGTCCGCGCAACAGGCGTTTCAGCAGTTGTCGGGGGAAATCTATCCGGCGCTGGGCTCGGTACTGATCAACGACAGCCGCTACCTGCGTGATGCTGTCGGCGAGCGACTGATTGACGCTCAAGGCACGCAAAGCAATGGCTGGATCAAAGCGCTGGGCGCCTGGGGCAAGACCGATGAGCGCCATGACACCGCCGGTTACACCACCTCGATTGGCGGCTTGCTTGCCGGTGTCGACGGGGCGCTTGATGAGCAAACCCGGATCGGTCTGGTCACCGGTTATAGCGACAGCTCGGTGAGCATGGGCTCTGGCACTCACTCATCGGCCAAGGTCGACAGCTATCACTTGGGTGCTTATGCCGGCCGCGAGTCAGGTGCCTGGCGTCTGAGTGCCGGTGGTGCCTACAGCTGGCATCGGGCCGACGTCAAACGTGACCTGCAATACGGCGACGTCAGTGCCAAACAGAAAGCCAAGGTCGATGCCGGGACCACCCAAGTGTTCGGCGAAGCGGCGTATCGCCTGAACCTGCAACCGCTGGCGCTCGAACCTTTCGCGAATCTGGCCTACGTGCACCTCGACACCGAAGGTTTCACCGAGAAAGGTGACGCCGCCGCACTGAAAAGCAGTGGCGACACGCGTGACGCGGTGCTCAGCACGTTGGGCGTGCGCGCATTGAAAACCGTGAACCTGTCCGGCCAGCAGAAACTGGACCTGAGCGGCAGCCTCGGCTGGCAGCACAACCTGAGCCAAACCGATTCTGAAGAGCATCTGGCGTTTGCCGGCGGCAGCACAGCGTTTTCCGTGGAGAGTTCGTCAATGGTGCGTGATGCCGCGCTGGTGGGCGCCCATGCCAGCCTGGCCCTGAGCCGGGACATCCGCTTGAACCTCGATTACACCGGCCAACTGGCCAGTCGCGAGAAGAGCCATGGCGTAGGGCTCAGCCTCAATTGGCAGTTTTAACGCAGACCCCTTGTAGCTGCCGAAGGCTGCGTTCGGCTGCGCAGCAGTCGCAAAACCAGACAACACGGTCCGTCAGTTACACCGTGCATTCAGGATTTACGACTGCTGCGCAGCCGGACGCAGGCTGCGCCAGCTGCTACAGGGAGCGTGTTTCACAAATAGAAATGGGTGCTTTTCAAGGCACAGGGATTTTGGCAACACAACTAAGGACGGTAGCTGGATGAATAACAAGCACAATAACCTGGCCATGCTCTGCGCATTGGCCACCCTCGGTACCGCACAAGCGGCGCCTTACGTGGAAAACGGAAGAGCAGGCGATCCCAACAGTTGGCGCAGCACTGAATTCAATGCCGATTGGGGGCTGGGAGCGGTTAACGCACAAGACGCCTACGCCGCCGGTTACACCGGCAAAGGCGTGAAACTGGGGATCTTCGACCAACCGGTCTACGCCGCGCATCCGGAGTTTTCCGGCCCCAACAAAGTGATCACGCTGGTCACCAGCGGCATCCGCGAATACACCGACCCGTACATCCCGGTCAAAGCGGGAGACGCCTTTCGCTACGACGGTTCGCCCTCGATCGGTTCCGACGGCAAGTTGGGTGCCCACGGCACCCACGTTGGCGGGATTGCTGCCGGCAGTCGCGATGGCGGCCCGATGCATGGCGTGGCGTTCGGCTCGCAGATCATCAGTGCGGACAACGGCGATCCGGGCCCTGAAGACGGCATCATTCGCGGCAATGACGGCGCGGTCTACAAGGCCGGTTGGGATGCCTTGATCGCCAGCGGCGCGCGAATCATCAACAACAGTTGGGGCATCGGCATCACCGATCGCTTCGACCTCGGCGGACGCAACCCCGCGTACCCGCATTTCACCGTGCAGGACGCGCAATTGCAGTTCAACGAGATCCGTCCGTTGCTCGGGACCAAACCGGGCGGAGCCTACGATGGCGCCATCGCGGCGGCCCGCAGCGGTATCGTGACGATCTTCGCGGCTGGCAACGACTACAACCTCAACAACCCGGACGCTATCGCAGGCCTGGGCTATTTCGTCCCGGACATCGCACCGAACTGGGTGACCGTGGCGGCGTTGCAGAAAAACCCGGACCTCAACAGCCCGGACCTCTACAACATCAGCACCTTCTCTTCACGCTGCGGCTACACCGCCAGCTTTTGCGTGTCCGCACCGGGCAGCAAGATCTACAGCTCGATCATCAGTGGTACCAACGCCGACAACCTGACCACCGGCTACAAGAATTACAACGGCACCTCGATGGCGGCGCCGCATGTCGCCGGTTCCATGGCCGTGCTGATGGAACGCTTCCCGTACATGACCGGCGCCCAGGTCGCCAGCGTGTTGCGCACCACGGCCACCGACCTCGGTGCACCAGGTGTCGATTCGCTGTACGGCTGGGGCATGATCAACCTGCGCAAAGGCATTGATGGCCCGGCGATGTTGGTCACCGAGCAAGACATTCCCGAGGAGTTCCGCATCCAGGGTGCCTACGGTTCGAGCCAGTTTGTCGCGGATTTGCCGGGCATCGGCGCGATTATCGACGCGGGCAAACCGACCGAACGCGTGTGCAATGACGTGCACTGCGGCCTCGACACGTGGCGCAACGACATTTCCGGTCATGGTGGCCTGACCAAACAGGGCATCGGCACGCTGGTGCTGACCGGCGCCAACACCTATGCCGGCCCGACCCTGGTCAATCAGGGCCGCCTGGCAATCAACGGCTCGCTGCTCTCGGCGGTCACCGTCAACGACAGCGGGATCCTCGGCGGTAATGGCCGCATCGGCGCATTGAACGTGAAAAGCGGTGGCACCGTAGCGCCAGGCAATTCCATCGGCACCTTGCAGGTGGCGGGCGACGTGATCTTCGAACCTGGCTCGACCTACGCCGTGGAGCTGTCGCCGACCAGCAGCGATCGGATCGTGGCGGGCGGCAAAGCGGTGATCGACGGCGCTACCGTCAGCCTGTCCCTGGAAAACAGCCCGACCTTGCTGACCACCCGCGAAGTGAAATCCTTGCTCGGCAACCAATACAACATTCTGCAAGCGGCCGGCGGGATCGAAGGGCGTTTCGGCGCGGTGCTCCCGGATTACCTGTTCATCGGAGGCACGCTCGATTACTCGGCCAATGGCATCCAACTGGCGGTAGAGCGCAATGCAGCGTCCTTCGCCAGCGTCGGCCAAACCCCGAATCAACGCGCCGTCGCCGCGGCCGCCGAGCAACTGGGCGCCGGCAATCCGCTCTATGAAACCTTGCTGCTTTCGCCGACCGCTGCCGTCGCGCAACAAGCCTTCCAGCAGCTGTCTGGTGAGATTCACCCGGCGATCGGCACGCTGCTGATCAACGACAGCCGTTACCTGCGCGATGCCGTCGGCGAGCGTCTGCGTGAGCGAGATCTGTTCAACGCTGCGGCACCGACCGATGACCGTAGCAACGCCTGGGTCAAAGTCCTCGGCGCCTGGGGCAAGAGCGATGGCGGGCATGACAACGCCAGCTCCAACAGCTCCATCGGCGGTTTGCTGGCCGGTGTCGACGGTCTGATCACTGAAGATACGCGGCTGGGTTTCGTGACCGGCTACAGCGACAGTTCGTTGAGCATGGGCGATGGCACGCATTCGTCCGCCTCGGTCGACAGCTACCACTTGGGCGCTTATCTGGGCCATGAAATCGATGCACTGCGTCTGAGCGTCGGCGGCGCTTACAGCTGGCATCGCATTGATGTGAAGCGTGACCTGCAATTGGGCGACGTCAGCGGCAAACAGAAATCCAAACGCGATGCCACAACCGCACAACTGTTTACCGAAGCGGCGTATCGCCTGGACCTGCAACCGCTGGCGCTGGAACCGTTCGCCAACCTGGCTTATGTGCACCTCAACAGCGACAGCTTCACCGAGAAAGGTGATGCCGCCGCGCTCAAGGGCGGCGAAGACAACCGCGACGCTGTGCTCTCGACCCTCGGCCTGCGGGCGAGCAAAGCGATAGCCCTGTCGGACAAGCAACTGGAACTGTCCGGCACGCTGGGCTGGCAGCACAACCTGAGCAACACCCGTTCCGAAGATCACCTGGCCTTCGCCAACGGCAACACCGCGTTCAGCGTGCAGAGCGTGTCCCTGGACCGTAACGCTGCCGTCATCGGTGCGCGGGCCGGTCTGGCGGTGGCGCAGGACGTTCGTTTGAGCCTGGATTACAACGGACTGCTCGGCTCCCGCGAGAAAGACCACGGAGTGGGTCTGACGCTTGACTGGCAGTTCTGATTTAAATGCTCCGGGGCGCCTCGTGATGGGGCGTCCTGGTTGTGAGCTATCTCTAACAATTCCAACAAAGAGAGAGGCAATACCAATGGGTGTGTACGACTACAAAAACTTCGGTACAGCCGATTCCAAAGCGTTATTTACCGACGCAATGGCGATCACGCTGTATTCCTATCACAACCTGGATAACGGCTTTGCCACCGGCTATCAGCACAACGGCTTCGGCCTTGGCTTGCCGGCGACACTGGTGACCGCGCTGATCGGCGGGACCGACTCCCAGGGCGTCATTCCCGGAATCCCATGGAACCCCGATTCGGAAAAAGCCGCGCTGGATGCTGTGCAGAAAGCCGGCTGGACGCCCATCACCGCCACGCAACTGGGCTATGACGGCAAGGTCGATGCACGGGGAACGTTCTTCGGCGAAAAGGCCGGGTACACCAGCGCTCAGGTGGAAATCCTCGGCAAGTACGACGCGCAGGGTCATCTCAGCGAAATCGGTATCGCCTTTCGCGGCACCAGCGGCCCACGGGAAAGCCAGATCAGCGACTCCATCGGCGATGTGATCAACGATCTGCTGGCGGCGCTAGGGCCCAAGGATTATGCAAAAAACTACGTCGGCGAAGCCTTCGGTAATCTGCTGAGCGACGTCGCGGCGTTTGCCCAGGCCAATGGCCTGTCGGGCAAGGACGTGCTGGTCAGCGGCCACAGCCTCGGCGGGTTGGCGGTCAACAGCCTGGCGGATTTGAGCAGCGGCAAGTGGAACGGGTTCTACCAGGATTCCAACTACATCGCTTACGCCTCGCCGACCCAAAGCAGTACCGACAAAGTGCTCAACGTCGGCTACGAGAACGATCCGGTGTACCGCGCCCTCGACGGCTCATCGTTCAACCTGTCATCGGTGGGCGTGCACGATGCCGCCAAGGTGTCGGCGACCGATAACATCGTCAGCTTCAACGACCACTACGCCTCGACCGCGTGGAATGTTCTGCCGTTTTCCATCCTTAACATCCCGACCTGGATCTCGCACTTGCCGACCGCCTATGGCGACGGCATGAACCGGGTGATCGAGTCGAAGTTCTACGACCTCACCAGCAAAGACTCGACGATCATCGTTGCCAACCTGTCGGATCCGGCGCGCGCCAACACTTGGGTTCAGGACCTGAATCGCAACGCTGAAACCCACAAGGGCAGCACCTTCATCATCGGCAGTGACGGCGATGACCTGATCCAGGGTGGCCGGGGCAACGACTATCTGGAAGGCCGCGATGGCAACGACACCTTCCGCGACGGTGGTGGCTACAACATCTTGCTGGGCGGCAAGGGCTACAACGTGCTGGATGTGCAGCAGTCGGTGAAAAACTTCGACTTCGCCAATGATGGCGCCGGCAACCTGTACATCCGCGACGCCAATGGCGGCATCAGCATGACCCGCGACATCGGCAGCATTGTGACCAAGGAGCCGGGGTTTCTGTGGGGGCTGTTCAAGGATGACGTGACCCACAGCGTCACGGCAGAAGGCCTCAAGGCGGGCAACAACCTTACCCAGTACGCGTCAACGGTAAAGGGCGGCGCCGGTGCCGATACGCTCAAGGCACACGCTGGCGGCGATTGGCTGTTTGGACTGGACGGCAATGATCATTTGATCGGCAGCACCGGTAACGACGTGTTTGTCGGCGGCGCCGGTAATGACCTGCTGGAGTCGGGGGGCGGAATCGATACGTTCCTGTTTAGCGGCGCGTTTGGTCAGGACCGGGTGGTTGGCTACCAGGCCAGCGACAAACTGGTGTTTCTCGGGGTTCAGGGGGTGACGCCGAACGATGACTATCGGGCGCATGCCACGGCGGTGGGGCACGACACGGTGCTGACGTTTGGGGGGGATTCGGTGACGTTGGTCGGGGTTGGGCTGGATAGCTTGTCCGGCTCAGGGGTTGTTATTGCCTGACGGGCCTCATCGCGAGCAGGCTCGCTCCTACATTGGATCTGTGGCGTTCACAAATCCCTTGTAGGAGTGAGCCGGCTCCGGGCGGCGTTCCGACGAAGAACGATAATGCGGTATTTAGTCTTCCTGCCGAATCGTGGTCACTTCATCGGCCTTGACCCTCACTTTCGCCCCGGAAATATCTTCGAACTCAAAGAAGCCGTCCTTGGTCTTGGTTTTCGGCGTGTCCTTGGTCAAATACTGGGTGCCGTTCTGCAACGTCACAACCGTTGGCGTCGAGCAACCGGCCAGGGCCAGAAAGGCCGCTACCGCCAGGGGCAAGCCAAGAGTCTTGATATTCATAACTACCTCTCATCCTTCAAAAAAGCAGCGCGACTGCCACGAGCGAAATCAATCGTCACTGTACCTCTAAGGCGGTTTGTGCGATGGATCGGCAGAAAGTTCATAGCCATCCGAAAAATTACCGATTAACGCCGCCGCTTATCCTTTTCCGTTTGCACCGGGCAGGGCGTAGCTGGTATCTGTACGCATAACCAGTACTCGCTCGCCATGGCCTTTTTCCCTGTGACTGCAAACCCTCTCGACGATCCGTTCTACTACTTGAACAACTTCATGCAAGTGCTTGATTGGCTTGAGCATCGCTATGCCGATGTATTGAGTGTCGAAGAGCAACACTTCATCCGCGAGTTCAAGCGGATGCCCCGTGAGTCCAGGGCGTTGCTGGTCAGGATGGTGATGCGCAAGGGCAATCACTTCCGGGCGAGCAAGCTGCATTACCTCGAGATCGGCGACACCGCCATTGCCGCCGGCCCACTGCTGGCGCTGGGCTGGATCGATGAGCAATTGCCGCTGTCGATAGAAGCGCTGTTCGAGATGCTGCTCAAGGCGGAAATTCTCCAATGTTTTGGCGCCACCATCGATCAGCCCAAGGGAAAGAAGACCGATTGGCTGCCCGCACTGAGCGAACAGTTTCCTCAGGTTCAAAGCTTCGGCCAGTGGTGCCCGTCGCTGGATGACCGATTGTTCAGCCTGACCATCATGGGCCTGTGCGACCGGCTGCGCTTGATGTTTTTCGGCAATCTTTACCAGGACTGGTCCGAGTTCGTGCTGGCTGACCTGGGCATCTTTACCTATGAAAAAGTCGAGTTCTGCGCCGACTCCCGTGGCCTGCGCAGTCGCGAAGACGT
Organism: Pseudomonas silensiensis; assembly: GCF_050434865.1. NCBI lineage: Bacteria > Pseudomonadati > Pseudomonadota > Gammaproteobacteria > Pseudomonadales > Pseudomonadaceae > Pseudomonas > Pseudomonas silensiensis. The sequence goes on from NZ_JBNDJH010000004.1 coordinate 404,837, forward strand.
GGACGCCTGCCTCTTTCTTCATAAGTGTCAGCAGCATTTCGAGGCCGGCGAAGCAGTGGAAGAGATTGTCGAGCAGATCAAAGGGCTGGCGCTGAGCAATCCCTGGCTGCAAAGACGTCGCGGCAAACTGTTGTTCCATATCGGTCAGCACTGCGAGCGCATAGCGGATTTCTCTACCGCACTGACGATCTACCGCGAATGCGCTTTTCCCGGCGCGCGCCTGCGGTTGATTCGCGTGTTGGAGCGCTGCGGTGAATACCAACTGGCCATGGACCTGGCCGTCGCGGTGGAGCAATCGCCGGAAAGTGCCGCCGAGCAGCAACAATTGCTGCGTGTGCTGCCCAGGCTGCGGCGCAAGCTGGGCGGTCCGGTGATAAAGCGCGGATCCCCACGGGAAATGCTGCGCCTGGACCTGCAACTGCCCAGAACCGACCCGGCGTTGTCGGTGGAGTCATACGTTCAGGCGCATTTGGCGCAAGAGTCGGCGCCGGTGCATTACGTCGAAAACAGCCTGATCAACTCGCTGTTCGGTCTGCTGTGCTGGCCGGCGATCTTCGCGCCGTTGCCGGGGGCGTTTTTCCACCCGTTCCAGCGTGGGCCGGTGGATCTGCTCAATGAGGACTTTCACGAACGTCGCGCGGAACTGTTCCAAAGCTGCCTGGCTGAACTCGATGACGGGCGTTACCGCCAGACGATTCGTGAACGCTATGCCAACAAGTGGGGCGTGCAGTCGCCCTTCGTGTTCTGGGGTGTGCTGAGCGAAGAATTGCTCGATCAGGCACTCGATTGCCTGCCGGCCGAACACCTCAAGCACTGGTTCAATCGACTGCTGTTGGACATCAAGGCCAATCGCGCCGGCATGCCGGACCTGATCCAGTTTTGGCCGCAGGACAAAACCTATCGGATGATCGAAGTCAAAGGCCCCGGTGATCGCCTGCAAGACAATCAATTGCGCTGGCTCGAGTTCTGTCATGAGCACCAGATGCCGATTGCCGTCTGCTACGTGCAATGGGCGGAGCAGGGCGCTTGAGTTACAACATCGCGGTGCGGGCGCTGTGTGAATTCACCGCCAAGGTCGGTGACCTCGACCTGCGTTTTACGCCTTCGCCGACGGCGCTGGAAGGGATTGTCGGGCACCGTACGGTGGCGTCCCGGCGCAGCGAGGGCTACCAGAGTGAAGTCGCCCTTGAAGGCCTGTATCAAACGTTGAAGGTGAAGGGCCGGGCGGACGGCTATGACCCCGCGCAAAATTGCCTGGAAGAAGTCAAAACCTATCGCGGCGACTTGAGCAAGCAACCGGCCAACCACCGTCAGCTGCACTGGGCGCAGGCGAAGATTTACGGTTGGTTGATGTGTCAGAAACTGGAGTTGGCGCAGATCAATCTGGCCCTGGTTTATTTCGACATCATCAGCGAAAAGGAAACCTGCCTGGTCGAGGCTTTCAGCGTCGAGCAACTGCGGTTGTTCTTCGAACAACATTGCGCCTTGTTCCTGCACTGGGCCGAACAGGAAATGGCTCATCGCGAAGGGCGTAATCGGGCGGCGCAACAACTGGCGTTTCCCCATGCCGACTTTCGACCGGGACAGCGTCATCTGGCGGAATCGGTGTTCAAGGCCGTCAGCACCGGTCGTTGCTTGATGGCGCAGGCGCCCACGGGGATCGGCAAGACGGTCGGCACGCTGTTCCCGATGCTCAAGGCCCTGGCGCCGCAGCAGCTGGACAAGGTGTTCTTCCTCACAGCGAAAACCCCGGGGCGCAAACTGGCGCTGGACGCCGCGCAAGTGATCCTCGACAGCGCCGACGCGCCACCCTTGCGGGTGCTCGAAATGATCGCCCGGGACAAGGCCTGCGAGCATCCGGACAAAGCCTGTCACGGCGAATCCTGCCCGTTGGCCCAAGGGTTTTATGATCGCTTGCCCGCCGCTCGCCAGGCGGCCAGCAAGTTGTCCCTGCTGAACCAGAACGCTTTGCGTGAGGTCGCCCTGCAACACGATGTCTGTCCCTATTACCTGAGCCAGGAAATGGCCCGCTGGGCAGACGTGGTGGTCGCCGATTACAACTACTATTTCGATTTCAGCGCACTGTTGTTCGGGCTGGCCCAGGCCAATAACTGGACAGTCGCGGTGCTGGTGGACGAAGCGCATAACCTGGTGGAGCGCGGCCGGCAGATGTACAGCGCCAGCCTCGACCAGTCGACCCTCAACGGCGTACGAAAAACCGCGCCCGATGCGTTGAAAAAACCCTTGCAACGGGTCAACCGTGAGTGGAATGCCCTGCATAACCTGCAACTCGGCGCCTATCAGGCCTATGACAAGGCGCCGGAAAAACTGCTCCAGGCATTGTCGTCGTGCAGCGCGAGCATCGGCGATTACCTGAACGATCATCCGCAAGGCCTGGACGGCGCGTTACAGAACTTCTATTTCGACATGCTGCAATTTTGCCGGGTGGCCGAGCTCTTTGATCAACAGTTCCTGTTCGACATCAGCAAGCGCGACCTCGACCGCCAACGCAACCTGTCGCAGCTGTGCCTGCGCAACGTGGTACCCGCCGGCTTCATTCGCCCACGCCTGACGGCTGCACGCAGCACCGTGCTGTTTTCCGCGACCCTGAGCCCTCGCCACTACTATGCCGATCTGCTCGGCACGCCGGCGGACACGGTGTGGATCGATGTTGAATCGCCATTTCACGCCGATCAGCTGCAAGTGCACATCGTCAGCCAGATCTCCACGCGGTTCGTCCATCGCCAGTCATCCCTTGCGCCGATCGTCGAGCTGATTGCCCGGCAGTTCAGCCAACGTCCCGGCAACTACCTGGCGTTTTTCAGCAGCTTCGATTATTTACAGCAAGTGGCGCAGTTGCTGGCCGAGAAACACCCACACATCAATCTGTGGTCGCAGTCCCGGGGCATGGGGGAAGGGCAGCGTCAGGACTTCCTCGATCAGTTCACCGCCGACAGTCAGGGCGTCGGTTTTGCGGTGCTGGGCGGGGCGTTTGGCGAAGGCATTGATTTGCCGGGCGCGCGACTGATCGGAGCGTTCATCGCCACCCTCGGGCTGGCGCAACTCAACCCGGTCAACGAGCAGTTGAAACAGCGCATGGCGGCGATTTTCGGTGCCGGTTATGACTACACCTACCTGTTTCCCGGCGTGCAGAAAGTGGTGCAGGCGGCGGGGAGGGTGATCCGCACCCAGCAGGATCAAGGGGTGGTCATGTTGATCGATGACCGGTTTGGCGATAGTAAGGTCAAGCAGTTGTTGCCGCGCTGGTGGTCGATTGCGCCAGCCTCTGTTGCAACTCAGCGAACGTCTGACCACCCAATAATCTGAGGCATAAGTTCCAGAGCCGCCACCCAGCGTTTTTTTCGAACTTTCCAAATTTCTGGTTTGTCGCATACTCCAGAAAAACGATAACGACGTGAGAGATCAATGAACGAGGATCGGACCAAAGCCGACGCCATCGACGACAGTCGTTTTCGCCTGTTGATCGATGCTGTGATTGACTACGCGATCTACATGCTTGATCCCGATGGCATCATCACCAGCTGGAACGCCGGCGCCAGGCGCTTCAAGGGGTACGAGGAGTCCGAAATCCTCGGGCAGCACTTTTCGCGGTTCTATACCGAAGAGGATCGCCGTGCCGGTTTGCCCCAGCGAGCGCTGAACACGGCGACCAGAGAGGGGCGTTTCGAGGGGGAAGGCTGGCGGGTTCGCAAGGACGGCACGCATTTCTGGTGCCACGTCGTCATTGATCCGATTCTCGACCCGTCGGGTAAGTTGCTGGGGTTTGCCAAGATTACCCGCGACCTGACCGACCGCAAGATGGCCGAAGAAGTCCTCAAGCAAAGCGAACAGCAGTTCCGCCTGCTGGTTCAAAGCGTTACTGATTACGCCATCTACATGCTCACCCCGGATGGCCGAATGACCAACTGGAACCTCGGGGCTCAGCGCATCAAGGGCTACTTGCCCGAAGAAGTCATCGGCCAGCATTTTTCGATGTTTTACACCCCGGAGGACCGCGAGGCCGGCGAACCACAACGGACCCTGGACATTGCAGTACGTGAGGGGCGATTCGAAAACAAAGGCTGGCGCGTGCGCAAGGACGGTACGCGGTTCCTGGCACATGTCGTGGTCGACCCGATTTGGGGCGACACCGGCACGTTACTCGGCTTTGCCAAGATCACCCGTGATATCACCGAAGTCACACAAGCCCAGCAAACCCTGGAGCAAACCCGTGAAGCGCTGTTTCAGGCGCAGAAAATGCAGGTCATCGGTCAACTCAGTGGTGGCATTGCCCACGACTTCAACAACTTGCTGACCGTCATCCTTGGCAATCTGGAGATCATCCGCAAACGCGTCGGGGACGATCCGAGAATTACCCGATTGGTGGACAACGCCACCCAGGGTGCCCTGCGTGGCGTAACCCTGACTCAGCGCATGCTGGCGTTTGCCAGACGCCAGGAGCTCAAGTCCGAACCTGTCGAGATCCCGAAGCTGGTGCAAGGGATTACCGGACTGTTGCGCAGCTCCCTCGGGCCTTCCGTGGTGCTCGAAACGCGCTTTTCGCCAGACCTTGAACCGGTCCTGGCCGACGTCAATCAGCTCGAACTGGCGGTACTGAACCTGGTGACCAACGCTCGAGATGCAATGCCTCATGGCGGAAAAATCGTGATCAGTGCCCAGACAGATGCTGTTCTGGACAAGACGAAGCTTTGCCTGGCGCCCGGTCGTTATGTCTGCCTGAGTGTCACCGATACCGGTGAGGGCATGGATGACGTGACGCTGGCATCGGCGACGGACCCTTTTTTCACCACAAAGGGAGTAGGCAAAGGTACTGGCCTGGGGCTGTCGATGGTTCATGGTTTTATCGAGCAGTTGGGCGGCCGATTCGTCCTCAAGAGCCTGAAGGACAAAGGCACAACCGCCGAACTGTGGATACCCTTCGCCACCGCTGGTTCAGTCGCCAAACCTGTTGCCGAGGAGCAAGCCGCACCGCCCGTGCCCCGACTGTGTGTGTTGGTGGTGGACGACGACAGCCTGGTGTTGACCAGTACCTGTCTGTTGCTCGAAGACCTGGGGCATCGAGTGATCAGTGCCGCGTCCGGCGCACAGGCGCTGACTATGTTCGACAGTGAACAGGCGATTGATCTGGTCATCACCGACATGGCCATGCCACAGATGAATGGCGCGGAACTGGCGCAGGCTATCCGAATCATCAAGCCTAGCCTGCCGATCATCCTTGCCACCGGTTACGCCGAACGCCTGGAAGGTTTCGCCACCAGACTTCCGCGCCTGTCCAAACCCTTTACCCAACTCAATCTGGTGGAAATCATCGCCACGACCATGAAATGACCAAGCGAGCTCAAAGTTCGGTCGCGGATTCCTTTGTCTGTCATTCCAGCTGAACTTGTCGGGAGACGTTACTTCTAAACGCTTTCCATCCCGTGCGTGACTCTTGTGCCCAGAATATTGACCGAGGCCCCGGCTGAAGAAACCCTGACCGAACACAACGCCAAGATGTTCGGGTCCCCCAAGGAGCGTCTGGATTTCTACCGCCGGGAAATCCAGTATGAAACCAGCATTCTGGCCAATCGCACCGACGCCTACCTGGCGGCGCAATCGTTTCTGGTGATTGCCTTCGCATCGTGCATGTCTAACCTCAACCCTGAGTGGGGAAAACTCTTCACGCTGGTGGTGCCACCCTTTTTAGCACTGTTGGGGCTGCTCAGTTCGCTCAACGCCTGGCCGGGGATTCGCGCGGCATACGACATCATTGATCACTGGCATTTCAAACAGAGTCAGTTGCTGCACAGTGAGCCCTTGATGGGGCTTGCTTACGATGAGTCGCCACTGTTCAGTGAGATGGAATCGTCCCATAAGGGATATCGCAAGTCGTTGCTGTTTTCCGTGCGTACGCCGTGGATTTTCGCCACTTTTTGGGTGCTGTTGGGCAGCTACGCGGTTTATATCCAGGTGACCAACCCTGGCGGGTGAATCGAACACCCGAAAAGGCCCGGTATATACCTAATGCCGATCAGTTCAGGAACGACACAATCCGTAATTGAATGGACTCGCCCAAGCCGAGGCGTCTGTGCGCCACGGTGGCATTCTTATAGAAGCCAACGACAGCGAGGGCGAGGCCATGAAAAAGC